>DXCX01000044.1 GCA_019115785.1 Candidatus Intestinimonas merdavium | reverse complement strand
GGTGGCCTCATGAAGGCCGGCCAGGATATTCAGCAGCGTGGACTTGCCGCAGCCGGAGGGGCCTACCACACAGATAAATTCGTTTTCCATGACATCCAGGTTCACACCATTCAGCGCCACCGTGGTTCCGTGCTCGCCCTTGTATTCCTTTACCACATTTCGGATGCTGAGCTTTACTCCTCTCGTCTCTCCTGCCACGATGTCAGTCTCCTTTCAATAATGTCAACAATCAGGTTGAGGATCAGACCGATGATGCCGATGATGATGATGTAACTCAGCATGGAACCTGTCTCAAACGTGTTCTGAAGGGCCCGGATGCGCATGCCCAAGCCCGCCTGGGCGCCGGTGGACTCGGCAGCCAGCAGTGTGGTCAGACCGGCGCCAAGTCCCAGCCGGACGGCCGTGATGATAAAGGGAAGGGTGGCGGGCAGAATGATGCGGAAGAAGATGTCCCGGTCATTGGCGCCCAGCACTCTGGCAGCCTTGATGAGGGTGTTGTCAATGCTGCGGATGCCGTGGAAGATGGTGATGGACATCGTCATAAAGGTGCAGATCCAGATGAGGATGATCTGAGGGGGCTTGCCCACGCCGGCGGCAATGACGATCAAGGGCGCATAGGCCAGGGCGGGGATATTGCGGATAAAGTTGATCCAGGGCTCAATGATCTTCCGAATGGGCATGTACCACGCCATCAGGAAGGCCGCGGGTACGGCGGTGACAAAACCAAGGCCGAAGCCAGCCGCGATGGAGGTCAAGCTGCTGGACAGGTCGGTCCAGAACGCCCCCCGCTCGATCATGGTCTGAAGACCCTTGATCACCACGGGAATAAAGGGGAAGCTGTTTCCCGTGCGTTTGCCTAGGGAGAGCAGGTACCAGACGACCAGCGCCGCGCAAAATGAGAGCAGCAGCCAGAGCTTGTCATTCATGACCTGCTTCTTTGAATTTTTTCCTTTCATGTGACACCTTCCTTTTCATCATGTTTCGCTGAACTTATACGGCCCTACCAGGAAACAGGCCCATTGGTGCGGATGGCTCCATGGGGACAGCGGTCCGGTGTCCTCTTGACCGCCGTCCGGCGTTTTTTGGGGCGGAACCGGCCCCGCACCTTACACGGTGCTCAGGTCATCGTCCTTCATGCACAGATGGACCGCGCCCAGCTTGAAGGTCTGGGGCAGGGCCAGGATCTTGGGATCGGGACCCACATACTTTCTCATGGCGTCCGCCAGGGCCTCCTCAAAGGTGGCACGGGTCTTGAGGCCCATGCCCCGGGCGATGCCGGGCTCCTGGGCGCCCACGATGTAGATGGCGGAGGTATTCATCTCGGCGATGTGGCCGCAGCTCATCATGGAGAAGCCGTGGAAGGGGTGGAAGGCGTTACAGAAGCGGTACTTCCGGATGTACTCCTGGTTGGTGGCGAAATACTCCCCGTAACGGTCCATATCGGGGAGGATATTCATGTAGTCATGCTGGAACATCTCATAGAGCTCCCGGAGGTAAGGCCAGCGCTCATCGTGGAAGTAGCCATTGCAGATGGAGGAGCAGATGATGACGCAGTTTTCCTTCATGACCCGCTTGTGGCGGATGACCTGGGCGGAGAGAGCCTGCATCATCTGGATGGGATTGGTGCCCATGCCGTTGCCGTAGTGGAAGTTCTGGGGCATGCCGAAGACCATCACATCGTACTTCTCCTCGGCGAAGGGAACGTAGGTGCGCTTGTTGGCGATCTTCCAGGACTCAGGCTGCATCACCTTGGCATAGCCGGAGTAGATGGCGATCTGGCGGGAGTAGGTGTCCAGCACCGCGTCGCAGCAGAAGAAGGGGTGCCCCATCTTCTCCTCCATGTGCATGCCGATCTCGTCAAACTTGGTCCGCATGAGGGAGTGGCCGGACACGGGGGTGAAATCGTCCCGGTGCATGACCTTGGGCACATGGTGGCTGGCAATGCTCCGCCAATGGGTGATGCCGGTGGCGCAGTGCTTGTAGCCGCCGGAGTAGCCGCCGTAGGGGTTGCCCTGGGTGTGGCCGATCAGGATGGGCAGGTCACACTCAAAGACGTACTTGTTCATGAGCACCGGGTCACCCCTGCCGGTGGTGCCCAGATCCACCATATGGTCGTAGTCCTCGGAGTCGTGGCTCGTGATCTGGTTGGTCCAATAGAACTCGTTGAAGAGCTCGTCGCCCAGAATCTGCTTCATCTCGGCCACAGTGGCGCGGGGGTGGAGTCCGTTGGAGAAGAGGAGGAGGATGTCCTTTTTCTCCACCCCGGCGGCGTAGAGCTCATCCAGGCAGGCCCGGATGGACACCTTCCGATGACTGGTGGCCTGGCAGCCGCCCTTGACGATGTCGGGGATGACGAAGACCACCCTCTTGCCAGGGCTGGCCAGCTCCCTCAGGGCGGGCATGCCCATGGGGTGGCGGATGGACTCCAGGGTGGCGGCATAGAGGCTGTCCCAGTCCTGGGGCAGGCAGGGGGGATCGGGGACCGTGGTGCCGGGAATGAAGACGTCGGTGCTGTCGGGCAGCTCGGCGCTCATCAGTCCATGGCCGTATTCAAAATCAAGCTTCATGGGCTCTCTCCTTATTTTCCAAGATAGGTCTTGATGATCTCCAGATATTCGTCGGGGTAGAAGCCGATCTCCCCCTGGAACCGGGTAAGGGCGATGAGGCCGCCGTCAATTTCTTCAATGGAGGCGAGCATTTCGGCATTGTCCACCTTCAGGCCGCCGCCATACACCACATCCAGGCCGCCGGTGCGCTCCTTGACAAAGCGGGCGATCTTGGTGATGTAGGGCTTGTCGGCGGGGGTCTTCCCGGGACCAATGGACCAGATGGGTTCGTAGGCGATGACCACCTTGGAGGTATCCACACCGTCCAGGCCGATGGAGAGCTGGTCTCCCAGCACCTGCTGCCACTGCTCCTGCTCTTCGCTCTTCTCGCCGATGCAGTAGAGAACGGTGAGCCCCTGCTCGATGGCCAGCTTGATCTCCTGGTTGAGGAGCCGGTTGACAGCGGCGGTGTCGGCGACCCCGGCCTCGGCCAGGATGCCCGCCTTGTCGTTACGCTCCTCGCAGTGACCGATGATGGTGGAGGTACACCCCATGGCCTTGACAATGGAGGCAGGGCGGTTGGTGGTAAAAGCGCCAAAGTTGCCGCCCACAGCGGTATTCATGCGATAGACGCTCTGGGAGCCCACCTGGACAGGGCTGTCCGCGCAGCGGGCGGCCACGGCTCCCAGGATGTGGGCCTCGGGGAAGTACTGGACGAACTCCGCCTCCGAGAGGTCATACTTCTTCAGCCCCTCCTGGGTGTGCTCCACAATGTATTTGCCCCAGTCGGCCACCGGAGCGATGCGGTTGACCCCGCCGAACGCTACCGGCACGTCGAACCGCTTCAGATTCAGATACAGGTGCTTCATCTCGGACTCCTCACTTTCTCAGCAGGGCGTACTGGGGGAAGCCGCCGCCCATCAGGGGCATGGCGTAGTCGAAGAAGGCATCGGCGATCTGATTGCCCTCCACGATCCACTCCAGGGGGAATTTCTTCTCCACATTGGCCACCTGGCTCAGCGGAGTCAGGAACAGGCTGCTGTGATAGGCCGGGGAGCGCTGGGCCTCAATGGCCACCATGGAGCCGCTCTCACCACGGAGCGCCGCCTCCACCGCGTACTTACCCACGGCATAGGCCTCCTCCCGGTCGGGGGCGGATACGTAGGGAATGCTGGTCCGCCCCAGCAGGCCCGGCTTTTCGGCCCGGGATTTGAGCCCCAGCTTCTGAATGATCTGGTCGGAGATGTGCTGGGCGGTGCCGCCGGGGATGGTGTGGCCGAAGCCGTCCACCAGGCCGGTGTCGGCAAAGGGCTTTCCGTCCAGCCCGCAGATGCCCTCGCTGACGGTGACCAGAAGGCCCTTTCCCTTGGCGTAGCGCGCCTCAATGTCGGAGAGCATTTTCTCCTCGTCCACCAGGCGCTCCGGCAGGTAGGTCAGCACTTCGCAGTTCGTCAGCCGGGCGGCCAGGGCGCTGGCGGCCGTGACCCAGCCGGCGTTGCGGCCCATCAGCTCCAGAACCACCACATGAATGGGGAGTGCCGAGGCGTCCAGGGCCAGCTCACAGGCGCTCTGGGCAGCATAGCGGGCCGCGGAGCCAAAGCCCGGACAGTGGTCCGTGATCTCCAGGTCGTTGTCCATGGTCTTGGGAATCCCGATGACCCGAAGGTCAAGTCCCTCTTTTTTGGCCAGCTCATTGACCTTGTTGCAGGTGTCCATGGAGTCGTTGCCGCCATTGTAGAAGAAGCAGTCAATGCCGAACCTGCGAAGAGTCTCCAGCACGGTGGGGTAATCGGCGTCTCCCAGCTTGCGGCGGCAGGAGCCGATGGCCGAGGCGGGGGTGTCCCGCAGGCGGGAGATGGTCTCCGCCGGCACGTCGGTGAGGTCGATGAGGTCGCCGGCCAGGATGCCCTCGGCGCCGAACCGGGCCGCGTAGATCTTATCCACCTGGCCGGAGGCACGGGCGGCCTCCACCACGCCTTGCAAAGAGCAGTTGATGACCGCCGTAGGACCGCCGCCATGGGCGACCAGAATATTTTTTCCCATTGCCTCAGATCCCCTTCTTGCGATAGCGCTCGGCCATCTCGTCCAGGCTAACCATCTCAATGAGCGGCGCCTTGCCCACGCTGTCAAATTCCACGATCAGGGTGCCAACCACTTCCTTCACGCCCCGCTCGATGCAGTCCACGATGCATGCCACGTCGTCGTCCGGCACATTGCCGTACATGACGGTGTCCATGATGGGGGGGAAGAATACCCGGGGATCGAACGCGGACGGATTCTCCAGCAGCAGCTTGTAGATGGGCCCAATGGAGGCGCTCTCTCGCAGGGCGGGGCAGTCCCGGAAGAGCTCCAGCAGGTTGCGGGTCACGGCCAGACGGATGTCCGTATCCACGTTGATCTTCCGGATACCCAGCTTGGAGACCTCCTTCAGCTGCTCTTTCTTGATGCCGTAGGCGTCATGGATGTCACCGCCCAGGGCGTTGATCTCCTTTACGATGTACTGAGGAACGGTGGATGAGCCATGGCTGACCAGGGTGCCCTCAATGCCCTCGTGGAGCATGCACTCCTTGGTGGCAATGGCAATTTCCTTGCGGATCACGGTGTCCTTGCCCTTATTGGCCCCGTGCTTGGTCCCATAGCTGATGGCCAGGGCGTCCACACCGGTCTGGCGGAAAAACTTCACCGCGTCGATGGGGTTGGTATAGGTGGAGTTGGCGGCAAAGACGTGGTCCTCCACGCCGGCCAGCACACCCAGCTCACCCTCCACGGTGACGCCCCGCTCATGGGCGTACTTCACCACTTCACGGGTGAGCTCCACATTTTGGTCAAAGGGAAGGGAGGAGCCGTCGATCATGACAGAGGTATATCCCCCGGCGATGGCGGCGGCACAGGAGTCAAAATCCTTTCCGTGGTCCAGGTGGAGGGCGACGGGAATGGGGCTGTGCTCGGCGTACTTTTTGACCGCGTTGGCGATGTTCAGCGCGCCCTTCTTCTTGTCCTCCAGGGTGCCGTTGGCAAAGTCGGTGCGCCCGCCCATAAAAGCGTTCGCCAGGTCGGCGCCTTGAAGAATGGCGGCGGAACGGAACATCTCATGGACCTCGATCACGGCCTTTGCCTGACAGACCGCGTTCACATTGAACGCGCCCTGGGCGTAGTTGTACTGTTCCGTAGCGTCCAAAATAGCTTTCATGGGGACCAGTGACATGATAAATACCTCCACTCACGGCAATTCGGATTTATTTTTTAATTTAATTAACTAATATAATCATATACGATTCCCCCTCCGTACGCAATCTGGGAAATGCAACAAAAAACAGGCATCTGATTGTACGGAACACACAAAACCATTTCATTAGATAAATCAAATATTAGACAGATTTTATGTGTTCATGCGGGAACCTCTGCTGAGGCGCTGCGGTTTGACGGATTTACAGCGGGTGGTTTTCCTGCTATGATAGTGATAACTCTTCTGGAATGGTGCCGGGAAAATCCCCCTTCCCGCCGCCCGGCACCCACGGCGGTCTCCGCCGTCAGGAAATTGATTGTCAAGGAGCGTCATCCAAACATGCTTTATACGATGGAGAATGGATTCCTGGAGGTCACAGTCAACACCTTGGGGGGAGAGCTATGGGAAATTCGCACCAAAGACACCCCCTCTGTCCCATGTCTGTGGAACGGCACGCCTGAGATCTGGCCACGGCGGGCTCCCGTCTGCTTTCCGTGGTGCGGCGCCCTTGAGGACGGGTGGTTCCAAGAGGGAGACAACCGCTTTTTGGGGGGCAATCACGGTTTTGTCCGGGATCTGGAGCACACCCTGGTAGAGCGGAGCGACCAGCGGCTCCACTTCCGGCTGGATTGGCCGGGAGACGATTCCCGCTGGCCCTGGGCCTTTTCCTTTGAGACGGTCCATGTCCTGGACGGCAACCGACTCGTCACCACCTGCACCGCCTTCAACCGAAGTGACAGGGCCATGCCTGCCCAGATGGGCTTCCACCCCGGCTTCCGCTGCCCCCTGGACCCGGCCCGCCCTCTGGAGGACTATGCGGTCCGTTTCCAGCAGCCGGAGGCGCCGGATGGAACGGATCTCTTTCCCCTGCTGCCGGAGCTCTTTGACCAGGGGAGCCTCTGTCTCCAGAATCTGCGTTCAGCCTGGGTCAGGCTGGAGGAACGGCACACCGGCCGGTACCTCCAGGTGGATTTGATGGGGGCGCCCTATCTCCTGCTGTGGAGCCAGCCCGGTATCCCCGGCTTCCTGTGCATCGAACCCTGGACCGGCTACCCTGGCCCGGGCCATGACCTCTCCGCCCGGCCGGGAGCGGTCCTTCTGGCCCCCGGAGCCCAATGCAGCCAGAGCCTGCCCATCACCATCTGCCTCTGACCACCCCGGACTGCTCCGCACCACCCACTCTGAAAGACGGGGCATCAAGGGGGAGCAGATTTGGGAATGAAATCGGTCCAAGCTTCTCAAAAGCCCCCCATCGTAAAACGAGTCTGGACCCATCGCTGCAAGAAAATTGCCGGGAACCTCCCGAATGGAGGTTCCCGGCAATTTTTAATGTCTCAATTTTCGGCTTGAGCGCAAAGCCACGTGTTGCAGCAGGTCCTTTCTATTTGGCCTCAAGCTGTGCTCAGGCCACCTGCTCAGTTTCCACGACAGCCGCGGAAAGGGTAGCCCGAAGGGCATCCACCTGCTCAGCAGAGAGGCCCACGGTCCCGGTGAGATAGGTCTCAGCAGCCGCCTGGAGGTCCACCCCGGCCAGATCGGCGCCCTCCTCCAGGCCCGCAATGGTCCGAAGGGTATTCATAATATTGCTCTCGGCGATCTTGTTGTACTGCTCGGAGTCCTTCTCCACGTGGTAATAGTTCTCATAGGAGGTCATGTAGTCGGCCTTGATCTCGTCCACAGTGCCTCCCATGAGGGCTTCCAGCAGCGCGGTGACGAAGCCGGCCCGGTCCTTACCCTCGTTGCAGTGGACCAGATAGGGCCCCTCGTTGGCGATCATGTACTCCAGACCGGTCTTCAGCTTGGCATTGAAGTCCTCGGCGGCGAAGTCCACACCCATGTCCAGGGGCACCACGTTCAGCGTGGCGTAATGGCTCTCGGCATAGCCCTCATAGGCCTTCATGGTCTCCTCATTGTCGGCCAGGTTGAGGACGGTCTTGATGCCGGCGGCCTCAGCCAGGGCGTCGGCATAGGTGTTGCGGCCCAGCTCGGGGTTCACGGGGCTGGAGGAGCGGTAGAGGACACCCTCGGCGATGTCGCCCATGACCACGGGGCGGAAGTTGGCAAAGACCTCATCGGAGGCATAGTCGGCCCGGTCATTGGTCCTCAGGGAGTCAATGTTCCGGATCTGGTACTCCTCCAGATAGCCGCCCTTCTCCTTCATGGCCACGGTGATCACAGTGCCCTCGGCGGCACCGTAGGTCTCAGCAAAGTTGCCCATGTTGATGGCCACAGCCAGGGTATTGGTGTCAGTATCGGGCAGGGAGATGACGCTGCCGTTGTCCACATCGCTGTAGGCGGTGCCATAGGGCACATCCATGGAGGTACCGTTCACCGTGATGGTAAGGATGTCACCCGCCTCAGCGTCGATGGTACCCATGGCCTCCAGGGACAGGTCGGTGGTGACATTGCCGTACTTGCTCACGGAGGTGACGGTGCCGGTGAGAGCGCCGTCAAAGGCCTGCTGGAAAAAGGCGGCGGTATCGGCGGCGGTCTTCAGAATGGTGGCGTGATCTTCCTCGGTAAAGACATTGTAGGTGTGGTCAGCTCCCTCGATCATCCACACGGTGCCGTTCTGCGCAGCCTCGGCAATGGCGGTGGCGTTCTCAGGGGGAACGGTGGTGTCCAAATCGCCGTTGATGGCCACCACTGGAGCGGTGATCTTGGCGGTCTCAGCCAGCACGTCGGTGCTCTCCACCTCCTCAAACCAGCGGGTGCCCACCTCGAGGGGATCGCGCCAGTCAAAGGTCATGGTGTAGGTACCATTGGTCTTGGCCTGCTCATAGGCGGCGTCAAAGCCCTCAGCAAAGAGGGTGCTGCCATTCAGGGTGGTGGCGCCGGACCAGGTGACCACAGCCTTAAAGGTCTCGGGATAGGCGGCAGCGGCCAGCAGGGCGTTGGTACCACCCTGGCTCCAGCCCATGATGCCCAGCTTCTCGCCGTCAATGCTCTCCAGGCCGGCCATGTAATCGGCGGCAGCCTTGGCGTCAATATTGGCGGAGGTATAGCAGTAGTCGGCATAGCTGGCAGTGGACTCGCCATTGCCCATAAAGTCAAACCGGATGGTGGCGATACCGGCCTCGGCCAGGACGGGGGCAGCATAGTCATAGCCCATGCCGGCCTCATGCTTGTCGGAACCGGTGCCGTGGAGCATCACCACAGCGGGGAACTTGCCCTCGCCGCTGGGAATGGTGACGATGGCGGGAACGGTATGGGCGGGGATGCCGTCGGTCTCGGGGACCTCGATGCTCACAGCGGTCTCCGTATAGGCGCCGTTGTCCACCACAGGCTCCTCAGCGGGCTCCTCGGTCTCCTCAGCGGGAGAGAGCTTGGAGAAGTTGAGGAGGATGGTGGCCAGCTCGGCACGCACAGCGGTGCCGTTGGGGTCCAGCAGGTTGCCGGGCTTGCCGCCCAGGATGCCGGAGCCCACCGCCGCGGACATGCCGTCGGAGGCCCAGTCGGCCACATCGGCGGCGTCTGCGTAGCCGCTCAGATCGCCGGTGGCGGTAGTCAGCCCCTTCACCTGGGCGTAGCGGGTAAAGATGGTGGCCAGCTCGGCGCGGGTCACGGCCCGGTCGCCGGCGTAGGCCCCGGTGCCGTCACCGGTGGTGAGGCCGGCGTCCTCCGCCCAGGCGGCGGAGTCGGCATACCAGGTGCCGGCCACGTCGGAGAAGGTGGCCGCCTCGGCCACAGCGGGCTTGCCCTCCATGTTGTAGAGAGTCTGGTACACGGTGGCCCGGGTGACGGTGCCGGTGGGGTTGAAGAGATTGGCCTCGGTGCTGGTGGAACCCATGATGCCGTTGCCGATGACGTAGTTCACGGCCTCGGCGTACCAGGCGGAGGGGTCCAGATCGGCCCACACCG
>DXCX01000043.1 GCA_019115785.1 Candidatus Intestinimonas merdavium | reverse complement strand
CCTTGTCCTCGATCTTCTGGCCGTGCTCGTCGGTGCCGGTGAGGAACATGACGTCATAGCCCTGGAGGCGCTTATAGCGGGCCAGCGCGTCGGTGGCCACGGTGCAATAGGTGTGGCCGATGTGGAGTTTGTCGCTGGGGTAGTAGATGGGGGTGGTAATATAGAACTTCTGATTCATTGGGTGATATCCTCCCTGTTTGAAGATTCTACTTGGGGTTCCTCCTGAGGCGCGGCCTCCGGAACGGGGTCCGGATGGGGCTGACCCTCGGCGCGGAGCAGGCAGTAGCTCATGGTCAGGACATAGAGCAGCGCGCCGCCGTAGAGGAGCATGGTGGGACCATCATGGCTGTCGGCCAGGGTGGTCAGGATGAAATAGACGGTCAGCAGGCCAAAGAAAAGGGTATTGGTCACCTTTTTCTTTTTGGCAAAGGCGAAGGAAGCGATATAATAAGTCGCCAGCAGGGCGCAGATGATGGCCAGAAGCTCATAGAGATAATCCTGCACCACCGGGTCGGCTGCGCGGTTCTGATAGGAGGCGGTGAGCCACAGGCAGAAGGTATAGCCCGGCGCCAGTACGCCCATGGGATACTTGCCCACCGACTGGCCGCGGTAGCTTCTGGCGGCCAGGTAGAAGACCGCGCCGGCGGAGACCACCGACAGCACCGACTGGAGCAGACGGGTCACCGGGAAAACCGCCTCTTTGGCCAGAAAATGGAGGTACAGGTTCCACAGGCCGGAGCCTGCCATCAGGAAGGCGGCCAGGACCAGCGCCGTCACGGTAAGGGTATCGCCCGAGACGGAAAAGGCCTCGTCATAACCGCCGGGGAAGGGGTAATGCTGTCCGCGGACCAGGAAGAACAGGAGGAGGGCGGCGGCCACAGACAACACGATGAGGGCGATGGTGGACGGCATACCGGGGGTCACCAGTCCGGTGTCCGGCTCAAAGGCGGTGGCCAGCTCCCACTTCCGCAGGGCAAAGCCTCCCGCGCCCAGCACCAGGGCCGCAAGGGGTGCAAGCACTTCTTTTCGCATGATCAGCATCCTTTCCGGATGAAAATGGTACAACGGTATATTATAACACAGCTTGTTTCGTTAGGCAAAAAAACCTTCGGTCTCCCACCCCTTACTGGGCGTTCTGGCTCTCCAGATATTCGTCGTAGGTCATCTTGCGGTCGATGAGCTTGCCGTCGGCGGTGAAGTCAAAGATGCGGTTGGCCACGGTCTGCACCAGCTGATGGTCGTGGGAGGAGAAGAGCACGTTGCACTTGACGGCCTCCAGCCCGTTGTTGACGGCGGTGATGGACTCCAGGTCCAGGTGGTTGGTGGGCTGGTCCAGCAGCAGCACGTTGGCGCCGGAGAGCATCATGCGGGAGAGCATGCACCGCACCTTCTCACCGCCGGAGAGGACCTTCACGCTCTTATAAACGTCGTCGCCCGAGAAGAGCATCCGGCCCAGGAAGCCGCGCAGATAGCTCTCGTGGGGATCGGGGGAGAACTCCCGCAGCCACTCCACCAGATTCTCGTCGTGGCCCTCGAAGAAGGCGGTGTTGTCCTTGGGGAAGTAGGAGAAGGAGGCGGTCTGGCCCCACTTCACGGTGCCCTCGTCGGGCTCCATCTCGCCGGTGATGATCTTGAAGAGGGCGGTATGGGCGTTTTCGTTGTCGCCCACGAAGGCGATCTTGTCGTCGTGGCCCACGATGAAGGACACCTTGTCCAGCACCTTCACGCCGTCGATGGTCTTGGACACATCGGTGACAAAGAGGATATTCTTACCCACCTCCCGCTCTGGAGAGAAGGCCACCCAGGGATAGCGGCGGGAAGAAGCGGGCATCTCCTCCACGGTCAGCTTGTCCAGGAGCTTGCGGCGGGCAGTGGCCTGCTTGCTCTTGGACTTGTTGGCCGAGAAGCGGGAGATAAAGTCCTGCAATTCCTTGATCTTCTCCTCGTTGCGCTTATTCTGGTTCTTGATGAGGGACTGCACCAGCTGGGAGGACTCATACCAGAAGTCGTAGTTGCCCACATAGAGCTTGATCTTGTTGTAGTCGATATCCACGATGTGGGTGCAGATGGTGTTGAGGAAGTGGCGGTCGTGGCTGACCACGATGACGGTGCCCTCGAAGTCCAGGAGGAAATCCTCCAGCCAGTTCACCGCGTTGATGTCCAGGTTGTTGGTGGGCTCGTCCATCATGAGGATGTCGGGATTGCCGAAGAGGGCCTGGGCCAGCAGCACCTTCACCTTCAGGCGGCCGTCCACGTTCTCCATGACGTCGTAGTGCATGGACACCGGGATACCCAGACCCTGGAGGATGCGGCTGGCGTCGGACTCGGACTCCCAGCCCCCCAGCTCGGCGTACTCCTCCTCCAGCTCGCAGGCCCGGATGCCGTCCTCCTCCGTCATCTCCTCCTTGGCGTAGAGGGCCTCCTTCTCCTTGCCGATGTCGTAAAGGCGCTGGTTGCCCATGATGACCGTGTCCATAACGGTATAGGCGTTGTAGGCGTTCTGGTCCTGCTTGAGGATGGACATGCGGGTGTTGGGCAGGATGGACACCTCACCGGAGGTGGGCTCCAGCTCCCCGGAGAGAATTTTCAAAAAGGTGGACTTGCCGGCGCCGTTGGCGCCAATGATGCCATAGCAGTTCCCCTTGACAAATTGCAGGTCCACATGGGAAAAGAGGGCCTGGCCGCTGTACTGTAAGCTGAGGTCGGTGACTGTGATCATGTTGTACTCCTTAATGTTATCTTCCGCCGCCCTGCCGGAAGGCGGCCTTTGTGGGCCGCTCTTTGCCCGGCACGGCCATAAACGCCCCAATAGTATATCATAAATTTGGCGCAAAACAAGGGTGAATCCCGTCTCTCCGCTCCCCGCCGGAAAAAATTCCCCCTTCTTCTTTTCCCAACCGATTCCTTTCCCACCCATCCTGTGGTACAATGGGAAAAAGGGGGATTTTAGATGAATTTTAGGGTTTCCTGTCTGATTTTATCCTGTCTGCTGGCCCTGTCGTCCTGTGCCGCCCAGGGTGAGGAGCTCTCTCCCGCCCCCGTCGCGGCCACGCCGTCGGCCGCGGCGGCCACACCGTCGCCCACCCCAACGCCTACACCCACGCCGACGCCGGTCATCACCCAGGCACAGCTGGACCAGGCGGTGGCCCAGGCCGGGTCTGACCACGGCGCCATGGCCGTCCAGGCCGCCGTCATTCGTGACGGGGAGGTGGTGCTGGAGTCGGCCTGGGGCTGGGCGGTCAGGGACAGTGTGGCCATGACCCCCCAGCACAAGCTCCGCTGTGCCTCCCTGACCAAGGTGGCGGTGGGGCTCAGCGCCGCCCTCCTGCTGGACCAGGGGCTCATTGACCCGGAGGCCAACCTCTCCACCTACTGGGGCTCCACGGTGTGCAATCCCTACTACCCCGACGACCCCGTCACCATTGACACCCTCCTCACCCACACCTCCTCCCTCAGCGACTCCTCCAGCCTGTCCGCCCTGAAGGGGAGCGCCGCCCGGCAGCGGCTGGCGGGCAGCGGATTCCAGTCCCTCAGGCCGGGGGACCCCGCCTCCTGGGGCTACAACAACTACGGCTTCTCTGTTCTGGGCATGACCCTGGAGCTGGCCGCCCAGCAGCCCCTGGACCAGGTGCTGGGGGAGGGCCTGCTGGAGCCTATGGGCATCGACGCCGCCTTTGAGGGGGGCAGCGTCACCCACACCGAGCTGCTGGCCCCCCTCTATCAAGGGGGCTCCGTCAGCCGCTCGGTGAGCGAAATGCTGGGCTATGTGTGCAACCCCACCCCGGGCTACCGGGGCAACTTCTTCGCCGGCGGCTTTACCTGCAGCGCCGGGGAGCTGGCCAAGCTGGCCGCCCTGCTCTCCGCCGACGGGGTCTATGAGGGGGAGGCTCTCCTCTCCCCCGAGGCGGTGGCCTACCTGGAGACCCCCATGGAGACGCCCATCACCTACCGGGACAGCACCTTCTACCAGTGCCGCCCCCTGCGCTACCAGGAGGGGATGTACGGCCGGGAGGGGCTCTATTATCACACCGGCTCGGCCTACGGCTTCTATGGCCTGCTCTCCTACGACCCGGAGACCGGCGACGGCGTGGTGGTCTTCACCAACGGGGCCGAGGGCTCCACCGACGCCTACGGCGTCTATGCCGTCTGCGGCGAGATCGCCCAGGCCGTCTACAATCCCGCCTGAGAAAAGGAGTGTTTCCCATGTCCCAGATCCCATCCCTTCTGGTCGGCGCCCTGGCCGCCCTGCTGATGACAGGCTGTGAACCAGCCGCGGCTCCGGCGCCCGCCCCGTCCCCCACCCCCGCGGTGGTCACCCCCTCCCCTACGCCCACGCCCCAGCCCCCCACCACCGCCACCC
>DXCX01000042.1 GCA_019115785.1 Candidatus Intestinimonas merdavium | reverse complement strand
GTAACGTGTGCAGCTGACCGATACTAATCTGCCGAGGGCTTGACCTTAACATGATTGTGCAGGCGCTTGCCCTCCTACTTCTCCTTCGCATTGTTCAGTTTTGAGGGTGTGGATCGATTCTCTGCTTTCTCGAAAGAGAGCATGCGCCTTTAGCTCAGTTGGTAGAGCAACTGACTCTTAATCAGTGGGTCCCCGGTTCGAATCCGTGAAGGCGCACCATACGGCCCGTTGGTCAAGCGGCTAAGACGGCGGCCTCTCACGCCGCAAACGTGGGTTCGATTCCCGCACGGGTCACCACTTTCTTCTTGAGAGTGCGCTCTGCTTCTGTGAGAAATAATGAAATATCGAACTTACTGTTGAGAAGAACAGTAAGGAGAAGAAAGTTCTCTGAAGTTTCTTTTGCTTACTTTTCTTGTCAA
Source organism: Candidatus Intestinimonas merdavium (assembly GCA_019115785.1). Classification (GTDB taxonomy): domain Bacteria; phylum Bacillota; class Clostridia; order Oscillospirales; family Oscillospiraceae; genus Intestinimonas; species Intestinimonas merdavium. The sequence goes on along the minus strand of DXCX01000042.1, from coordinate 22,866 downwards.
AGAAAAGTAAGTCGGTGCTGATTGCGGTGAGGGTCCACCCGTTCCCATTCCGAACACGGCAGTTAAGCTCACCTGCGCCGAAAATACTTGCCTGGAGACGGGCCGGGAAGATAGGTAGTGCCGACACAAAAAACGGACTTCTTAGGAAGTCCGTTTTTTGTATTTTTTAAGTTTTTTGCCAGATAACAGAACACAGGTCTTCCCTGCAAGGTCTTTAGAAGCAATGGAGTTCCCGCTCCAGGTAGGCCTTTACATCAAAGGGGTCCAGGGGACTGTCCTTTTTTAGGTAGAGGGGATGGTGGGGATGCCCCTTCACGGAGCGTTTTCCAGCGGTGAACCACTGGGCACCGAATTCCTCCCCTAAAGCGATCATATCCCGCACACAGCCGGGCAGGTAGGGGCGTTTTTCGATGATGTTGCCCCAGGCAGCCCAGACGGCGGGACGGCCGTTCCTGGTCTGCTCCAGGGCATAGCGGAAGGCGGCCATATTTTCGGCGTGAAGCTGAGGATTGAGGGTAGGCTCCATGTCATCTGGCCGGGTGGCCCGCTGGGCGTACACATTGAACATAAGAAAGCTGTCGTAGCCGTTGGCCAGAGCAATGCGCTCCACCGATTTGAGGGTGTTGTCCAGGTCATTGGGGGCGGCGGTGGAGGGGTTAACGCCCACACAGATGAGAGGCTTTTCCCCCCGGGTCCCCAGGATATAACGGTACTCAGCATAGAAATTTGGGACGTAGAGCCACTGAGCTATATCATAGTCTGAAGAGGGCATAAGGGCCTTCTCCAGGGCGCTGTCAAAGGGCAGAATCGTGAGCTGGACGGTGGTATCACAGGCTGGGATGTGCATGATGATGCCTCCTGAGCGTAGGATCGGGGCGCGGTCGGTCCCCAAGATAAGCATACAGACAGAGGGAAAAAGATGCAATACCAAAACGTCAAAAAAGCGGTCTTTCTGCGCCGGCCCAACCGGTTCATTGCCCAGGTAGAGCTGGAGGGGAGGGAAGAGACCGTCCATGTGAAAAATACAGGGCGGTGCCGGGAGCTGCTGGTACCTGGCGTTACGGTCTACCTGGAGGACGGTGGAAGACCGGGAAGAAAGACCAGGTATGATCTCATCGCTGTGGAGAAGGGTGACCGCCTGATCAATATGGATGCCCAAGCGCCTAACAAGGTCTTTGGAGAATGGGCGGCCAGCGGGGGTTTTCGGACCGGGCTCTCGCTGCTGCGTCCAGAAACTACATGGGGAAATTCAAGGTTCGATTTCTACTGGGAGTCATTAGAAGGGAAACGCAAAGGCTTTGTTGAGGTGAAGGGCGTCACGCTGGAGGAGGGTGGCGCCGTCTACTTTCCCGACGCCCCCACAGAGCGGGGTGTGAAGCATGTGGAGGAGCTTGTGGCCTGCCGTAAGGCGGGCTATGAGGCGTCCCTGTTCCTGGTGGTCCAGATGGAGGGGGTGTCTTTCTGGTCCCCCAACGACCGGACCCACCCTGCCTTTGGCGCGGCGGTCCGGGGGGCCGCAGCTGCGGGCGTGGAAATTCTGTGCCGGGATTGCCGGGTGACGCCGGACTCCCTCACAATGGGGATACCGGTGGAGATCCGCCTCTGAGGAGATAAATTTTGCAGGATATGTGTGACCAAATTTCATAAACCTGGGCAAAATGAGAGGGAAAAAGGTGGGAGGTCTTACAAACTTTATTGGACTGCCTTGACAAAGTGAAGGGATGCGTGTAAACTGCCCCCAACAGGCAAGGACGCTCGAGCCGCCGACGATGGTGGAACGGGCGTCCTTGCTTTTGCATTTGGAGGAGGAATGGAACATGTATTCGTCGGTCAATACCATCTGGGTACTTCTGGGAGCGGCGCTAGTCTTCTTCATGCAGGCCGGGTTCGCCATGTGTGAGGCAGGCTTTACCAGGAGCAAAAACACGGGCAATATCCTCATGAAAAATCTGATGGACTTCTGCATCGGCACACCGGTCTACTGGTTGGTGGGGTTTGGACTGATGTTCGGTGGGGCAGGCGCCCTGATCGGCGGCTTTGCCCCCCTGGTGCGGGGCGACTACTCCGCCATTCTGCCGGATGGCGTGCCTCTGACAGCCTTCTTTATCTTCCAGACGGTCTTCTGCGCCACGGCGGCCACCATCGTCTCCGGCGCCATGGCGGAGCGGACCAAATTCATCTCCTACTGCATCTACTCCCTGATGATCTCCCTGGTCATTTACCCTGTGTCTGGCCACTGGATCTGGGGCGGCGGCTGGCTGTCCCAGCTGGGCTTCCACGACTTCGCCGGCTCCACCGCCGTCCACATGGTAGGCGGCATTGCCGCTGGGGTGGGCGCCAAGATCCTGGGGCCCCGGATCGGCAAGTATGACAAGGACGGCAAGCCCCAGGCCATCCTGGGACACAACCTCTCCATCGCGGCCCTGGGCGTGTTTATCCTCTGGTTCTGCTGGTTTGGCTTCAATGGCTGCTCCACTGTCTCCATGGAGGGAGACAGCACCATGGCGCTGGCCGGCTCCATCTTCTGCACCACCAACATGTCGGCGGCAGTGGCCTGCGTGGTCACCATGATCTTTACCTGGCTGCGGTACGGTAAGCCGGATGTGTCCATGACCTTCAACGCCGCTCTGGGCGGCCTGGTAGCCGTTACCGCCGGATGCGACATGGTATCCATCTTTGGCGCCGCCGTCATCGGAGCGTGCACCGGCATCATCCTTCCGCTTGCGGTTGAATTTTTTGACAAGGTAGCCAAGATCGACGACCCAGCGGGCGCCATCTCTGTCCATGGCGTCTGTGGGGCCATGGGTACTTTGCTCACTGGCCTGCTGGCGGTGGACGGCGGCCTTTTCTATGGCGGCGGCCCCTCCTTCTTTATCACCCAGTGCATCGGCGTGCTCTCGGTGGCGGTGTGGGTCCTGGTGACCATTACCATCGTATTTCTGGTGCTCAAGCACACCATCGGCCTGCGCTGCTCCGCCGAGGAGGAGATCGAGGGCCTGGACATCCAGGAGCACGGCCTAGCCTCGGCCTATGCCGACTTTATGCCGGCGGGCGGGCTCACCGGCCCGGTGGAGCCTGTGGCCGTGAGCGGTGGGGCCAGTGAGGACGAGGCGGTGCCGGTACAGCTGGTGGCCCGTGAGAAGGCGGGTATCTCGGCCTCCGACGTGAAGCTTTCCAAGGTGACCATCCTCTGCAACCAGGCCCGGTTCGAGGTACTGAAGAGTGCCATGAACGCCATCGGCGTCACCGGCATGACAGTGACCCAGGTGCTGGGCTGCGGCGTACAGAAGGGCCGCACCGAGTACTACCGTGGTGTGGAGATGACCATGAACCTGCTGCCCAAGGTGCAGGTGGATGTGGTGGTCTCCAAGGTGCCGGTACCCACCGTGGTGGCCGCCGCCAAACGGGCCCTCTTTACCGGACACATCGGCGACGGTAAAATCTTCATCTATGATGTGGAGAATGTGGTCAAGGTCCGCACGGGGGAGGAGGGCTTTGACGCCCTCCAGGGCGATTGATATAAGGCACATTCACCGTAGATTTTTGATAGAGTCTGACGGGCGCGGGCTACGGTCCGCGCCCGTTTTGTTTACAGGTTTTTCACATTGCCGGGAGTGGGAGCCATTGCGCCGCCGGGCCAGCTGTGATATGATAATCAATATTGAGCATGGCCGCTGCGCGGCAGGAGGGGGATCCATGAAGGCACAGCTCCAGCGCATCACCCGGGAAATACCCCACCGGGGCGTGGCCTATTTGATCATCCGGCGCTGTCCGGCGGAGGAGCTGGGATTGTTGCTGGCCCGTGAGGTCAGGACCCTGGCGGAGCAGGGGGCGCGGGAGATCTATGTGGCCTCTACCGATCCGGAGGCGCCCTTGACAGAGGGGGTGCTGGGGGCGGTCCACTTTACCCATATCCACGACATGCTGGACATGGAGCGGGACCTGGCCTTCGACCGCCCCCGGCCCCAGGGGCGGCTTTGCGCTGAGCCATTGACAGAGGTCCTGGGGGAGCGGTGGCTGGCCCTCTACAATGAGGCCTTTGCCGATGTGCCCAACGCCGCCACCTACGGCCCCGAGGAGCTCTCAGAACAGCTGGCCAGGCCGGGCAGCTGCGGCCTGGCGCTGGAGGGAGAGCGGCCGGTGGGCATCTATGAGCTGGACCTCCAGGCCGGGGAGATCGAGGGCATTGGTTTGGAAAAGGCGGCCCGGGGCAGAGGTCTGGGCCGGGAGTTGCTGCTGCTGGCCATGGATCTGCTGGCGGAGCAGGGGTGTGCCCGCTGCTGGCTTCAGGTCTCCACCGCCAACCCGGCGGCTTATCAGCTCTATCTGGAGACCGGCTTTTCCACCCAGCAAACGCGCTCCCGCTGGTTTCGGGCGGAAATGGCAGGGAAGAAGGACCGTGACGCGGAGGAGGATGGGATATGAGTTATCAAATCGTGGCCTTTGGAGATTCCAACACCAGATATTATCTGGGGGACACCGGCACGCCGGGCCCTCTGGAGGAGGCCTGGCCCGCCAAGCTGGAGGCCATGCTCCAGGCCAAGGGTGTGGATGCCGTGGTCAAAAATGAGGGCCAACCCGGTGTCCAGGCTGACTACGCCATGGAGCAGTTTCCCAGTGCCACCACCGGGGCTGATCTGTGTATTCTGGGCTTCGGTACCAACGATGCCAAGAAGCTGGAGGTCCCACTGGGAGAATTTCTCTCCGAGATCTCAGACGTACTGGACCAGGCAGCCGAAACGGGCATGCCCCTCATCATGCTGGGGATTCCCTGGTTTTCCGAGCTGGTGGCGGGTCCGGAGCTCCAGGCCCGGCTGCCCATCTGGAACGAGTCCCTGTCCAGCCTGTGTGACCAGCTGAATATCCCCTTTGTGGACCTGTATACCCCCTTTAAGGATGACCCGGAGCGGTGGTTCAACGAGCGCACCACCCCCAAGCGCCACCTCTCCGCCGCGGCCCAGACCAGGGTAGCGGAGCTGCTCCTCCCCCTGGTTCTGGACAAGGTGGAGAAGCTGAAATAAATCCACAGCCTGTGGAGAAAAAACGCCTGTGTCCCCCTATTTGAGTGGGGACACAGGCGTTTTTTACGTGGACAGGAGGGGTATTTTCACCCAGAAGCGCACACCAGTGGGGCAGTTTTCCACACCGCAAGTGCCACTATGGAGGGTCACAGTCTCCTTGACCAGAGCCAGACCCAGGCCGGTGCCGCCGCGTTTCCGGTCCCGGGCGCTGTCGGAGCGGTAGAAGGGCTCGAAAATCCGGGAAAGGGCTTCCTCCGGGATAGGGTCCCCGTCATTTTCCACCTGAAGGAGGGCGGCGCCGTCCCCAGCCTGAAGGAGGACCCGGATCTCTCCCCCCGGCGGGGTGTGCTGAAGGGCATTGACGGCCAGGTTGGAGACCACCAGAGAGAGCCGCCCCTCCTCACCGGCGACGGTGCAGGGCGTGAGGTCTAGTGTCAGGGTGACACCGGCGGTTTCCATAGGCCGGACCAGGGCGCGGAAGACGGAAGCCGCCACCTGGTCCAGGGCCACAGGGCCGGGGGTAAAACGGGTTTTCCCTGCCTTCATGCGGCTCAGGTCCAGAAGGGAATTGACCAGAGCGGCCATCTGGTCAGACTGGTCCATGATGACCTCCAGGTACTGCGCCCGCTTTTGTGGGGCGATGTCCTCCTGTAGGCCCTCGGCATAGGAGCGCAGGAGGGCCAGGGGGGTCTTGAGCTCATGGGCCACGGCGTTGGTGAGGGCCCGCTCCCGCTGGAGGCTTTTGGCCTGGGTCCGGGCGGTGAGGTAGGCTAGGAGCAGGGTGAAGAGCAGGGTGAAGCCATAGAGGAACACCAGGCCGTGGGTGGCCATGAGGACAGGGCGGTAGGAGACGCCGTAGGCGGACGGCAGACCATCATAGGCGGAGGAGGAGCCGGCGCTGGCATAGCCGCTGCCGCCACTGGAGGAGCCGGCCCAGTCGTCGGAGGGGGCGCGGGCCCCCACCAGGCGCTCCAGCCGGGCCTCGGCCTCACGAAAGAGCTTTATTGTGAGCGCCGGACTGCTGTCGGCCCAGACCAGGGGAGAGCTGAGCTGGGCGGCGTCAAAGGTGAGGGTGGTGAGGGTCTTTCCGTCAAAAAAGGGGCTGTCTATGTCCAGAAGGGTCACCGGTCCGTCCTCGTAGTAGTAGACCAGCTTCTGAGGATAGACCACGTTGTGCTCCACCACGCCAGTGACCTCACCTCGGAGACCCACAGTGAAGCTCTCTCCCCCGTCCGAGCCCGCGTATTCCCCATAGAGGCCCTCGGTGCCGTAGAAACAATTCAGCTGTCGCTCCTCCCGGAGGAGACGTCCCAAGGCCAACTGCTCGTCGTCGGTGAGGACGGCGTCGAAGTTCAGATAATGGTCATACACCCCGGTGTTAAGGGAGAAGGAGCCGTAGGTGAGCTGGCTCCGGGCCAGCTCCTGTCCCTCGGCATCATGGAGCCGAAAGACTCCCACGGCCCCATAGGTGGCATAGTAGGTGTACATCCGGTCGTTCAGTATGGCCGGCCTGTCCCAGGGCTCGCTTCCCCCCTCCAGCACCAGCTGGCAGTTTCGCAGGTTCCAGTCCCGGGACTCGCTGACCCCGTTTTCCAGCCGGGTGATCTGTGCATCCAGCTCCCGGAGAGAGAGGAGAAAGACCATCAGGACCCACAGCAGGAGAAAGCGGGCGGCAGCGCGAAGAAACAGGGGGAGAAACAACTTTTTTTTCACGGCGGACTCCCTTCCGGCGGGCTACTCTGCCTCCAACTTATAGCCCGCCTTAAACACGGTCTTGATCTGCTTTCCGGCATCCCCCAGAGCGGCTCTAAGATTCTTGACCTGGACATCCACTGCCCGGTCTCCACCCTCAAAGTCCCAGCCCCACACCCGGGTGAGAAGCTGCTCCCGGGAGAGGACCTTTCCCCGGTTCCGGAGCAGACAGAGGAGGAGTTGATATTCCCGTGGGGATAATTTAACTTGGTTATGACTGACGGTACATAGCATGGGCCCGGGCTCCAGCCGGATCGCCCCGCAGATCAGTGCCCCGTCCTCGGTGCCCCGGCTCCGCCGGATGAGAGCGGTGGTCTTGGCCAGCAGGAGGGCCAGGGAGAAGGGCTTCGTCACATAGTCGTCCGCCCCCAGGGAATAGCCATAAAGGGCCTGCTCCTCGCCGCCCAGAGCGGTAAGGAAGAGGATGGGCAGACTGCTCTCCCGGCGAATGGCACGGCAGACCCCATAGCCGTCCAGCCCCGGTATCATCACGTCCAGAAGCACTGCGTCGTAGTCTCGGCGGGCAAAGGCATCCAGGGCGGTGTCGCCGTCGGACGCCAGGTCACTTTCCACGCCGTGGGCGGCAAAGTAGTCCTGGAGGATAGTCCCCATGTGAGGCTCATCCTCTACGATCAGGATGATGTCTGGCATAGGCGTTTCCTCCTCTCTGGTGTTATCATATCCGCTGGATGTGTCGGAATTGTGTTTGATAAAAATACCCGGAGGGGTCCGTGCCCCTCCGGGTATACAAGCCATTATCTGCGGCCGCCGAAACCGCCGCCCCGGGAGCCGCCGCCGAAGCCACCGCCTCGGAAGCCGCCGCCGAAGCCACCGCCTCGGGAGCCGCCGCCGAAGCCGCCGCCCCGGAAGCTGCCACCGAAGCCGCCGCCCCGATGGCTACTGAAGTTTCCGCCGAAGCCGCCTCCCCTGGGGGGCCTTGGCCCTCCGGGACCTGGAGGAGGCGGGGGAGGAGGTTGGTGCCAGCGCCGTCGATACCACCCATAGCGGGGACCATGCCAGAAGAGGATGGGGCGGAATACATAGGGCGGCGTGGCCACACCGTAATAGGTCCGCCGGTAGGCATTGTACCGGGCGGTGTCAATGGCGGTGAGCACCGCCAGCAGGATCACAAAGAAGATCACGAGGGTGGTCACAGTCATAACGACACCAAAGGAACCGCTGTACCCATAACCATGATAGCCATCGCTGGGAGAGGCGCCATAGTTGGCAATATAGACCTGGTCCAGGGCGGAAAAGAGGGCGAGGACGCCCTCACCGCAGTTGCCCGCCTGAAGGGGGGCGCGCAGGTTCTGGTCCAGCAGGCCGGTGACATCCGAGGAGGTGAGGCTGGGAAGGAAGTCATTCCCCAGGGCCAGATAGGCGTTGCTGGTGCCAGTATCCACCACCAGCAGGGCGTCCCGGGCGGAGAGGCCAATCTCATTGGCCAGGGAATAGGCGTAGTCGTCAATGGCCTGCCCCTCGGTGGCGGTCACTGCCGCCACGGCGACCAGGCTCTGATACCGCTCGTCCCAGTTGGCGTTGTAGAGGCACAGGGTGTCCTCCACACTGGTGGAGAGGATGTCGGCCTCGTCCCACAGCCAGGTCCGGTAGGGCTCGATGTCCAGACCGCTGTCCAGAGACTGGGCGGTGTCGGCGGTGGAAAGATCTGTACCAGTGGGGGAACGCATTTGGCCGATGCAGATGGAAAGGGCGATGACCAGCAGGAGGATGACCACCGCCACCCAGCGTTTTTTCAGCATTTCCATATCACGCTCCTCAGCCGCGGAGCTCCAGCAGCTTTTGTTTGAGCTCCCCTTCGATGCGGCCCAGCTCCAGCTCGGCCTCCTTGCGCTTCTGGGCGCCGTCCTGTTGGATCTTCATGACCTCGTCCAGGGTGGAGATGAGCTGCTGGTTGGTGTGCTGGAGGGTCTGGATGTCCACCACGCTCCGCTCAGCCTCCTTGGCCGTTTCAATGGTACCCATCTTGAGCATGTCGGCGTTTTTCTTGAGCAGCTCATTGGTCATGTTGGTGACGGCGCTCTGGGCCGCCGTGGCCTGCCGGGAGTGCTCCAGGCCCAGGGAGAGGACCATTTGGCTCTTCCACAGGGGGATGGTGTTCACCAGGGAGGACTGGATCTTCTCCAGCATGAGGGCGTCGTTATTCTGAATGAGCCGGGTCTGGGGTCCCATCTGGATGGAGATCATCCGGGTGAGCTCCAGGTCGTGGATCTTTTTCTCAAACCGGGAGCACATATTGGCCAGGTCGTTGTAGGCCTGGGCATCCTCCTGGGCGCCAGACTCCGCCGCCTTTTTCCGCAGGGCCTCCAGTTCGTTCTCACGGACCTGCTGGAGCCGCTTTTTGCCGGCCAGGATATACATGGTGAGCTCTTTATAGTATTTGGTATTGAGGTCATACATCTGGTCCAGCATGGCGATGTCCTTCATCAGGGTCACCTGATGACCCTCCAGTACCGCCACGATCTTGTTCACATTGGACTCCGCCTTGGCGTACTGGGCCTTCATGGCCTCCAGCTCATTTTTTTTCTTTTGGAAAAAACCAAAAATCCCGCTTTTCTCCTCCTGGCCGAAGTTCTGGAGCTCCCCCACCAGACCGGCCAGGGACTGGCCGATCTCCCCCAGGTCCTTGGTACGGACAGAGTTGAGGGTGTTCTCGGAGAAGGAGGCGATGTTCTTCTGGGCGGCGGCGCCGTACTGGAGGACCACGTTGGAGTTGGTAATGTCGATTTTGGCGGCGAAGTCAGCCACCATCTTCCGCTCCGCCTCGGTGAGCTGGCTCTCATCCAGCTTGACGGCGTGCTCGTCACGGGCCTTCTGAGCGGCGGCTTCGTCCTCGCTGCTCATGTCGGGGGTGAGGGTGAGCTCCGGGGCCTGGGGGGCTTGGGCGGCGGCGGCGCCGGTGCTCAGATCGGGGGTCAGGGTCAGCTCAGGGGTGAAATCGTTGTTCTCGGACATAGGATGATTCCCTCGCTTTCGTAATGTGTTCCATATTCCGGAAGAGGAGCGTGTCCTCGTCGTTTGGTGCCTGTATGGAGCGGGTCAGCCCTGACCGCCCAGCTGCTCCCCGGCCAGCCCCTCCTGGGCCAGCAGGTTTTCCAGCACGGTGATGTCGGTGGAGATGTCCAGGGCCTCGTCCCCGAAGAGGGCGTCCAGCTGCCGGTCAAAGGCCTGGACCACCGTGCTCATCATGGCTTCGATCTTGCCCATGGTGCCGTCGATGTTCTCCCCGGATACCCCGGCGGAGCCCATGCGGTCATAGGCGTTGAGGAGCTTGAGGGTGGTGGGGAGGTAATAGTTGAGGAATTTCCGGATCTGGGGGAGCTTCTTGGGGTGCTCCACCACATAGGAGATGATCTTTGTGGTGGTAGACTCCAGGTGGTCGATCTGGGCGGAGATGGTGGGGTCGGCAATGGCGTCGTTGAGCCGGCGCATCTCAGATACCGCCCGGTCCCGCTCCTGAACAAGGGCGTCCAGCTCCGGATCACCGGTGGAGGCGGGCTTTTCCTGGGCGGGCTCCTCCTTGGTCTTCTTCTCCGGCTCCGGCGTCTCAAAGGTCCGGTCAGGGCACAGGGCCTTGGCGATGATAAAAACCACCAGAGAGGCCAAAAAGGCGGAAAAATAATGAAAAGGCCGGTAAAAGGGCAGAAACAGGCCGAAAACCAGCCACACCACGGCCGCCGCATAGATGGGGAGTACGGATCGTTTTACTACTTTCGCCATAACTGCCTCCTGAAACAAGGGATACATGGCTATTGTACCCTCCCAGTGGGTGGGTGTCAATGGCCGGGCATTGACAGAGCGGTCAAAACTCATTATGATAAAAGAATACAGTCGGAAAACAAGAGGAAGTGAAGCGCCAATGATGACATTAGAGGATTTCAAGGCCGCGCGGAGCGTGCTCGCCGGCGTGCTGGCCGACACCCACCTGGTCCACTCCGCCGCCCTTACCAAGGCGACAGGGAACCAGGTCTACATCAAGCCGGAGAATATGCAGGTCACCGGCGCCTATAAGATCCGGGGCGCCTATTACAAGATCAGCACCCTTTCTCAGGAGGAGAAGGAGCGGGGGCTCATTACCGCCTCTGCCGGCAACCACGCCCAGGGTGTGGCCTATGCTGCCCAGGCCGCTGGGGTGAAGGCCACCGTGGTCATGCCCACCACTACCCCCCTTGTGAAGGTGAACAACACCAAGGACTATGGCGCTCAGGTCATTCTCCACGGCGCCGTTTTTGACGACGCCGCTGAGCTGGCCAACCGGCTTTCCCAGTCAGAGGGTTACACCTACATCCACCCCTTTAACGACCCCGTTCTGGCCACCGGACAGGGCACCATCGCCTATGAGATCTTCTCTGACCTGCCCGATGTGGACATCATTCTGGTCCCCGTGGGGGGCGGCGGGCTGGCCTCCGGTGTGGCCGCCCTGGCCAAGCTCCTCAACCCCAATGTGAAGGTCATCGGTGTGGAGCCCGTCGGCGCTGCCTCCATGAAGGCCAGTCTGGAGGCCGGCCACATCGTCACCCTGGACCAGGTGGACACCATTGCCGACGGCGTGGCGGTGAAGACCCCGGGGGACAAGATCTTCCCCTACATCCAGAAGAACCTGGACGGTATCATCACCATCGACGACCACGAGCTGGTGGACGCCTTCCTGGACATGATGGAAAAGCACAAGATGATCGTGGAAAATGCCGGTCTGCTCTCTGTTGCCGCCCTCAACCACCTGGACTGCCGGGGCAAAAATGTGGTGAGCGTCCTCTCCGGCGGCAATATGGATGTGATTACCGTCTCCTCCCTGGTCCAGCACGGCCTGGTGAGCCGGGGCAGGGTCTTCACCTTCTCAGTGCAGCTCCCCGACCGGCCCGGCGAGCTGGTCCGGGTGGCCGAACTGGTGGCCGAGCTCAACGGCAACATCATCCGGCTGGACCACAATCAGTTCGTCAACCTCAACCGCCAGAGCGGCGTGGAGCTGCGGGTCACGCTGGAGGCCTTTGGGCTCGTCCACAAGGAGGAGATCATGACCGCCCTCCGTCAGGCGGGCTACGACGCCAAAGAGGTCATGACCACCAGCGTGTAAAGCTGTGCCGCCCGCCGACAGGGCCGGCGGGCGGCTATATCATGCGGCAGGCCGCGCCGGACCGTCGCCGCCGTGCCGGGCGGCGGCGTGGGGCCGCGCTGGGGAGGCCGGCGGCTGTTCCGGGGCCACGTTCCGCTTGCCGTATCCTATGCCGCCAGCCTGCGTGGGGTGCCCGGCGCCTTCGCCCGCCGGGGGACCTTCGCCCCTGTCCCGATGGTATTTTTCCACAAGGAGGGAAGAATTATGGTAAAGATCGCACCATCCATCCTCTCCGCTGATTTTTGTTCATTGGACCGGGAGATCCGGCGTGTCTCCACCGCGGACTGGCTCCACGTGGACGTGATGGACGGTATGTTTGTGCCCAACATCACCATTGGGGTACCGGTGGTGGACGCCATCCGAAAGCACACCGACCTCTTCCTGGACGTCCACCTGATGGTGGAAAAGCCGGGCCGGTATGTGGAGGCCTTTGCCAGGGCGGGGGCCGATCTGCTCTCCGTCCACCTGGAGGCCGATCTGCCTCCCGCCATCCACGACGCCCTTCGGGCCATGGAGGCCAACGGCGTAAAGAAGGCGGTGGCCCTCCGGCCCATCACCGCCGCCGAGGCGGTGCTCCCCTACCTGGAGGAGGGGGTGGACCTGGTGCTGGTGATGACGGTGGAGCCAGGCTTCGGCGGTCAGAAGTTTATGACCGACCAGCTGGCCAAGATCCGGACCATTCGGTCCTACATCGACCGCTACCAGCCGGGCTGTGACCTGGAGGTGGACGGCGGCATCAACCTGGAGACGGCAAAGCTGGTGACCGAGGCCGGCGCCAACGTGCTGGTGGCTGGCTCGGCGGTGTACGGCGCGGCGGACCCCGCCGCCATGATCGCTGCCCTGCGGGGCTGAGGCCGGCTCCGCCCATCCCGATCTATTTTTGGAGGTACAAAAGAGCATGGAGTATTTCCCACCCGCCCTGGAGCGGCTCACGGAGCAGTTTGCCCGGCTGCCGGGCATCGGCGCCAAGAGCGCCCAGCGGCTGGCCTTTTTTGTCCTGGCGCTGCCGGAGGAGGACGCCAAGGAGTTTGCCGATGCCATTGTCTCGGCCAAGGAGTCCATTTCCCTGTGCCCCGTGTGCGGGAATTTTACCCAGGGGGAGGGACCCTGCGCCATCTGCCGCAGCGACAAACGGGACGCCGGCGTGGTCTGCGTGGTGGCCGACCCCAGGGACGTCATCGCCCTGGAGCGGTCCCGGGAGTACAACGGGCGCTATCACGTTCTTCACGGCGTCATCTCCCCTATGAACCACGTGGGACCCGACGACCTGCACATCAAGGAACTCACCCAGCGGGTGGCCTCCGGGGAGGTCCGGGAGGTCATCATTGCCACCAACCCGGACACCGAGGGGGAGGCTACCGCCATGTACCTGGCCCGGTTGCTCCGGCCCTTCGGAGTGAAGATCACCCGTCTGGCCTACGGTATCCCCGTGGGCGGGCACCTGGAATACGCCGACGACGCCACCCTCATGCGGGCCCTGGAGGGCCGCCGGGAGATGTGACTTACTTTTTCTTACAAGAAAAAAGCAAAAAGAATGTTATCACCACGGTTTTAAAATGGTGAGACATAGAAAAGCGGACGCCCCCTTGAACCGGTTATGGATGTCGTCCATGCTGCAGATGTTCGCCATTTGCAGCAGCGCACGAATTTTCTCTCGACAGGCATTTTCTTCCGGGGTGCGATTCTTTCTGGCCATATGTGCGACCTCCAATGTGGTGCTTCTATTCTACACCACATCGAAGGTTTACACAAAGTTTGGGACAGTCTCGAGTGAGCGCATCTTTTTCGGCAACGAAAGACAGATGGATATTGCACGAACACATACTTTTTCAAAGGCCGCTTTGCCGTAAGGGTGTGGCTGTGATGTCGAAATATAACTTCTGAAGTTAATCAGGGTATTGCCATGATTCTAGGTTCTGTTATCAAAATTGATTGAAGAACTTGGAGCATTTCCTTTTATTAAACCATATAGGAACAACGAAATACGGGAAGAAAACAACTGATTCCGAAAATAGGCGGCAAACGATTTTCTTGGATAGTATAATATTGCCAGTCAAGAAGATCACTTGTGCTGGGAGAATTACGCACTCTTTTCAGTTTTGCACACTTTAGGCTGCTTTTGTATGAGAGAAAGAAGGAAACGCCTAAATCAATTTAATTTACACATTGACTGCAGTAATGATAAAGTGAACGAGGAAGCGATCTTGACGCTCTTGAAAGATAAGGTTCAAAACTTAGAGCCGCGCAGAGCAAAGCGTCCTGTTTGGAAAGCGGGGGCGCTCTATTTTCATTCCTCCTATGAAAACGGCCTGGTGGTCTGGCACGCCCATCTCTCCAGCTTTCTCGAATACCGGAAAATTAGAACTTCTATGGCTTCTCTGCGCTGTCCAGTGCGGAATCTGGCAATGGCGGCATGCTCCGGCACCTTTTGATCATCCAACGGCCACATAAGAACCAGTTGACCGTGACACTCGGATAGATACCACTGTTCTTGCCTCGGTTTTTTATCGCAAACTAGCCTTAAAGCAAAAAGCGAGACTGTGCAACCCTTTTCGGGCTGCCCAGTCTCTCTCTTTGCATCGGGCGTTTGATTTATGCGGCCATTTTGCTACAGGCTAAACTCAAACCCAGTATTTTTCACCGGAGGACGTTTTCTACGGTCCGCACAAACCGGAACCGTTCGCCCGCGTATCGCTCAAAAGGCGCTTAGTTGGAGGCGGTGTCCAAATCCTTGTCGCCGCCCCAGATCATGTTCTTGCGGAGCTCCTCGCCCACGATCTCCATCTGGTGCTTCTTGAGGTTATCCCGCTTGGAATTGAAGAAACAGCGGCCGTTCTTGTTCTCGGCAATCCACTTACCGGCGAAGGTGCCGTCCTGGATGTCGGAGAGAACGGCGCGCATCCGGGCCTTGGTCTCCTCGTGGGGGATGACGCGGGGACCGGAGACGTACTCGCCGTACTCGGCGGTGTCGGAGATGGAGTAGTTCATAGCGGCAACGCCGCCCTTGTTGATGAGGTCGATGATGAGCTTCATCTCGTGGATGCACTCGAAATAGGCGTTCTCAGGCTCATAACCGGCCTCCACCAGGACCTCAAAGCCGCAGCGCATCAGGTCCACCACGCCGCCGCACAGAACAGTCTGCTCACCGAAGAGATCGGTTTCGGTCTCGTCATGGAAGGTGGTCTCCATGACGCCAGCGCGGGCGCCGCCGATGCCGGCAATGTAGGCCAGGGCGATCTTATAGGCGTTGCCGGTGGCGTCCTGCTCCACAGCTACCAGGCAGGGCACACCCTTGCCGTTGACATAGGTGGAACGGACGGTGTGGCCGGGGCCCTTGGGGGCCGCCATGAAGACATCGACGCCGGCGGTGGGGACGATCTGCTTGTAGCGGATGTTGAAGCCATGGGCGAAAGCCAGGGCGTTGCCCTCCTCCAGGTAGGGGGCGATGTCCTTCTTATAGACGTCGGCCTGGACCTCGTCGTTGATGAGCATCATAACGATGTCGGCCCACTTGGCGGCCTCGGGGATGGTCTTCACGGTAAGGCCGGTCTTCTCAGCGTTGGCCCAGTTCTTGGAGCCCTGGCGGAGGCCCACACAGACATCGCAGCCGGAGTCCTTCAGATTGAGGGCGTGAGCGTGACCCTGGGAGCCGTAGCCGATGATGGCGATCTTCTTCCCATTGAGGTAGCTGAGCTCACAGTCCTTCTCATAATACATCTTTGCCATGACAATACACTCCTTTTTTCAGCGGTAGCGCTTCTAAGTGATGAATAGGATACCACAGCAATGTGGAAAAGAATGATAACTATGATACAATCTTCGCAAAAAATCCAGGTCACAGAACGTTCTTGCCATAGTTGAATTCGCCGGACTCCTTGGTGTCCTCGTAGATGGTGCGGATACCCCGCTCAATGGCAATGATGCCGGTGCGGACCACCTCCAAAAGGCCGAAGTCGGCCAGCAGATCCATGAGGGCGCAGGCCTTGTTCTCGTCGCCCAGGATGGAGATGGTGAGGGTATCCCGGCTGATGTCCACTACGCTGGCCCGGAAGACGCTGACGATCTGCAGGATCTCATCTCGCTTGTCCTTGGAGTTGGCCTTCACCTTCACCAGCACCAGCTCCCGCTGGACAGCGTCCTCGGTGGAGAGAACCTTGACTGAAATGACGCACAGCAGCTTCCGCAGCTGGGCGGCCAACTGTTCAATGGTGGCGTCATCCCCGTTCATGACGATGGTGATGCGGGTGACCTTCGGGTCCTCGGTGGTACCGGAGGCGATGGAGTCAATATTGTAGCCCTTTCTGGAAAAAAGGCGAGAGACCTGGCTCAGGACGCCAGGGGTGTTCTCCACCAGGATGGAGAGGGTATGCTCTTTGCTTTCCATAACGATCACGCTCCTTTCCCTGTCCTCAATCCAGCAGGAAGTCGGTGATGGGCTTGCCGGCGGAGACCATGGGGCGCACCGTCGCGTCGGTGTCGATGATGCACTCGATGACGTAGGCGTGGCCCAGCTCCAGAGCCTCCTTGACCGTGTCGGCCAGCTCCTCCCGGGTGGTGACACGCCTTCCGTGGATGCCATAGGCCTCGGCCAGCTTCACGAAGTCGGGGGCAAAGTTCAGGTCGGTCTCAGAGAAGCGCCCTCCGTAGAGAAGATTCTGCCACTGGTGGACCATGCCCAGGGTGTGGTTGTTGAAAATAACGGTAATGATGGGGATGTCATAGTGGGAGACGGTGGCCAGCTCCTGGCCATTCATGCGGAAGCAGCCGTCGCCGGTCATGTGCAGCACCGTCTTGTCCGGGTTGCCCAGCCTGGCTCCCATGGCGGCCCCCAGTCCGAAGCCCATGGTGCCGAAGCCGCCGGAGGTGATCAGCTGGCCGGGATAGTCGAAGTGGAAGTGCTGGATGCTCCACATCTGGTGCTGGCCCACATCGGTGGCCACAATGGAGTCCTGGGGGCACAGCTCCCGGAGGGTGCGGATGATCTGGTAGGGGGTGAGGATGCCTCCCTCCTCCGGCGCGGGGGGGCGGTGGGAGAAGACGAACTCCTTCCAGGCGGTGTGCTGGTAAGAGGGGATGCGCTCGTTGATCATCTGGAGGACCTGCTTGGCATCCCCGATGATGTGGTGGTCGGTCTTCACGTTCTTGTCGATCTCGGCCCGGTCGATGTCGATATGTACGATCTTGGCCTGCTTGGCGAAGGTTGCGGGTTCGGTGGCCACCCGGTCGGAGAAACGGCAGCCCACGGCGATGAGCAGGTCGCAGTTATCACAGGCGATGTTGGAGCTCCGGGAGCCGTGCATGCCCAGCATACCGGTGGTGAGGGGGTGGGCGCCGGGGAAGCCGCCGCCGCCCATGACGGTGATGGCCACCGGGGCGTCCAGCTTCTCGGCCAGGGTACGGAATTCTCTATGGGCCCGGCTGCGGACCACGCCGCCGCCACAGATGAGCATGGGCTTTTCTGACTGTGCGATGAGCTCCACCAGCTTGTCCACGTCGTCACTGTTGGGGGCGGGAGGCGTTAGGTCCCAGCCCGCCCGCTTCCGCAGCTCGGCCAGGCGCCCATAGTACTGGTGCTCCTCCTTTGGGAGAGGCTCGTAGTCGATCATCACGTCCAGGGCGGTGACGTTCTTCAGAAGGTCAATGAGCACCGGACCAGGCCGGCCCATGGCGGCCACGGCAAAGGCCTCCCGAATGATGTCGGGAATCTCGTTGGGGTCCCGGACCAGATAGGTGGCCTTGGTAATGGGCATGGCAATGCCGGTGATGTCCACCTCCTGGAAGGCGTCCTTGCCCAGGGTGCTCTCGGTGACGTTACAGGTGAGGAAGACCACCGGGGAAGAGTCCATGTAGGCGGTGGCGATGCCGGTGGTCAGGTTGGTGGCGCCGGGGCCGGAGGTGGCGAAGCACACCCCTACCTTGCCGGTGGAGCGGGCATAGCCGTCGGCGGCGTGGGAGGCGCCCTGCTCATGGGCGGTCAGGATGTGGTGGATCTTATCCTGATAGCGGTAGAGCTCGTCATATACATTTAATATGGTGCCGCCGGGGTAGCCGAAGACGGTGTCCACGCCCTGCTCCAGCAGACATTCCATGATGGCTTGTGTCGCTCGAATCTTCATGTGTTCAACTCCTGTCAAAGGCATCTCTCCGCGCTGCGTGCGACGGCTCGGACGCTTAGATTTTCCCGCTGCCCTTCTGGATGGCGATGACCCCCGTCCGGGCCACCTCCAGGATGGAGAAGGGCCGCAGCAGGCTCTCAAAGAGGTCCACCCGGTCGGGGGTGTCGGAGAGCTCCAGGGTCATGGTGGTGCTGCTGATGTCGGCGATTTTGGCGCCCATAATCTGGCAGAGGTTCGCCACATCCTGGCGGGTCTTGGTGGAGGTGGAGACCTTGACAATGATGAGCTCCCGGCCGATGAGCTTCTTCTCGTCCAGGGTGCGGACCTTGATGACGTCCACCAGCTTATTGAGCTGCTTTTCCACCTGCTCCACCACGTTGTTTCCGCTGTCTACGATGATGGTGATGCGGGAGATGTTTTTGTCGTCGGTGACGCCCACGGCCAGGCTCTCGATGTTGAAGGCCCGGCGGGCAAAGAGACCGGTGATGCGGTTGAGCACGCCCGCCCGGTTTTCCACCAGTACGGAAATGGTCTGAGTCATATGGCCTTCCTCCTTTCTCAGGTCATGGACGTGGTGACCATGGGGTCCACGTCACAGATGAGCAGATAGGGTCCGGACGCGGTCAGCATGGCGCCAATGGCGTCTTCCACCTGACCGTCGTCAGAGATGCGCGCGCTGGGGATGCCGTAGGCCTCAGCCAGCTTTTCAAAGTCGGGAGAGCCGGTGAGGTCCACGCCGAAGGGGCCGCTGTAGCTGGAGTACTGAATCTGGTGGACCAGGCCAAGCACGCCGTTGTGGACCATGACGATCTTCACGTCGGCGTTCATGGCCTTCAGGGTGGCCAGCTCATTTTCAAACATCTGGAAGCTGCCGTCGCCGCAGACCACCACGGTCTGCCGGTCGGGTACGGCGGTCTTGACCCCCAGAGCGGCGGGGAGGGAGTAGCCCATAGTGCCAAGGCCGCCGGTGGTGAGGAAGCGGCCGTGCTTCATAGGCAGGTGCTTGGCCGCCCAGATCTGATTCTGACCCACATCCACACAGACACAGGCGTTGTCAGAGAGCTGCTCGCCCAGGGCGCGCATGAGGTAGGAGGGGGTGATGCTGCCGGCGCCGGGGGCGGCGGCGGGCTGTTTCTCGGCGGCCCGCCGGGCCTGGAGGTCGGCCACCCAGTTCTCGCTCTGGGCCCTGGGGTGGTGGGAGATGAGCTGGTCCAGAATGACCTTCACGTCGCCCACCACGGGCACCGTGGTGGAGAAGTTCTTGCCGATCTCGGCGGGGTCCACGTCCAGGTGGACGGTCTTGGTGCGGCTGGCGATCTCCTTGGGGGAGGTCACCGCGCGATCGGCCGCCCGGGCCCCGGCGATGATAAGCAGATCGGTGGTGTTGAGGGCCCGGTTGGCGGTGGGGGTGCCGAAGGCGCCGATCATGCCCAGGTTCAGGGGATGGTCCCGGGGCAGCAGGCCCAGCCCCATCATGGTGGTGACCACCGGAATGTTGGCCCCTTCGCACAGGGCCACCAGCTCCTTCTGGGCGTCGGCGCTGAAAAGACCGCCGCCGACGCAGAGGAGGGGCTTCTGCGCGGCGGAGATGGCCGCCGCCACCCGCTTGATCTGAACGTCGTTGCCCTTGACGCTGGGCTTATAGCCGCGGATGTCCACACTGTCCGGGTAGACCGGGTCGATCATCTGCTGCTGGATGTCGATGGGGATGTCGATGAGCACAGGGCCCTGCCGCCCGGTGGAGGCGATGTGAAAGGCCTCCTTGACAATGCGGGGGATGTCATTGGCGTCCTTGACCAGATAGCTGTGCTTGATGAAGGGGGCACAGGCGCCGGTAATGTCTACCTCCTGAAATATATCCCGGCCCAGCAGGTAGCTCTGGACCTGGCCGGTGATGGCCACAATGGGGATGGAGTCCATGTAGGCGGTGGCGATGCCGGTGATGAGGTTGGTGGCGCCGTGGCCGGATGTCACCATGCACACACCGGGCTTGCCCATCATGCGGGCATAGCCGGAGGCCATATGGCCGGCGTTTTGTTCCGTGCGGACCAGGGTGTAGGCGATGTCGGTGGCGGCCAGGGCGTCCACAGCGGGGCAGATGGTGGCGCCGGCATAGCCGAATATCCGCTCCACACCCTCGCGCTTGAGGCTCTCCATCAGGGCCTGGGCTCCGTTGATCATGCAGCATTCCTCCTTGAGTTTCAAAGTGGGGAAGCTCCCGGTGAACGGGAGCGGGGTCATGTTGGAAAAGGGGTAAATATGCAAAAAGACTTCGTCCTCTCTAGGACGAAGTCTCACTCCGTGGTACCACCTAAATTCGCGGGCCGCGGCCCGCGCACTCTCTTCCCCGATAACGGGGGGAACCGTCGCCCCCTACTGGCGGTTCAGGGGCGCAGCTCACGAGCGACTTTCTCCCGGCCCCTCACGGGAGCTCACACCTGCCGCTCCCTCTCTGGGCTTGCGAGACCGATTTACTTACCCGGTCATTGCTGTTTTACCATATTAAAGTGTGATATTAGACATCATGATACAACTGCCGGGTCCGTTTGTCAACGGTGGATTTTAGAAAAAAACAAAAGATTTCGTATTCCAAACAAGGGGAGCGGAGCATTTTTGGAACTCGCTTTGAGCCATAGGAAATCAAAGGAGAGCCGTAAATTTATTTTCCCTAATTTCGGCGCTTTTTTCGCTGGAAATGCTGGACATTTTGAATTGGTAGTACTATTATAATAAAGATTCGAGAACACCCCGCGCAGGGGAAGGTCGGATCATTGGGGAGAAGGCAGGCCGGATGGGCCGGCCTGCGGATTGGGAAGGACCGCTGAACAAATGGCTGAGCATCCTGGCAGTCACTTGTTCAGCGGCCTAAATTCGGAAGCAGAGGTTTGAAGTAATGACAGAGGTGATGCTATGAGTCATAAGTTTTATGGCGGCGTCCACCCCGCCGAGCACAAGGAGGCGACGGAGCGTAAGCCTGTCGTCCCGCTGGAGGAAGCTCCGGCTCAGGTGGTGATCCCCATGTCCATGCATGTGGGAGCTCCCTGCAAGCCCATCGTGGCTGTGGGGGATGAGGTGAAGGTGGGCCAGAAGATCGGCGAGATCGCCGGCCTGGGTGCCCCCATTCACGCCAGCGTCTCCGGCAAGGTTGTGGCTGTGGAGCCCCGGCCCCATCCCGGCGGAGGCAAAATGATGTCCGTGGTCATCGAGAACGATTTCCAGGACACCCCCTGTGAGACCATCAAGCACCGTGACAATGTGGATGCCCTCACTCCCCAGGAGATCATCGACATCGTCAAGGAAGCCGGTATCACCGGCATGGGCGGCGCGGGCTTCCCCACCCACGTCAAGCTCTCCGGCGCGGTAGGCAAGGTCGACGCCATCCTCATCAACGGCGCCGAGTGTGAGCCCTACATCACCGCCGACCACCGTCTCATGCTGGAGCGCGGCGAGGCCGTTCTGGGCGGCGTGGGCTTCATCATGAAGGCCCTGGGCCTGAAGGAGGCCACCATTGGCATCGAGGGCAACAAGCTCGACGCCGTGGAGCACCTGAAGAGCCTGCTCCCCGCCGGCAGCGGCATCCACATCGAGACTCTGAAGACCCGCTATCCCCAGGGCGCTGAGAAGCAGCTCATCCAGCGGATCACCGGCCGTGAGGTGCCCCCCGGAGGCCTGCCCGCCGATGTGGGCTGCACGGTGTTCAATGTGGCCACCGCCTCCGCCATCTACGACGCGGTCACCGAGGGCAAGCCTCTCACCCACCGCAACGTCACCCTGACCGGCGGCGCCATGGCCCGGCCCATGAACGTCAACGCCCCCATCGGTACCCCCATCGAGCACCTCATCAAGATGGCCGGCGGGTTCCAGACCCAGCCCCAGCGCCTGCTCATGGGCGGCCCCATGATGGGCAATCCCCAGTACGATCTCACCGCCCCCATGATGAAGGGCACCAACTGTATCCTGGCCCTCACCGACGCCGAGGCCGCCGTGCAGGACACCGAGCAGACCTGCATCCGCTGCGGCAAGTGCGTCAACGCCTGCCCCATGCACCTTATGCCCCTCTACATGCGCATGTTCAGCATGAAGCGGGACTGGGACAAGGTCCAGGAGTACAACGTCATGGACTGCATGGAGTGCGGTTCCTGCAATTACATCTGTCCCGCCCGGATCCACCTGGTACAGACCTTCCGGATGGCCAAGTTTGAGATTCGCGGACTCCAGCAGAAAGCAAAAGCAAAGGAGGCGGCCAAAGCATGAGCAACGAGAACAAGCTGCTGGGGGTAGCTTCCTCCCCCCACGTCTCCTCTCCCATCGGGACCCGTTCCCTGATGCTGGACGTGCTGATCGCCCTGGTGCCCGCTCTGTGCGCGGCGGTCTTCTTCTTCGGCCCCCGGGCGCTCATCGCCACCGCCATCTCCGTGGTGGCCTGTGAGATCTTTGAGATGGGCTACCGCAAGCTCCTCCACAAGACCCAGACCAATGGCGACCTGTCCGCCGCCGTCACCGGCGTGCTGCTGGCTTTCGTCTGCCCGGTCACCCTGCCCTACTGGATGCTCATCATCGGCGATTTCTTCGCCATTGTGGTGGTCAAGCAGCTCTTCGGCGGCCTGGGCAAGAACTTCATCAACCCCGCTCTGGGCGGCCGTGCCTTCCTGATGCTCAGCTATCCGGTGGCTATGACCACCTGGGCTGTGCCCGGCAAGTGGTCCGGCCTCATCTCCGCCGCTGACGCTGTCACCGGCGCCACCCCCCTGTCTGTGGACTTCATGCACTCCGGCATCCTGCCCGACGCCACCCTCCAGGACATGCTGGTGGGCAACATCGGCGGCTGCATCGGCGAGGTGTCCGC
>DXCX01000041.1 GCA_019115785.1 Candidatus Intestinimonas merdavium | reverse complement strand
GCCCCCCTTATGCCGCCGGTGGAGCACCTCTATGTAAGCCCCATGCTCCGATGCCGGCAGACGGCGGATCTCCTGTGGCCCAACGTGCCCCGGACCTATGTGGAGGACCTGCGGGAGAACGATTTTGGCATCTTTGAGGGAAAGAGCCACGCCGAGCTCCAGGACGACCCCGTCTATCAGCGGTGGCTATCGGGTGAGATGGTGGTGGGGGAGCCGGCAGAGGACTGCGCCCGCCGGGGCGTCAAGGCCCTGGCCTTCCTGGGCAGGGACGCCGCTGAGCACGGCTATGAGCACGTGGGGGTGGTCTCCCACGGCGGACTCCTGATGGGCATGCTCACCCTCTGCGGCCGCCCGGCCCGGAAGGGCTTTTACGACTGGTACCCCCAGAACTGCGGGGGCTACCGGGGGGCGCTCACCCTAGACCCCCTGGAATACCATGTCACCGGTACCGTGGGGAGGACCAAGGCATGACCCTTACCTTGCGGCTTTTTGCCCTGCTTTTGGGTTTCTGCCTGGACCTTCTGCTGGGGGACCCCCACTGGATGCCCCACCCGGTGCGTGCCATGGGCGCCCTCATCGCCGGGTTGGAAAAGCCCCTGCGGGGGGTCTTTCCCAAGACGCACCGGGGGGAGCTGGCCGCCGGCTCAGCTCTGGTGATACTGACGGTGGGCATCTCCACCGGCGTGGCGGCCCTCCTGCTGTGGCTGTGCGGCCAGATCCATCCCTACCTGGCCTTCGCCGGGGAGACCCTTCTGTGTTATCAGCTCCTGGCGGCCCGGGCCCTCCGGGACGAGAGCGTGAAGGTTTACAAGGCCCTTCGGGACGGCACTCTGGACGACGCCCGAAAGGCGGTGTCCATGATCGTGGGCCGGGACACCGACCGGCTGGACGAGATCGGAGTGGCCAAGGCGGCGGTGGAGACGGTGGCGGAGAACACCTCCGACGGCGTCATCGCCCCGCTGCTCTTCCTGGCCATCGGCGGCGCCCCTTTGGGAGTGCTGTACAAGTCTATCAACACCATGGACTCCATGGTAGGCTATAAGAATGACCGCTACCTGTATTTCGGTCGGGCGGCGGCCAAGCTGGACGATCTGGTGAATTTCATCCCCGCACGGCTGGCGGGGGTCCTGCTGTGTCTGGCGGCCCGGCCCGCCGGCTTTGACGGAAGGAACGCCTGGCGGATCTTCCGGCGGGACCGGAAGAACCACAAGAGCCCCAACTCCGCCCACACCGAGGCGGCGGCGGCGGGGGCCCTGGATGTGCAGCTGGCGGGCAGCAGCTACTATTTCGGCAAGCTGGTGGAAAAGCCCACCATCGGCGACCCGCTGCGCCCGGTGGAGCCGGCGGACATCCTGCGCTGCAACCGGCTCATGTACGCCGGGACCTTCCTGGCCATGGTGCTCTTCTGCGGGCTGCCTCTGGTATTGAGCCTGGCCCTGTAGAGTCCGGTGAGGGAAAAGGAGGACGACCGATTTGAAGGAGTATACCCATGGCGGCGATCTCGTAAGCGCCCGGACGGTGTGGAAGGGGGAGCTGCTGGACTTCTCCGCCAACCTCAACCCCCTGGGCATGCCGGAAGGGGTGCGGAAGGCGGCGGAGGAGGCGGTCGGGGAGGCGATCTACTACCCCGACTCCCTGTGCCGGGACCTGGGGGCGGCCATTGCCCGGCGGGACGGTGTGGCGCCAGAGCAGGTCCTCTGCGGCAACGGCGCCGCCGACCTGGTGTTCCGCCTGGCCTTTTCCCAGCGCCCGGCCCGGGTGCTGGTCACCGCCCCCACTTTTTCCGAATACCAGGACGCCGTCCAGGCTGCCGGAGGCCAAGTGGTATATCACCGCCTCTTCCCGGAATGTGATTTTGCCCTCACCGAGGCCGTGCTGGCGGACCTGGACGAGGGGGTGGACATGGCCTTTTTCTGCACCCCCAACAACCCCACCGGGCAGCTCATCGACTCCGGACTGATGCTGCGCATCCTGGAGCGGTGCCGGGAGAAGGGCATCCGGGTGGTGGTGGATGAGTGCTTCCTGGCCTTGGCCGATCCGGGGGAGGCGGCGGGGCTGGCTGGGCATCTGGAGAAATTCCCCAACCTGGTGCTCCTCCGGGCCTTCACCAAGAGCTACGCCCTGCCCGGCCTGCGACTGGGCTACTGCCTGAGCGCCGACGGCAAACTGTTGGACCGGCTCTCCAAGTGTGCCCAGCCCTGGAGCGTGTCGGGCCCCGCCCAGGCGGCGGGGCTGGCCGCCCTGGCCGAGCCGGACTACCCCGCCAAGGCCCGGCGGCTCATCGCCGGGGAGCGGGCCTGGCTCACCGCGGCCCTGGAGAGTCTGGGGCTGCGGACCTTCCCCAGCCGGGTCAACTACATTCTCTTTCAGGCGCCGGGGGTGGACGATCTGAAGGAGCGGCTGCTGGAGCGGGGGGTGCTCATCCGCTCCTGCGCCAACTATGTGGGCCTGGGGCCGGACTACTACCGGGTGGCGGTGCGGATCCATTGGGAAAACGAGGGGCTCATAGGAGCCATGCGGGAGGTGCTGTAGGTGGCAAAGACCATTATGATCCAGGGCACCGCCTCCAACGCGGGCAAGAGCCTGCTGGCGGCGGGGCTGTGCCGGGTCTTCCGGCAGGACGGATGGAAGGTGGCCCCCTTCAAGTCCCAGAACATGGCCCTCAACTCCTTTATCACCGCCGACGGCTTTGAGATGGGCCGGGCCCAGGTGGTCCAGGCTTACTGCGCCGGGGTGGCCCCCGACGTGCGGATGAACCCCATCCTCCTCAAGCCCACCAACGACACTGGGAGCCAGGTCATCGTGCGCGGCGTCCCCCGGGGCACCATGGGGGCGGTGGAGTATTTCCGATACAAAAAGGCCCTCATCCCCGACATGATGGAGGCCTTCCACAGCCTGGCCGGGGAATATGACGTCATCGTCATCGAGGGGGCGGGGAGCCCGGCGGAGATCAACCTGAAGCAGGACGACTTTGTCAACATGGGTATGGCCAAGCTGGCCAATGCCCCGGTGCTGCTGGCCGGCGACATTGACCGTGGCGGCGTCTTTGCCTCCCTCTATGGCACGGTGAAGCTGCTGGAGCCGGAGGAGCAGGACCGGATCAAGGGGCTCATCATCAATAAGTTCCGGGGGGACGTGGAGATCCTGCGGCCGGGACTCACCACCCTGGAGCAGCTCACCGGCAAGCCGGTGCTGGGGGTAGTGCCCATGCTGGATGTGGACATCGACGACGAGGACTCCCTCTCCTCCAAGCTCACCGGCGGTGAGCGGGTGGGGCGGCTGGACATCGCCGTCATCCGCCTGCCCCGGCTCTCCAACTTCACCGACTTCAACCCCCTGGAGCGGATGGAGGGCGTGACAGTGCGGTATGTCCGGTCCCCCGGAGAGCTGGGCCGCCCCGACCTCATCCTCCTGCCCGGGACCAAGAGCACCATGGACGATTTGAAGTGGATGCGCCAGAACGGCCTGGAGGCCCTGGTGCTCAAGCACGCCGCCCGGGGCGGTGCGGTGGTGGGCATCTGCGGCGGCTACCAGATGCTGGGCCGAGTCCTCTCCGACCCCGACGGGGTGGAGAGCGGCGGCACCATGGCCGGCATGGGATTGCTGCCCACCGAGACCATTTTCCTGGGGGAGAAGACCCGCACCCGGGTGGACGGCGCCTTCCGAGGCGGGGCGGGGCTCTTCACGGCGCTGAACGGCGTCCCCTTCCATGGCTATGAGATCCATATGGGGGAGACCGCCTATCTGGAGGACGCCGTTCCCCTCTCCCGGCTCACCTGCCTGGACAGGGCGGAAAAGCTGGACGGCGCCGCACGGGGGAACGTGTGGGGCAGCTACGTCCACGGCATCTTTGATTCCGGGGCCTTTGCCCAGGCGCTGGTCAACGCCCTGCTGTCGACCAAGGGACTCACCCCCGACGCCGTGGCGGTGGACTGGGAGACCTACCAGGAGGAGCAGTACGACAAATTGGCGGCGGGAGTCCGGGCAAGCCTGGACATGGACCGCATCTACGGAATTCTAAACGGCGAGGAATGAGCGTATGAAAATAGAACTACAACGGGTGGCCCCGGCGGAGATCGAGGCCCGCAGTATGGAGATCATCCAGTCGGAGCTGGGGGAGCGCACCTTCCCCGCGGAGGTGCTGCCGGTGGTGAAGCGGGTCATCCACACCACGGCGGACTTTGATTACGCCGACAATTTGATCTTCTCCCCCGGGGCGGTGGAGAAGGGGGTGGCCGCCATCAAGGCCGGCTGCACCATCGTCACCGATACCCAGATGGCCCGGTCGGGCATCAACAAGCGGGTACTGGAGAAGTTCGGCGGGGAGGCGGTGTGCTTTATGTCTGACCCGGACGTGGCCGCCGAGGCCAAGGCCCGGGGGGTCACCCGGGCGGCGGTGTCCATGGAGCGGGCCGCCAAGCTGGACCGCACCCTGATCCTGGCCCTGGGCAACGCCCCCACCGCACTGGTCCGGGCCTGCGAGCTGCTGGAGGCGGGGACCCTGCGTCCCGCCCTTATCATCGGCGCCCCAGTGGGCTTTGTGAACGTGGTGGAGAGCAAGGAGCTCCTTCTCACCGAGAAGGTACCCTACATCGTGGCCCGGGGGCGGAAGGGCGGGAGCAACGTGGCCGCCGCCATCTGCAACGCCATGCTGTACCTGGCCTCCGGCAATGCCCGGGAGTGACCGGAAGGGAGGTTTTTATGGCGGAGAAAGCCGTTTTGGTGGTGTCCTTCGGCACCACCCATCTGGACACCCTGGAAAAGACCATCCAGCCCATCGAATGGGACATCGCCGGTCAGATGCCCGGCCGGGTCCAGCGCCGTGCCTTCACCAGCGGCATGATCCTGCGCCGGCTCGCTGAGCGGGAGGGGCTGCGCATCGACGATGTGCCCCAGGCCCTGGAGCGGCTGGCGGCGGAGGGCTGTGCCGATGTGGTGCTCCAGCCCACCCATATTATGAATGGGGACGAGTTCGACAAGCTCTGTACCCAGGCCGAGCCCTACCGGGGCCGGTTCCGCCGCATGTCCTTTGGACGGCCTCTCCTCACCACCCTGGAGGACTACCGGGACCTGACCGCCGCCCTCATGGACCTCCTGCCGGAGGCGGAGGAGGGGACCGCCCATGTCTTTATGGGCCACGGCACGGAGCACTATGCCAACGCCGCCTACTGCCAACTGGAATATATGCTCCACGACCAGGGACGGACCGACGCGGTGCTGGGCACCGTGGAGGGCTACCCTGGCCTGGAGGAGGTTTTCCACCGGCTGGGGGAGCGGAGGATGGTAAAGAAGGTGGTCCTCCATCCCCTGATGGTGGTGGCCGGGGACCACGCCAAAAACGACCTGGCCGGAGACGAGCCGGAGAGCTGGAGAAGCCGCCTGCTGGCACGAGGCTATCAGGTCGATTGTGAGCAGAAGGGCCTGGGGGAGTACCCCCAGATCCGCGCCCTCTTTGTCCGCCACGCACTGGAGGCGGAGGAAACCTGTCGAGTCCGGGCATAGTCCCGTTCTCATATGCCGCACAGGGTGTCCGCTGGACCTAACAGGGAAGCTGGGTGAAAATCCCACGCAGTCCCGCTGCCGTGAGAGTGGAGCGTCTACGCAATCATGCCACTGGACCTTGGGAAAGGGGGTCTGGGAAGGCGCGTGGGGGCGATGAGCCTCGAGCCGGAAGACCTGCCCTGGCGTATTCCATCCTGCGAGTGACAGGAAAAAGGAGAGATCTGAATGAAACGATCCAATTACACCAACATGAGACTCCTGGCGGCCCTGACGGCGGTGCTGGGGCTCAGCACCGTCAGCGCCTCGGCCATGCACATCGCCGAGGGCTACCTGCCCAAGGCGTGGGCCTTCGGCTGGATGGCCGTCTGTGTTCCCTTCGTGGCGGCGGGCTTTCTGTCCATCCGAAGGAAGGTGGAGCGCAGCCCCAAGGCCAAGGTGCTCCTGGCCATGTGCGGCGCCTTCGCCTTTGTCCTCTCGGCCCTGAAGATCCCCTCGGTCACCGGCTCCTGCTCCCACCCCACCGGCGTGGGTCTGGGCGCCATCCTCTTCGGGCCCACCGCAACCACCATCCTGGGCCTCATTGTCCTGGTCTTCCAGGCTCTGCTGCTGGCCCACGGTGGCCTCACCACCCTGGGCGCCAACGTCTTCTCCATGGCCATCGTGGGGCCCATCGTGTCCTGGGCCGTCTACCAGGGGCTGAAAAAGGCGGGGGCCAGGCCGGCGGTATCTGTCTTCTGCGCCGCCGCTCTGGGCGATCTGCTGACCTATGTGACCACCTCCTTCCAGCTGGGCGTGGTCTACGGGAACGTGGGGGAGTACCTCACCATTTTCGCTGTGACCCAGATCCCCCTGGCCATCGCTGAGGGTCTCCTCACCGTGGTGGTCTTCAATGTGCTGGAGAAGTATTCCACCGCTGAGCTCCGTGAGCTCTCCGTGCTGTGAGGAGGGACAGACATGAAGGTATGGCAGAAAAACCTGATCCTCATCGGCCTTGTGATCCTGCTGGCCGCCTTCCCCCTGTGGTATTGCCGGGGGGCGGAGTTCGGCGGCGCCGACGGCATGGCCGGGGAGCTCATCGAGGAGACCAACCCCGACTACGAGCCCTGGTTCCAGCCCATCTTTGAGCCGGCCAGCGGGGAGGTGGAGTCCCTCCTCTTCGCTCTCCAGGCCGCCATCGGCTCCGGCGTCGTCTGCTTCGTGCTGGGCCGGGTGACCGCCAAAAAGCCGGAGGAAGACAAAAAGAAGGTGTGACCATGGGGACGGACCGATATGCCTATCTCTCCCGCCTCCGGCGGGTGGACCCGGTGGCCAAGGTGTGGGTCTCGTTGGCGGTGCTGCTCCTCTGCCTCTTCAGTGAGAGCATTGCGGTGGGCCTGGTCACTCTGGCCGTAATGTGTCTGCTGAATATGGTCCTGGGGGGACAGCGGCCCGGGACCGTCCTCCACTTTATCAAGGTGCCGCTGGCCTTCCTGGTCATCGGCTGCCTCACCATCATCCTGCGCCCCCTGGCGGAGGGGGAGCCGGCGCTCTGGTCCGGCCTCCTCTTTGGCCGGTTCCGCTGGGGGGTCACCCAGGCCTATCTCCACATGGGGCTCATGGTCTTCTGTAAGGCCATGGGGGCCATCTCGGCCATGTATTTCCTGGCCCTCAATACTCCCATGACCGACCTCATCCTGGCCCTGGAGCGCCTCCATGTCCCCAAGCTGCTGGTGGAGCTCATGGAGCTCATCTACCGCTTCATCTTCGTCCTCATGGATACCGCCGGGCGCATCCGGGTGGCCCAGGAGTCCCGGCTGGGATACGGCAGCTTCCGCAAGAGTCTGGAGTGTATGGGGGACCTGGTTTCCCTGGTCTTCCTCCGGGCATGGCGGAAGGGGGACAGGGTCTATACCGCCCTGGAGTCCCGGGGCTATGACGGCAGTCTCACCACTCTGGCCGCAGCCTACACCGGCGGCGGCCGGCTGTACGCCTGGGGGACGGCGGTGGCCGCCCTCCAGGCGGCGACGCTGCTGCTGGAAAGGAGGCTCCTCATGTGAGCTATGCCATGGAGGCCCAGGGCCTTTACTATACCTACGAGGACGGGACGGTGGCCCTGGATCACATCTCCCTCCGGGCCGAGCAGGGGAAGATCACCGGTATCCTGGGGGCCAACGGGGCGGGGAAGTCCACCCTCTTTCTCAACCTCAACGGCGTGCTCACCCCCAAGGAGGGGACGGTCACGGTGAATGGAAGGCGGGCGGTCTATGACCGCAAGGGCATCCGGGAGGTCCGCCGCCAGGTGGGCATCGTCTTCCAGGACCCGGATGACCAGCTCTTCTCTGCCGATGTCTACCGGGACATCTCCTTCGGCGGGGTGAACCTGGGCCTGCCCGAGGAGGAGGTCCGCCGGCGGGTGGAGGCGGCCATGGAGCGCACCGGGGTGGGCGCGCTCCGGGATAAGCCCACCCACGCCCTGTCCTTCGGGCAGAAAAAGCGGGTGGCCATCGCCGGGGTGCTGGTAATGGAGCCCAGCGTCATGATCCTGGATGAGCCCACCGCCGGCCTGGACCCCCAGGGGGTCAGCGACATCATGCACCTCCTGACCGAGCTGCGGGACGGCTTGGGCATGACCATCCTCATCGCCACCCACGATATGGACATCGTCCCCCTCTACTGCGACTACGCCTACCTCCTCAGCGGGGGCAGGGTGATCCTGGAGGGGAGGCCGGAGGAGCTCTTCGCCCAGCCCGAGGAGCTGCGGAAAAACCACCTGCGCCTGCCCCGGATCGCCCACCTCATGGAGATCCTGCGGGAGCGGGACGGGCTGGACACCACCCCCACCGCCGCCACCATTAGCGCGGCCCGGCGGGAGATCAATCGACTGTTACAGGAGAAGTGAAAGCATGGAGAAGGGAAAGCTGTACGGCGTGGGCGTGGGTCCCGGGGACCCGGAGCTGCTGACCAAAAAGGCGGAGCGCGTGCTCCGGGAGGCCGACGTGGTGGCCGTTCCGGACAAGGGGGCGGGGGAGAAGACCGCCCTGAACATCGTCGCCGACATCGTGGGGGGAAAGGAGCTGCTCTACTGCCCCACCCCCATGGTCCGGGACCGGGCGGTACTGGACGGGTGCTATGAGAAGATCGCCGATGACATCTGCGCCCTGCTGGACGCCGGGAAGGTGGTGGCCTTTATCACCCTGGGGGACCCCACGGTGTACTCCACCTATATCTACGTCCACAAGAAGGTCCTCGCCCGGGGCTATGCCGCCGAGCTTGTCCCCGGAGTGCCCTCCTTCTGCGCTGTGGCCGCCCGGCTCAATACCTCCCTGTGCGAGGGGGCGGAGCGGCTGCTCATCGTGCCCGCCTCCCACGACGCCGCTGACTGTTTGGACATCAAGGCAAACAAGGTCTTTATGAAGGCGGGCAAGGCCATCGGTGAGCTCCAGGCCCAGCTGGCGGAGCGGGGCATGCTGGAGCACGCCTCCCTGGTGGCCAACTGCGGCATGGAGGGGGAGCTGGTCTGTCCCCACTTTGCCGACATGACCGACGGCACCGGCTACTTCTCCATCGTTCTGGTCAAGGAATGAGACCCATCAAAAAGGAAGTGAGACGCCAATGGTCATCATGATGTCGGGACTGGACTACAGCCTGGCCCCCATTGAGCTCCGGGAGCAGCTCTCCTTTACCAAGGCTCAGGTGGGGGCACTGGCGGAGCGTATCCGGTCGGAGACGGAGGGGGTGCTGGGCTGCGTCCTCCTCTCCACCTGCAACCGAACCGAGCTCTATCTCTCTTGTGAAAAGGGGATGGAGCTCCAGCCGGGAGAGGTGCTCTGCGCCGCCGTTGGCCTGAGCTACGCCCCCTTTGCCCGGGCCTTCGTCACCCGCCGGGGCAGCGACGCCGCCCGGCACCTCATGGAAGTCTCCGGCGGACTTCAGTCCCAGATCTGGGGGGAGGACCAGATTCTCTCCCAGGTCAAGGGGGCCATTGCCATTGCCCGGGAGGAGGGATGTGCCGACCCCGTGCTGGAGACACTCTTCCGCAATGCCGTGGCCGCTGGAAAGGAGATTAAGACCAAAGTCCGCCTCACCGGCGTGGCCACCTCCGCCGCCGCGCGGGCGGTGGAGGTGCTGGAGGAGCAGATGGGGACGCTGGCGGGGAAGCGGGCCCTGGTCATTGGCAATGGAGAGATGGGCCGGCTCTCGGCCACCCTTCTGCGGGAGGCCGGGTGTGCCGTCACCGTCACTCTGCGGACCTACCGCCACGGGGAGACGGTGGTTCCCGCCGGGTGCGGTGTGGTGGCCTACGATGACCGCTTCTCCGCCATGGAGGGGATGGACATCGTCCTCTCCGCCACCACCAGCCCCCACTATACCGTGACGGCAGAGCAGGTGGGCCGGCTGGGCCGCCGGCCATCCTATGTGGTGGATCTGGCCATGCCCCGGGATGTGGACGCGGTGGTGGGGGAATTGCCGGAGGTCCGGCTCTACAACGTGGACACCCTGGGGGCCGAGCGGCACCAGGGACAGATCCCCGCCGAGGCGGTGGACATCCTGGACGACTATATGGGCCGCTTCTATGAGTGGAACAACTACCGCAAGTGCCTGCCCGCCATCGAGGACCTGAAGATGGCCATCACCGAGCGGGTCCTCACCTATCCAGAGGTGGAGGAGGACCTGGACCCTCAGGAGCTGGTGGAGCTGGCGGTTGGCCGGGCGGTGGACCTCCTCACCGGAGGGCTCAAGGAGCACATCAGCCCGGAGGAGCTGGAGCGGTGTGTGGGCAAGATCAAGGTCCACACCGCCGTCAGGAGCCGGGAGAGGGAGGGCAGCCATGACAGAAAACGCATCCCGTTTCCCGCTATTTGTTGACCTCACCGGCCGTCGCTGCGTCATTGTGGGAGGCGGCGCCATCGCCCAGCGCCGGGCGGCGGTGCTCTCCCGCTTTGGGGCGGCCGTCACCGTCATCGCCCCCACCTGGACCGGCGGGGTCCCCGAGGTGGAGTGGCAGGCCCGGCCCTATGCCCCCGGTGATCTGAGGGGGGCCTTTCTGGCGGTGGCCGCCACCGACGACCGGCAGGTGAACCGGCAGGTGGGGGAGGAGGCCCGGCGTCTGGGTATCCCCGTCACCGTGGCCGACCGCCGGGAGGAGTGCACCTTCTTTTTCCCCGCCGTCTGCGAGGGAGGCGGCGTGACCGCGGGACTCATCTCCCGTCAGGGAAACGACCACAGCCGGGCGGCGCGGGCCGCCCGGGCAGTGCGTCAGGCATTGGAGGGATTGGATTGAAGAAGCTGAGAGCGGGGAGCCGGGAGAGCCGGCTGGCCGTTATTCAGACCGAACTGGTCATGGAGGCCATTCGGGCCCGGGACCCGGAGGTGGAGATCGAGCTGGTCACCATGAAGACCACCGGGGACAAGATCCTGGACCGTACCCTGGACAAGGTGGGGGGCAAGGGCCTCTTTGTCAAGGAGCTGGACGCCGCCTTGCTGGACGGGCGGGTGGACTTCACTGTGCACAGCTGCAAGGACCTGCCCATGGACCTGGACCCCAGGCTCCCGCTGGCGGGCTTCTCCCGCCGGGCCGATCCCCGGGACGTGCTGGTGCTGCCCGAGGGGGTCACCGAGCTGGACCGGTCCAAGCCCATCGGCTGCGCCAGCGCCCGCCGGGCCCTCCAGCTCAAAGGACTCTTTCCGGGCCAGCCGGTGGCGCCTGTCCGGGGCAATGTCCTCACCCGGCTTTCCAAGCTGGACGGCGGACAGTATGCCGCCCTGGTCCTGGCCGCCGCCGGACTCAAGCGGCTGGACCTGGAGGGCCGGATTACCCGCTACTTCTCCACCGATGAGATGATCCCCGCCGCCGGCCAGGGGATTCTGGCCGTCCAGGTCCGCTCGGGGGAGGACACCGGCTATCTCTCCGCCTTTCTGGACCGGGACGGCACCGACTGCGCCATGGCGGAGCGGGCCTTTGTCCGGCGGCTGGACGGGGGGTGCTCCTCTCCGGTGGCGGCCTTCGCTACGGTGGAGGGTGATACCCTTACCCTCCGAGGCATGGATGTTACGGAGACGGGTGTCCCCATATTTGACACCATCACCGGTCCCCGGGACCAGGGCGAGGCCCTGGGCATCGCCCTGGCCGACCGGATCAGGGAGGGAATGGCATGTACGGCAAGGTAACCCTGGTGGGGGCGGGTCCCGGAGACCCGGGACTTCTCACCGTCAAGGGCCGGGAGGCCCTGCTGAGGGCCCAGGTGGTGGTCTACGACCGCCTGGTGAGCCCCGCCATCCTGGCGCTGATGCCGGAGGAGGCGGAGCAGATCAATGTGGGCAAGGAGGCCAGCCGCCACCCTGTCCCCCAGGACCAGATCAACCGCATTCTGCTGGAAAAGGCGCTGGAGGGTAAGAACGTGGTGCGCCTCAAGGGGGGCGATCCCTTTCTCTTCGGGCGGGTGGGTGAGGAGCTGGAGCTGCTGAAGGAGCACGGCGTCCCCTTTGAGGAGGTGCCCGGCATCACTTCGGCCATCGCCGTGCCGGCCTACGGCGGCATCCCGGTGACCCACCGGGATTTCACCTCCTCGCTCCACATTGTCACCGGCCACGCCCGGGCCGGAAAGGACCTGGACATCGATTTTGAAGCCCTGGTGCGCACCAGAGGCACCCTGGTCTTCCTCATGGGGGTAAGCAGTCTCCCCGACATCTGCGAAGGGCTGCTGAAGGCGGGCATGGCCCCCGATACCCCGGCCGCCATTGTGGAGCGGGGCACCACCCCCGCCCAGCGGCGGCTGGACGCCACGGTGGCCACCCTGGCCCGGACGGCGGCAGAGGGGAAGGTGGAGAGTCCGGCCATCAGCATTGTGGGCCAGGTGTGTTCTCTCGCCAAGGACTTCGACTGGTTCGACGCTCTGCCCCTGAAGGGAAGGCGCATCGTGGTCACCCGTCCCAAGGAGCGGATGGGCACTCTGGCGGGCCGCCTGCGGGCCCTGGGGGCCGACGTCTTTGAGTACCCCTGTATCCGGACGGAGCCCATCACCCCCTGTCCTGCCATGGAGGGGGCGGTGAACCGCCTGGCGGAATATGAGTGGCTGGCCTTTACCAGCTCCTCCGTGGTGGAGGCCTTCTGGACCATGGCGGAGGACAGAGGGCAGGACGCCCGCATTCTGGCCGGGGTGAAGCTGGCCGCCATCGGTCCCGGTACCGACCGGGCCCTCCGGGACCACGGACTCCGGGCCGACTACATCCCGGAGGTCTACGATGCCGCCCACCTGGGAGAGGGACTGGCCGCCCTGGCAAAGGGGAGGGTGCTCCTGCTCCGGGCGGAGTGGGGCTCTCCCGCCTTGACGGAGGCCCTGGAGGGGGGAAATATCCCCTACGACGACATTCCCTGCTACACCACCGCCTATGAGAGTGAGCATGCCGCCGCCCTGCGGGACATGGTCCGGGCGGGGCAGGTGGATCTGGTCACCTTCACCAGCGCCTCCACGGTGAAGGGCTTTGTCTCCTCGGTGGGGGAGATGGACTTTTCCGCCATCAAAGGGGCGTGTATCGGGGAGCAAACCGCCGCCGAGGCCCGGAAACACGGCATCCCCACCATGGTGGCCGAGCGGGCCACTATGGACGCCCTGGTCAATATCATCATCAAAGAAGGTCAGAAAAATGGAACTCATTAACCGGCCCCGCAGACTGCGGCAGAACGATCCCATCCGACGGCTGTGCCGGGAGACCCGGCTTTCCCCGGACAGCCTCATCTATCCCATCTTTGTGGACGAGACACTGAAGGGCAAGCGGCCCATTCCCGCCCTGGACGGCCAGTTCCACTACGGCCTGGACGCGGTGTGCGAGGCGGTGGAGGCGTGCCTCCAGGCAGGGGTGGGCCGGTGCATCCTCTTCGGCCTCCCCGCCCGCAAGGACGCTGTGGGCTCCTCCGCCTGGGATGAGCACGGCGTGGTCCAGGAGGCCATCCGGACCATCAAGGCAAAGTATCCCGACTTTTATGTCATCACCGATGTGTGCATGTGCGAGTACACCGACCACGGCCACTGCGGCATTCTCTGCGGCCATGAGGTGGACAACGACAAGACCCTGGAGGTACTGGCCAGGACCGCCCTCTCCCACGCCCAGGCCGGCGCCGATATGGTGGCCCCCTCCGACATGATGGACGGCCGCGTCGCCGCCATCCGGGCCGCTTTGGATGAGCACGGTCTCCAGAACGTACCCATCATGTCCTACTCGGCCAAATATGCCTCGGCCTTCTATGGCCCCTTCCGGGAGGCCGCCGGCTCGGCCCCCTCCTTCGGGGACCGGAAGGGCTACCAGATGGACCCCCACAACCGCCGTGAGGCCCTGAAGGAGTGCGCCCTGGACGTGGAGGAGGGAGCGGACATCCTCATGGTGAAGCCCGCCCTGAGCTATCTGGATGTGATCCGGGAGTGCTCCGACG
>DXCX01000040.1 GCA_019115785.1 Candidatus Intestinimonas merdavium | reverse complement strand
CCCGCCATGGGGGCCAGCACCAGCTGGGAGTCGATCTCCACATTTCCTATCTTCACGTTCTTCCTCCGGTTCCATTGGGCTTTTCTCATCATACCATAAACCACCATCGGGGGCAAGGGGCGGCGCCCCCTCCCCCCGATTTTGGCCGCCAATGCCCGGTAAATCCGCCCAAGGCCCCAGAATGTCGCAGAAAATCGTACAAACGGCATCCCCCCTTCCGACGGGTTATTTCCATATTATGGGTTATACTGTCTCTACTACCCGATACACAGGAGGAGAGCTGCCATGGCGGTGAAGGTTGGTTGGAAGGCGAGGGCGGCCCAGGCCCGGGAGGAGATGGCCCGGACGGGCAAGCTGGTGCTCCGTGCGCCGGCTCTGGTGCGGGGGGCGGAGTACCTCATCCGGTTCACCCTCTCGGCGGTGCTGGCGGGGGCGGAGATCCTGAACGGCTGCGCCCCCTTCGGCCTGTCCATGGTGGGCTGCTCCGGCTCGGGGCTGGGAGGCTTTGCCGCCCTGCTGGGGGCCTGCTTCGGCTACCTGGCCTTTCGGGGCCTCACCGAGGGGCTGCGGTATGTGGCGGCGGCCATCCTCATCTTCTCGGTGGCCTTCGCCTTTTTCGACATCAAGCTCTACCGGCAGGCCTGGTTCATGCCGGTGGTGACGGCCGCCCTCTCCGGCGCCACCGGCTTCGTCTATCTGGGAGAGGGGGGCTGGGAGGTGGCCACTGTGATCTTTTTCCTCACGGAGCTGCTCCTCTCGGGGGCCTGCGTCTACTTCTACCGGACGGCCTTCTCCCCCTGGCTGGACAAGCGGGAGGAGGGGGAGCTCTCCACCCGGCAGCTGGCCAGCCTCTTCATCCTGGGGAGCACCGTCCTCATCTCCCTGGCCCAGCTCACCCTGGTGGGGGATGTGATCTCCGCCGGCCGGGTCCTCGCCGCCCTGGCGGTGATGGTCTTCTCCTCCCAGGGGGGGCTGGGTCCTGGGGCCGCCGCCGGGGTGGCCGCCGGGCTGAGCATGGACCTGGCACGGGGGGGTGGGGACTGGTCCTGCACCGTGTGCTACGGCTGCGCCGGACTGGTCACCGGGGCCTTTCAGGGCCGGAGCCGAACGGGGTGCGCCGTGGCCTACGTCCTCACCAACGCGGTGGTGGTGCTGTGGGCCTGGGAGGGGGGCGCCCAGCTCCCTCTTCTCTACGAGGTCTTCACCGCCTCCGTCCTCTTTCTCCTGCTGCCCGAGCAGCTCCTGCGCAAGGTACGCACCCGGCTGAGCCGGGAGCGCAGCCCCGGCACCGCCGACCGGGCCGCCGCCTATGTCCGGGACCGGCTGACCCAGACCGCCGAGGCCTTCCGCGCCCTCTACGAGTCCATGCGGGGGAGCTTTCGGGGGGCCGCCCCCAACGACGCCGACCTCTCCAGCGTCTTTGACCGGGCGGCGGACAAGGTCTGCCGCCGGTGTGCCCTCCGGGATGCCTGCTGGCAGCGGGACTACAACACCACCTTCGCCGCCCTCAACGACGCCCTCCCCGCCATGGCGGAGCGGGGGCGTGGAGAGGCCGGGGACTTCCCCAAGCACTTCTCCACCCGCTGCCTCCACTTCCCCCAGTTCCTCACCGCCGCCAACGAGGCCCTCACCGCCGCCCTCTGCCGCCGGCAGTACCAGAGCCGGCTCCAGGAGAACCGGGCCGCCGTCTTCCGGCAGTACGGCACCCTCTCCGCCCTGCTGGGCCAGGCGGCCTCGGAGCTCTCCGAGGCGCTCACCCCCGACCCGGTCCGGGAGAAGCGGCTGCGCCGCCACCTCACCGCCCTGGGGCTGGAGGGGGACGCCTGGGTCTACTACGACCAGGCCGGCCATCTGCGCTGTGAGGTGGCCGGGCCCGACCTCAGCCCCCTCCGGCAGGAACCTGAGCGCGCCGCCCTCTCCGCCCTGCTGGGGGTGCCCCTCCACGCCGGGGAGGCCGAGCCCCCCACCGCCGCCGGGGGAGAGCATCTGGTCTTCACCCAGGCCGAGCCCCTCCAGGCCGTCATGGGGGCGGCCGCCCGGCAGAAGGGGGGCGAGACGGTGAGCGGGGATGCCGGCGGGCTGCTGCGCACCCCGGAGGGCCTGCTCTATGTCATGCTCTGCGACGGCATGGGCAGCGGCCCCGCGGCCGGCCGGGAGAGCAAGCTGGCCGTCCGCCTGCTGGAGCAATTCCTCCGGGCGGGGGTCCAGGCCGAGACCGCCTTAAAGACCCTCAACGCCGCCCTGGCCCTCCGCAGCGAGGAGGAGGGGGGCTTCACCACCGTGGACCTGCTGGAGCTGGACCTCTTCACCGG
The DNA here is from genome assembly GCA_019115785.1 of Candidatus Intestinimonas merdavium. Lineage (GTDB taxonomy): Bacteria > Bacillota > Clostridia > Oscillospirales > Oscillospiraceae > Intestinimonas > Intestinimonas merdavium. The sequence goes on along the minus strand of DXCX01000040.1, from coordinate 4,038 downwards.
CGCCGCCGCCCTCTACAAGTACGGCGCGGCCCCCACCTACCTGCGGCGGGGGACCTCGGTGAGCCGGGTCACCGGAACCGCCCTTCCCGCCGGGCTCACCGACGGGGAGCGCACCACCCCCGACGTCACCCGGCTCCAGCTGGAGGCCGGGGACACCGTGGTCCTGGTCAGCGACGGGGTGGCCGACGGGCGGGAGGACCAGTGGCTCCGGGACGCCCTGGCCGCCTTTGACGGGGAGAGCCCCAAGGACCTGGCCCGGGAGCTGGTGGCCGCCGGCACCGATGAGGCCGGTCCCCGAGACGACCGCACCGCCCTGGTGGTCCGCCTCTCCGCGCGGTAACGACCAGACCGCCAGGCACAAAAATACCGTTTCTCTCCCAGGCCAACGGTCCGGAAGAGAAACGGTATTTTGGTTTATTTCTTCTCCTCGTCATCCTTTTCCTGAATGGTGGGAAAGGGCTCCCCCTCCGGCTCCCGCTGATCGGGGGTCATGTCCCGCTCCATGGGGGCGGGCTTGTCCTGTTGGAAGATCTCAAAGAGATCTCTGGGGGTGAGCTCCGGCTTCCGGTGGCGGAAGATGGCCATGATGAGGGGGAAAAGCACGATGGCGATGAGTCCGCCGGAAAAGCCGTTGTTGTAGAGGTTGACGCCGGCCAGCACATACCCGGCCTGGAGGACCACCGCCGAGTGGAGGAAGCCGGCCAGGACGCCCGCGGGCCAGCCGAAGACGCCGGCAAAGGGGGCCAGGGTGGTGCCGAAGAGGGCGGCCAGCTGGAGGCCGGGGGCCTCCACGGTGTAGTGCATGAAGACGCCCCCCAGAAGCACCCCGCACATGATGGGCAGGATGTTCCTGGCGTGCTTGCCGTAGGCGGAAAAGCCGATGATGGTGAGGATGCCTCCCAGGGTGGGGCCGTTCAGGTCCCCGCCCACCAGCACGATGTATCCGGTGGCCAGGAGGCCGTTGACCCCCATGTTGATGAGCACGGGGCCGCCGCCGGCCATGCGGAGAAAGTCGCTGGGGGACCGGCCGCTGCTGGTGAGGAGGCGGCGGTAGCCCGCCCAGGCGGCCCAGGCCGGGCGGCCGGAGAAAAAGAGTCCCCCCACGATGAAGACCAGGCACATCAGGGCCATGGCCGCCCCGAAGGGCCGGTTATAGCCCTCGGCCCAGTAGAGAACGCTGCTGGGGGCATCCCCCACGGCGGTGAGGATGGGCACCAGCATCATGGCCAGCAGGCCGCAGGCAAAGCCCATGTTGTAGAGGTTCATGCCGTTTTGCACCTTGTAGGTGTAGGCCGACAGGGGCGGGAGCACCATCCCGATGAAGACGCCGGTGATGATGCCTCCCAAGGGATGGGCGTAGAGGCTGCCGAAGCCCATATAGCTCACCAGAGGGGCCAGGGCGGTGGCCAGCAGGGCTGTGGAGCTGTACTTGGAGAAGGGCTCCTTCTGGATGCGGGCATAGAGCCAGGTACCCAGAAAGATGGGCCAGATATTGACCACATTCTTTCCGAAAAGGGCGAAGCCCGACATCAGGCCGATCTCCGTGATGGTGAAGCCGTTGAGAGGGCACCGGGCCAGGAAAAGGACGGCGGTGCTGATCAGCGTCACCAGGGCGGAGTTGACGAAGGCCGCCCCCGGTCCCGCGATGGCCACATAATCGGTGATGAGCACATCCTGGGTCTCAGCGATCTTCTGGAGGCCCGGAAGGATGTCGGCCGGGTCGTCGAAGACCAGCCCCGCCAGAAACAGGGCCAGTATGTACGCCAGGATGATAATATACATGCGTTTATATCGCATCAGCGGTCCCTCCCTTTTGGCTCCGATCCGGGGTCAAACAGCGTGGAAAAACTCCCTGGTCTCCTGGGCGTTGCGCATGACTTCCTCCCGCAGGGCTTCCAGGGTGGGGAACCTCCGCTCCCCCCGCAGCTTCTTGTAAAATTCCATGCGGATGGTCTGGCCGTAGAGGTCCCCGGAGAAATCCAGGATATAGCCCTCCACGCTGACCCTGTCCCCGTCGTCCACCGTGGGTCGGACGCCGATGTTGGTGACGGCGGGGCGGCTGTCTCCGTTTTCAAACCACACCCGGGTGGCGTACACCCCGTGGGCGGGCACCAGCACCCCCTCGGGGAAGCGCAGGTTCACCGTGGGGAAGCCCAGGGTGGAGCCCAGCTTTTTCCCGTGGCCCACCCGGTCGGTGAGGACGTGGGGATGGCCCAGAAACTCCATGGCCCGCTCCATCTCCCCCTGGGCGATGAGGGTGCGGATGTAGGTGGAGGAGACGGTGATGCCCTCCATCTCCACCTTGGGGATGATGTCGCACCCCACGCCCTGGGCCTCACACAGCTCCCGGAGCCGCTGGGGATTGCCCTCTCCCTTGTAGCCGAAGTGGAAGTCGTGGCCGGCCACCACATGGGCGGCGCCGTGCTCCTTCACCAGGTACTCGGTGACGAAATCCCGCCAGTCCATGCGCATCATGCTGTCAAAGTGGGCCACGATGACCTCCCGGATGCCGTAGAGCCGGCGCATCAGGTCGGCCCGGTCGGCGGGCGCGTTGATCAAGGGGGTCACCGCCCCGGTGATCCGGCTGCCCGGATGGGCGTCAAAGGTGAAGGCGGTGGGGATGAGCCCCTTCTGGGCCGACACCTCCCCCACACGGCGCAGAAGGGCGCCGTGTCCCATGTGTACCCCGTCAAAAAAGCCCAGGGCAATGGCTCGTTTTGTCTCACTCAATGGAATCCACTCTCTTTCCTCTCCCGGCGTCACACCGGGAAAAAGCTCTTGACGGTCACCAGACGGCCCCTGTCCGCCCGGCACAGGGCCAGAAAGGTCCGGTCCCCGCCGTAGACCCGGTACTCGCCATCCGGCAGAGACGGTATCACCAGCGTCATGCCGTTGCGCAGCTTCTTTTCCGCCTCCGGCTTCAAAACAAGGTCGGGGCGGCCGGCGAAATAGGCGTCCACCGGCAGCAGCAGGGACTCTGCCTCTCCTCGGTCGGCGGCGGCCTGGACCTCCTCCAGCGTCACCGCGTCGGCCAGGGAAAAGCCGGCGGCCTCGGTGCGGCGCAGAGCGCTCATGCAGCCGCCGCAGCCCAGGGCCTGGCCGATGTCGTGGCACAGCGTGCGCACATAGGTCCCCTTGGAGCAGCGCACCCGAAGGGTGTAGTCCCGCCGCTCCGGCTGGGGCAAAGCGTCCGCCCGGTCCTCGTCCAGAAGCTCCAGGGCATGGATGCACACCTTCCTGGGGGGGCGGTCCACCTCCTGGCCCTTCCGGGCCAGCTCATAGAGCTTTTTGCCGTTGCGCTTGATGGCCGAGTACATGGGGGGCACCTGGAGAATGTCTCCCTGGAACTTTGCCAGCGCCGACCGGAGGCAGTCGCGGTCCACGCTGACAGGCCGCTCCTCCAGCACCTCCCCGGTGGTGTCCTGGGTATTTGTGATAACGCCAAGTTTTAACCCGGCAATATATTCCTTATCGGAGTCGGACGCAAACTCCACCGCCCGGGTGGCCCGTCCCACAAAGACGGGCAGGACGCCGGTGGCCATGGGGTCCAGGGTGCCGGCGTGGCCCACCCGCTTTTCGTGGAACATCCCCCGCACCTTGGCGCACACATCCATGCTGGTCCAGCCAGCGGGCTTGTCGATGACCAGTATCCCGTTAGGCATGGTAAATCCCTCCCGTGCGCCAAGGTTCGGCGTGTCTGCGCCGTCCAAGCGTTTTGCCCCTGGGCAAAACCTTGCCGCAGGCGGAATTCATTTCCGCCGAGGATGTGAAGTCCCTCCCGGGGGCCCCATGCATGCCCCTCATGCATGGGGCGCACCGCCTCCCTCCCTCGCGGCGCGGCCCAGCAATGCGGGCGCGGCGCGAAAAGGAGGAGCCGCCCGTGGGGATAAGCGCCTTCGCCCCTGCGGAGGCGCGTTCCGAAAGGGCGCGCTCCGACGCGGTCCAGCCAGCGGGCTTGTCGATGACCAGTATCCCGTTAGGCATCGGCCTGCACCTTCCGGATGGCGGCCAGGATGGCCGCCTTGGCCTCCTCCACCG
>DXCX01000039.1 GCA_019115785.1 Candidatus Intestinimonas merdavium | reverse complement strand
CGCCGCCCATGGACTTGACCACATAGGCCACCACCTTGGCGTAGTTGGGCCGGAGGAAGGAGAGATTTCCCGGCTCGCCAAAGTGGATCTTGATGGCCACCAGCTTCTTCTCCATATCAATACCGTCAATGCCGGCGGTCCGGATGAGCTTCTCCAGCTTCTTCAGAAGATTGGTACCGATGGGGGCTCTCAGATCAGAAAAATATACCTTTGCCTGTTCCATATTGTCATTCCTCTCACTTTTTTCACATCAAATCGCATAGTAGGCCGCCTTGCCGCCCGTCGTCTCTCTGCGGAGCTGTCCCAGCGCGGTAAGATGGTCCAGATGGGACATGCACTCTCCCACGGCAAACCACTTCTGGGCCACCGGGAAGTCCTCCCAGGAGCTGGCCCGAATCTTCCAGGTCATATGACTGGCAAGCGCATAGGCCCCCTGGCCGGGATGGGTCCTCACGGCGTTCAATGCCTCTTCCAGCCGGTGCTGATGGTGGCGGAGGAGCTCATCCACACGGGCCTTCAGGTCTCCGCTCTTTCGATGGCCGGGCAGGGCGAGCTCCGGCTCATAGGCGCGGATCTTCCTGAGGCTCTCCAGGTAGGCGCCCAGGGCGTCCGGCATGATGGGCCAGGACGTGATATTGGGGGTAATATCAAAGAGCACGTGATCCCCGGTGAAGAGGACCCCCCGATCCGGCAGCCAATAGCACATCTGACCCGGTGTATGCCCGGGCATGAGCAGGCATTGGATGCGGCAGCCCCCCTTCTCCAGCATCTCCCCATCGGTGAGACCCTGGTAGTGCCCGCCGGAGGGCGGCGCCATAGAGCGGGCCGGGTTGGTCTCGTTCATATTGGCCATAAGCCGCAGCGGAAAGCCCTCTTCCCGGAACCGTCCCTCCATATCCTTCCACGACTGGTCCCGGTACGCGCACTCATCCAGACTGGGCCGGTCTACTTCACTGATGTAGATGGTCTGTCCCCCGGCGGCCTCCGGAGCCAGTCCGGAGTGGTCGGAGTGGAGATGGGTAAGCAGGACCTCCGTCTCCCCACGGCGGACACCCAGCTCCCGCAATGCGGAAAACAGGGCCTCCCGGCAGGCCGGCTGCCGGAACCCGGTATCAATGAGGAGATTTCCGTCCTCCCCTTTGAGGAGATATGCATTGAGTTCCTTAAGCGGATTGCCCACCAAGGGTACTGGGATTCGATAGATCCCAGCCGCGATCTCTTCTGGCATGGCGGCGCCTCCTACTATCTGGTGATGTTGATACGTATTAACATATCACATTCGGAGAAAATTGACAATCTCATTTTCTACTCTGTGCGTCCGTGCGTATCTGGGGGACATCACATGAAGGCAGGTCGCCTTTTATCCCTGCCGCTCTCGTTTGCGCCGGCCCTCAGCTTGTGCGGGGTCTCCGACGCTGGCAGGAGTCCAAGAAGACGAAAAAACGCAAAAACTCGCTGCAAAATGATCTGCTCCCCCTTCGACAGACAGGGGGAGCAGATCAAAAGCTTCTGCAACGAGTCCGACTGTATTTTGTGGCTTTGTCTTAGTAGTTCTCAGCCTTGATCTCGAAGTAGGCCTGGGGATGACCGCACACAGGGCAGACCTGAGGGGCCTCGGTGCCGTACTCCAGATGGCCGCAGTTGCGGCAGTACCAGACCTTGACCTGGGCGCGCTTGAAGACCTCGCTGTTGGAGAGGTTCTCCGCCAGCTTCACATAGCGCTCCTCATGGCTCTTCTCAATCTTGCCCACGGCGGCGAAGGCGTCGGCCAGAGCGTGGAAGCCCTCTTCCCGGGCAGTCTCGGCCATCTCCTTATACATCTCGGTCCATTCCTCGTGCTCGCCCTCGGCGGCGGCCAGGAGGTTGGCGGCGGTATCGCCGATGCCGCTGAGGGCCTTGAACCACAGCTTGGCATGCTCTTTCTCATTGCCCGCGGTCTCCTCAAAGATGGCGGCGATCTGCTCGTAGCCCTCCTTGCGGGCGGTACTGGCAAAATAGGTGTACTTATTGCGGGCCATAGACTCTCCGGCAAAGGCCTTCCAGAGATTGGCTTCTGTCTTGCTTCCCTTCAATTCCATTGCAAAAACTCCTTTCAATTTATAGAAATTGGATGGGGTTATCAACCGCCTGGCACCCGTTTTCCCGTGGTTTGGATTACTCCTGACCCTTCCAGTAGCCGTGGAGATTGCAGTACTCATAAGCGGTGACGGGCTCACTGCCGCCGGTCTTCAGCACAGGCTCATCGCCGGGCTTGGGGAGCTGGAAGGTGACCTTGTTACCGCTGACGGCGGCGATGAACTGGATATAGTGCTCCTCCAGCATGGGATGGATGGTGGAGCCCACCTGCACGGTGACATGGTTGCCGTCCCGGGTGACCTGGGGGACGTGTTTCTCCAGGGCGCCGTCAGTGGTGTTGGGCACCAGCTCCTCCATCTTCTGGCCGCAGCACATCAGGGGAACGCCCTTATCCACGACCTTGAACGCGATGTTGCCACAGTGGGCGCAGCGGTAAAGCTTGAGTTCCATACATTTAGCCTCCAATTTTCATTTTTTATGATGATGTCCGCTCTCTGCGGACAAGCAGGACGTGATCCTATGGCCTTTAGTGCCGTGTGGCACAGTGGGTGCAGATACCGGAGAAGACCAGATCATGGCGGTCCACCTGGTGTCCGTTGAGAACCCCTACCTTTTCATCCAGCGCCGCGTCATATTCTACACCCTCCAGGTCGTAGACGGCGCCGCACTTCCGGCAGCGGAAGTGGGAGTGGGGCCGGGTATTGGCGTCATACCGCTCGATGGGGAAGGGCATCCGCGTGATCAGCCCCTCATCTGCCAGCAAATTCAGATTCCGGTACACCGTACCCAGACTAAGGCTGGGGTTTTCCGGCTTGAGCCAGTGGTAGAGCATCTCCGCCGTGGGGTGCTCGCGGGTGTCCATCAAACACTGATAGATGAGCTCCCGCTGTTTGGAATAACGCTTTCCAGTCATAACTCACTTCCCTCTAATCAGTAATCATTCTTGTTACTGTTAAGAGTATAGCAGAATCATACCGGAAATGCAAGACCTATTTTTTATTTTTCAAAAATTTTTCCGGGGGTAAATCGGGCCATAGCGCACAGAATAACAGCGGTTGGGAACCTGACTTTGACAATGCGGAGGCAAGGATATGAGAAGACCCTATCTTGCGCTTGTGTGTACCCTGGCGCTGCTTTTGGTCGGGGCGGGCTGCTCCAGTCAGCCCAAGGTGTCACCTACTCCTGACACCACAGTGATCCCCTCGGAGACTCCGGTCCACAGCGAGATGCCGTCCACCAGTTCCATGCCGGTGGAGACGGACAACTACCACGCCGGTGAGGATGGACAGGTGGACCTGGACGGGGATGGCCGCACCGAGGACGAGCACGGTATCGGGGACGACCTGAAAAACGCGGTGGATGAAGCCGGGAAGACGGCGGAGGACGCCGCCAAAGATGCCGGCGACGCGGTCAAAGGCGCCGCCGAGGGCGCCGGGCGGGCCGTAGAAAAAGCCGGCGACGCCCTGATGGGGCAGCGCTGATTGGAAAACAGCGTGGAACACACGGGATCAGTGTTGTGTTCCACGCTGTTTTCCCCATTTCCTGGAGGCTTTATACACGTACTAGAGCTGCCCCCGGGCATATTCCGCTACCTGTTCCTGCTCGCCCCGGTTGGAAAAGGCCTCGGGAGGGAATAGCAGCATCTTCCGATCCAGGCGGAAGAGGACCAGGCCCCAGTCGGCCGACTTGACGCCGCCGATCTGGCTCCAGAGCGTACGCTCCCGCTCCCCGGGCCGCAGGCTGTCCACACCGTGGGGCCCGATTATGTCTGTGATGGGCCCCTCCAGCAGCTTGCGGAACATATCTTTTTTCTCCTGCCGCCGGATGGCCCAGTCCACAAAACCAGGCACAAAGGACAGCCAGGGCAGGCACAGGCATGCTCCCACTGTCAGGGCGCCCAATGCATAGAGCACTCCGTCCGCCCCCGCCGCCCTCCAGTCAGACAGCGCCCCGATCAGCATCAGGATACCTACTGCCAGCGCAGGCAGAGAGAGAACGGCCACCACAATCATGGCCGGCCGCCAGTAGAGCCGGGTGCGCAGATAGGCCAGGTTGGCCCGGAGCAGGACCTGGTGCAGCCCCTCCGGCGTCCAGGTATAGCGGAGGGAGAATGCGATCTCTTCCCCTTCCGCGGCCTCCATCGGGTACTCACCGGCGTCCTCCTGGGGCGGGCAGCCCTGCCGGGCCTCCTCCAGGGCGGTCAGAAAGGCCGTTCTCTCCTCCGGTTTTTGAAAAGCATAGGGAGGGAGGACTACCCAGAGCCCTACTTTAAGGTAGAGCAGCACAAAGCCCTTTTTCTCCCACACCTGATCAATGGCGTCGTAGGGCTCCATCCGCCGGCTCACACCGTAGGTCACCGCCACGCCATCCCGGGTCAGAGTCAGCGTCCAGGGGCCGAAGAGGCCCGCCTCTCCTGTCATCAGCCGCTCCCCGTGAAAGGCCCTTCGACGGGCTGAGGTCAGCCACAGAAAGGCCAATGAGAGTCCCAATGTGCAGACAGCCAGCCAAAAAACGCTGCCGAACTCCTCCTCCCACCGTCCGGAGGCGAGAACGACCAGCAGCATAAAGAGCATGACGGCGCCAAACACAGCCGTGGCCAGGAAGAAGAACCATTCCACCCTCCGGATCACCGACAGGGCCCCTTTGAGCCGCCTTTCATGGAGGAGCAGACCCCGCTTGAATTCCTGCCGGGTCAGATTGTACCGCAGTTCCATAGGTCACCTCACTGTCTCAGATGCCCATTAGACGCCGCCAAGGACAGGAAAGTTTTCCCGTCCAGGTTTTATTTTCTCCCCTTGCCGGGCCGGGCGTTCTTCTTGGCTTTCGGCTTGGCCCAGCCGGCCTTGCGCTTGGGTTGGGGATCGTTGTGCTCCACCCGCTTGCCCTTCTGCTTGAGCTTCTCCTCCTCCCGCCTGGCGGGTTTTCCGCCTCGTCCGCTGGTTTTACCCTTGCCGCGGGCCTCCGGCTTACCGCTCCAGGTGGGCCGGTCTGGGCGGAGAAGACACTCCTTCCCGTAGCCGATGAGGTCTTCCCGGCCCGCCTCCCGCAGGGCCTCCCTGACCAGAGGGCGCTTCTCCGGCCGCTTCCACTGCATGAGGGCTCGCTGCATGGCCTTGTGGCGGGCGTCTGTAGGCACGAAGACCGGCTTCATGGCCCTGGGGTCCAGCCCGGTGTAGTACATACAGGTGGACAGGGTCCCCGGCGTGGGGTAGAAATCCTGGACCTGCTCGGGCTGACGGCCAGACTTGTTGAGCCACTCAGCCAGCTTGATGGCGTCCTGAAGGGTGCAGCCTGGGTGGGAGGACATGAGGTAGGGGACCAGATACTGCTCCTTGCCGTATTTCTGGTTAAGCCGCTCGTACTTCTGCCGGAACTTCTCATAGACCTCAATGTGGGGCTTGCCCATCTCGTCCAGCACCCCGTTGACACAGTGCTCCGGGGCCACCTTCAGCTGGCCGGAGACATGGTGCTTCACCAGCTCGGCAAAGAACTCTCCGCTGGGGTCCTTCATCATATAGTCGAATCGGATGCCGGAGCGAATGAAGATTTTTTTGATTCCGGGGAGTGATCTCAGCTTGCGCAATAACATTAGGTAATCAGTGTGATCGGCGTCCAGATTGGGGCATGCGGTGGGTGACAGGCAGGCCCGGTTCTTGCACAGTCCCGCCTTCATCTGTTTCTTGCAGGCAGGGCGGCGGAAGTTGGCGGTGGGACCACCCACATCATGGATATAGCCCTTGAAGCCAGGGTGCTTGGTGAGCTCAGTCACCTCCCGGATCACGCTCTCATGGCTGCGGGAGGAGATGATCCGCCCCTGGTGGAAGGCCAGAGAGCAGAAGTTGCAGGCGCCAAAGCAGCCCCGGTTGTGGATGACGGAGAAGCGGACCTCCTCGATGGCGGGAACGCCCCCCATCTCATCATACATGGGGTGTGGCTCCCGGACATAGGGCAGCTCGAAGACGGCATCCAGCTCCTGAGTGGTGAGGGGCATGGCGGGGGGATTACAGATGAGAAGCCGGTCCCCATGTCGCTGGAGGATGGCCCTGCCCACAATGGGGTCGTGCTCGTTGTACTCCACCATGTTGGCCTGAGCATAGGCGCGCTTGTCCTCCCGGACCGTCTCAAAGGAGGGGACTTCCACCATGGGGTAGGAGCACGCCCCCGGGTCCCGCCCCACAAAGCAGGTGCCCTTCACGTCGGTGATCTGGGCGATGGGGGTGCCGGAGGCGAGTCGGGCGGCGATCTCACGGGTGGCCCGCTCCCCCATGCCGTAGACCAGCAGGTCGGCCTGGGCGTCAAAGAGGATGGACCGCCGGACCTTGTCCTCCCAGTAGTCATAGTGGGCAAATCGGCGGAGGGAGGCCTCCAGCCCGCCGATGATCAGAGGGATGTCCCCAAAGACCTCCCGGACACGGTTGGCGTAGACGATGGTGGCCCGGTCAGGGCGAAGGTTGGGACGATTCCCCGGGGAATAGGCGTCGTCATGGCGGCGGCGCTTGGCCACGGTATAGTGGGCCACCATGGAGTCGATGTTGCCCGCCGAGAGCATCACCCCCAGACGAGGGCGGCCCAGCGTGGCAAAGGCAGCCGGGTCCTTCCAGTTGGGCTGGGCCATCACGGCCACCCGATAGCCCTCCGCCTCCAGAACCCGGGAAATGATGGCCGGGCCGAAGGAGGGGTGGTCCACATAGGCGTCACCGGTGATGATAAGGAAATCATAGTCTTCCCAGCCCATGTCCTTCATTTCTGCTTTGGAGACGGGGAGAAATCGGGTGTTCATCGCATATTACCTCTTCAATGATGATGAAAGTAGAATGAGAAGGCGGCGGCCCTTCGGCCGCCGCCCGCCAGGCCGGATTTACTCGGCAAAGGCGTAGTTATAGTCGTCGATACAGTCGGAGAGGACCACCTCAATGTGGATGATGCCGCCCAGATAATCCCGGCCGGGATCGGAAATGGGGCTTCCGCTCTCCACCTGCTGGATCATCCAGTCCACCGCCTGAACCAGGCTGTCCAGGCTGTACATGGGAGAGGAGCTCAGGGACTCGGCCATGAGCTGGTTCTTGTCCTCCACCGCCGCCTTGTAGGCGTCCACGGTGGCCACCAGCTCCTCGTACAGGGGCCGGATGGGGGTCAGGTCCAGATCCTGGATGTTGTCGTCATACACACCCTGATTGTAGCACTCCTCCAGGAGCTCCCGGGTGACCGTGATGGCGTGGCTGGCATTGTAGATGATGGTCCGCCCCTCCTCCAGCATGGTCTGCTCCTCAGCCTGGGTCCGCTCCACCGCCAGCACGGCGACAGCATCCATATAGGTATAGGCCAGCTCCTCAAAGGTATCCACATTTGCCTGAATGACAGTGTGGAATTCCTTGGCTTTGGCATACTGGTTGTCCTCGAAGTCATAGCAGCTGTAAATCTCATCAAAGGTGTCCATCAGGGCCCGCATGGGTTCGGCGATCTGGACGGTCAGATCATCCAGCGTCTCAAAGGCCGGCTCCATCCCCGCCACCAGAACGGCGTCATCCACCAGACTGCTGTCAAAGGGGCTGATGTCGTATTTGTAGGAGTAGGGTGAGTCCGGCACGAAGGCAAACTCGTCAGCATACTCCACCACCTCGTAGTAGCTGTATATATTCTCCAGCACCTCGACGATCTTGTTGTTCATCTCCACATAGATGTTATACTTGACCATGTCCATCTGCTCCGGGTCCAGTCCCAGGTCCTCCGGCGTCACCGTATCAGAGGACGCCGACTCACTGGGGGCAGGCTGGGTCTCAGTTGCCGTGGGGACGGGGGTGGGCGTACTCTCCGCCCCATCCGATGCACAGCCGGACAGGAGCATCGTGCCGGACAGGAGCACCAGGCTCAGTCCCATGGCGACAAAGCGCCGACCATTCTTCCACATGCTTTTTAGTTCCATATCAAATTCCCTCTTTCTCTTTTACTTCAAGCACCATAGACGTGCCTTTTTCTATTCACCATAGCCGATGTATTTTTCCATGATGTCCAGGGGGACCCGGGTCCCGGTGGCTTCACACACCTTGCGGAAGCCGTACCGCTTGTAAAACCGCTGGGCCACCAGATTGTCCGGGGCGCAGCGCAGGCGCAGGTAATCCCGCCCCAGGGGACGGTACACAGAGACGGCCTGGCCGATGAGCTGGACCCCCAGCCCCCGCTTGCGCAGGGTGGGCATCATGTAGACGAAGGGGATATAGCCGATCCCCTTGTCGGCATCCCGGCGCAGATCCAGCTGGAGGACGCCGGCGGTCTCCTCTCCCAGCATGACGCAGATGACCGAGTTGTGGTCGAAGCGCCACTGCTCCAGGGCGTCCCGGGCGAAGGCGTCGCCGTCGTAGTTGTCCCAAGACCCATGGATGTTGAGCCAGGCCTCCCCCCGGCACTGGCGGTAAAAATCGTCCTCCCGCTCCATATCCAGGGGGCGGAACCACATATTAGCATCTGCCAGACTGCCGGTGTCCTGCTTCCACCACCGCTGCTTGGCGAAGGTGGAGATCTCCTCGGGAAGGTGGCTGGCGTCATCGTGGAAGACCACCCGGACGGTGTCCCCGTCAAATTCCAGCAGGGAGACGGCCGTATTGTCACTGTGGGGCAGGCCGGCCGATTCCTCGATGCTCATGCCCTGGAAGACTGCCAGTGTATTGCGGATGGCGGTGCCGTGACTCACCACCGCCACAGTCTCATTGGGGTGATTGCGGGCGATCTGCCGGATGGCGGCGGAGAGCCGGTCCCGAAGCTCCTCAAAGCTCTCGCCCCCCTCCACCTTCCAACGCCGGTCGGTGGCGTTGAACCAGGCAAGCTGCTGGGCGTCGGTGCGGGCCACCTCCCCCCAGGTCCGGTCCTCCCACACCCCCATGGCCACCTCCCGGAGACTCTTCCGGGTGGTGAGCGTCAGCCCTTTGGGCTGGTAGATGGCCTTTGCGGTGGTGCGGGTGCGGAACAGGTCGCTGGAATACACCGCGTCCACGTGGATGCCCTCGAACCGATGGGCCAGGGCGGCGATCTGCCGGTAGCCGTTGTCGGTGACGAGGCTGTCATACTGCCCGTGGATGCGGCGGTAGAGGTTGCCCTCCGCCTCCGCGTGCCGGACCAGATAGATTTTTGTCACGGTCATGGGGTTCTCCTTCTCTTCTCGCAAAATAGCCAACTCAGCGGCGGTAGGGAGCCAGAGCCCGGTGGACCACGTCCTCAAAACTCTCCGACGCTCCCCAGTCAAAGCGGAACAGCCCCTCCCCTCCGCCGCCGCTGATGCAGTGGACCCGGGTCCGTCCCGTGAAATCATCCAAAATTACGGTAAGTGTAAGGCGGTTTCCCGCCCGGTAGTAGTGCTTTTCATACACGGCCACCACACAGTGCCCGCCAGCGGGGTGGGACACCTCATAGTGGTCGATGAGCGTGCCGGTGATGCTGTCTGTCACCGCGTCGTGGACCGCTTGTCCGCACGCCCGCAGGTCCATATCCACAAAATAACTCTCCGCCATGGGGCACCTCTCCTTTCCTCGGTCACCAGGGCCGGACCGCCCCGGTGAGCGCGCTGATCCTTGCCAATCCCTGTTCCTCGCCGAGGGCGGCCAGCTCGTCCCGGACCCGCACAGGGGCGTAGACGTCGGCAAAGGAGGCGGTGCCCACCGCCACCGCCGTGGCCCCGGCCAGCATGAGCTCGGCGGCGTCAGCTCCTCTGCTCACGCCCCCCATGCCCAGGATGGGCACCTTGACGGCATTGGCCACCTCCCACACCATCCGCACCGCCACAGGCAGCACGGCGGGGCCGGAGAGGCCGCCGGTGTTCATCTTCAGAATGGGACGGCGGCTGTTCACATCAATGCGCATGCCCCGGATGGTATTGATGAGGCTGATGGCGTCGGCCCCCGCTCCCGCCACCGCCCTAGCGATTTCAGTGATGTCGGTGACGTTGGGGGAGAGCTTTACCATCACGGGAACGGTGGCGCTTTTCTTGGCGATCTCGGTGACCTCGGCGGCCAGCTCCGGCCTGGTGCCGTAGGCAAGTCCCCCCGCCTTCACGTTGGGGCAGGAGATGTTGACCTCGATCATATCCACCCCCGCCGCCGAGAGCTTTTCGCACATGCCGCCGTACTCCTCCGGGGTGTTGCCGGAGATGTTGGCGATGATCTTCACATCGTGCTTTCTGAGCTCCGGCAGCTCATGGGCAATGAAGGCGTCCACACCGGGGTTCTGAAGCCCCACGGAGTTGAGGATGCCCATGGGGGTCTCGGCGATCCGGGGGGCTGGGTTACCCTCTCGGGGCAGCGGGGTGAGACCTTTGACACAGATGGCCCCCAGCTCGCTCAAATCGAAAAACTGGCCGTACTCCCGGCCGAAGCCGAAGGTGCCGGAGGGGACTACAATGGGGTTTTTGAGGGCCACTCCGGCCAGATCTACCCGCAGGTCAGTCATTCCAGTCCACCTCCTTGGCGTTGAAGACAGGGCCGTCCTTGCAGACGTGTTTTCTGTGGCCGTCGGCCATGTCGCAGGCGCAGACCAGGCAGGCCCCCACACCGCAGCCCATGCGCTCCTCCAGGGAGACCTGGCAGTCCACCCCGTGGGCGGCGCAGACCCCGGCCACCGCCTTGAGCATGGCTTTGGGCCCGCAGGCCAGCACCACCGGCGGCACCAGCTTTCCGGAGCAGGAGGCGCAGTCCCCGGAAACACAGGGCTGCGCCGTCAGAAATTCCTCCACCAGCTCGGTGACGAACCCCTTCCGGCCAGTGGAGCCGTCGTCGCTGATGACACTCATGGAGCGGCAGCACTCGGCGAAGGCCTCCGTGAGCATCCTATGTCCCTGGTCCCGGAAGCCCAGGGCGGCGTGGACCTCCGCCCCAAGGGCGGCCGCCGCCTTGGCGGCTCCCAGCATGGGGGGCACGCCGATGCCGCCCCCCACCACCAGAAGCTTCTTGGCCGAGACGTCAAAGCCGTGGCCCAGGGGACCCAGCACATCCAGCGCGTCTCCCGTCTTCCGCTGAGAGAGCCACCGGGTGCCCTCTCCCCGGACCTCAAAGACCACCCGCAGGGTGCTCTTCCCCCAATCGCAGATGGAGATGGGCCGGCGCAGCAGGCGGCTTTCTCCACATTTGATGTGGACAAACTGGCCGCAGGACGTCTGAGCAGCCATCTCCTCCCCCACGTCCAGGGTCAGGGCATAGGCAAACTCGTTGAGGCGGACCGCCTCGGCTATGGTACAGATCTTCTGGACAGGCATCCAGAACCCTCCCTACTTCTTTTTCTCCTTGTCCCGCTCGATCCAGCGGGGGTTCCGGTAGAACTCATACCGCCCACACTGGGGGCACAGGTACAGATCGGCCCGGGCGCACAGGTAGTTGAGCCTGGCCGGCAGCAGGGCCGGACTCAGGTACTCCAGCACCGCCCCGCAGGCGGGGCAGCGTTTTTCGGTATTCTCTTTCCGCGCTTCCATGGTCAGCCCTCCCAATCCGGCTTGTCGTCGTCCCCACCGAACCAGCGGCGTTTTTTCTTCCGCTCCGGTGCTGCCGGCTCCGGGGCCTCCTCCGCCTTCCGGTCGTCGGACCCTTTCACCGGGATGCAGCTCATGCCGCAGTAGATACACCGCTCGCTTTTCCCCACCTGTCCGCAGGCGGGGCAGCGGTAGTCAGGCAGCCCCTCATAGCGCTCCCGGCTCTCCCTGGCTCGGATACGTGCCTGCCGGTCCTCTTCCCGCTCATAAAAGTCGAAGTGGCCGCAGGCGGGGCAGCGGTAGAGTGACCCATCAAAATAGTCAAAGCTGAAGGGAAGGTCGTTTTTCAAGTGTACGTCCCGAACATAAATGGCCGTTCCGCCGCAGGCGGAGCATTTTTTTATCATGCGTTCCTCTTCCAAGCCGCTCCCTCGCTTTCAGCTGGGCTTGCCGGGGCAAATCTCCTCCATGGTCTTCAAATCCACCACGCTGCCGCAGAAGGGACAGGTCCTGTCCCGGCGTGGATTGCCGCAGGTGGGACAGAGGAAAAGCTGTGGGGCGATCTCTCCCGCCTTCACCTTCTCCTGAAAGTCCCTGAGCCAGGCCCGGTCCTCTTCCTCCTCCCGGCGCGCCTCCTTCCGCCGCTCCAGCGCCTTTTGGGGCAGGTACAGCTCCCCCCTGCCGCATGTTGGGCAGATATAAAGCTCCATGCCCGGGGCGGCCGGCAAAGTGTCCCTGTTCAGCCCGGGTCCGCCCTCCAGATAGACCACACGTTCATATTCCATGGTCCCTCCACAGGCGGGACAGGTTTTCTTTGCCTCCATACCGCGCACCTACTTCTCCCAGTCCGGCTTTTTTCTCCGACCAAAGAGTCCCTTTTCCTCCCAGGGATCGTCTTTGGGCTTGGGTCGCCTATGGGGCCGCTCAGGACTTGGCCTTGGTGCCGGCTCCGGTGCCTGAGACTCGTTCCCGGCTGTCTTTTCCTCCTCGGCAAACCGCTCCTGCGCCTCCCGCGCCCGCTCCAGAAGCCACAGGGTCTTTTCGCACTTGGGACAGTACCAGGCCCCTTCATAGCAGATATTCCCGGAGAGGAAGACCCCCTCCAGGCCCTGCACGCCCTCCTTGACCGGGCACAGCTCCACCGCCCTCTTCTCATCCCAGCCGGGGACCTTCCAGCGCCGCTCCACCCTATCCAGCAGGACCTGGGCCGACTCCGGGAGGCGCTCCCGCCCACCGGGCTCCGGCTCCTCCTCTGCCGGGGGTAGCCACCGGTACTCCCAGTCAATGGACCGCACCCGCTTGGTCTGCATGGCCCCCCAGATCATGTCCTCCCCGCAAAATGGGCACTTCATGGCCTTACCCGATGGTCACATACCGGCCAATGGCGTCCCGCATGTCCACGGCGGCGGCCCGGGCGGCCTCCTGGAAGTCGGCGCCGTCCTTGCCGGTCTTCTGCCAGGCGCACATGATGGAACGGGAGGCGTTGACGATGGCGCCGTGGCCGTCCCCATCAAAGGCGTACTGTACGTCCTCGGCGGTGCCCCCCTGGGCGCCGTAGCCGGGGACCAGGAAGAAGGTGTGGGGCAGGCGGGCGCGCAGCTCCTTGAGCTCCTCGGGCCAGGTGGCGCCGGTGACGGCGCCGGCGAGGCTGTAGCCGTATCTGCCCAGAGTGCCCTCCCCCAGCTTCTCCGCCATATCGCCCAGGAGCTGATAGACCAGCTTGTCCCCGGCGGTCAGGTTCTGGAGCTCGCCGGAGCCGGGATTGGAGGTCTTGGCCAGGAGAAAGAGGCACTTATCATACTTTTTACAGGTTTCTACAAAGGGACCCACGGTGTCGGAGCCCATATAGCCGTTGAGGGTGACACAGTCGGCGCCGAAGGCAGTGAGGGCCCCGTCCCCTACCTGGGTCTCACCCAGCCAGGCGTCGGCATAGGCCTGGGCGGTGGAGCCGATGTCTCCCCGCTTGATGTCAGCGATGACAAAGAGGCCCTGCTCTTTGGCGTAGGCAATGGTCTTTTCCATCACGGCAAGGCCCTGCCAGCCCAGCCGCTCATAGTAGGCCGCCTGGGGCTTCACAGCGGGAACCACGTCCTTGAGGGCGTCGATAAGGCCCTTGTTGAACTGCCACACCGCCTCGGCGGCCCCGGCCAGGGTCTCTCCTTTCTCGGCGTAGGCGGCCTTGAGGATGTGGGGCGGGATCTGCTCCGGCTTGGGGTCCAGACCGGCCACGGTGGGATTCTTCTTGGCGATGATCTGCTCCTGTAATCTATCAAACGACATCTTCAACGTCCTCCCTTGTCTTCATAGACGAGCTTCCCGCCTACAATGGTGTATTTCACTTTTCCCTTCAGCTCCCGGCCGGCGAAGGGGGTGTTGCGCCCCTTGGAAGCAAACTGCTCCGGGTCCACTGTCCAGACCTCATTGGGGTCGAAGATGGTGAAGTCGGCCTCGCCCCCCAGGCTCAGCCGGCCCTTTGGGATGCCCAGAATACAGGCCGGGTTAAAGGTCATCTTCTTCAGGATGTCGGACAGGTCCATCTCCCCAGTGTGGTAGAGGGCGGTGAGGGTGACCGCCAGAGCCGTCTCCAGCCCCACCATACCGCTGGGAGCCTCGGTCAGGGTCCTGGCCTTTTCCTGGGCGGAGTGGGGGGCATGGTCGGTGGCGATGGCGTCGATGGTACCGTCCTTGAGCCCGGCAATGATGGCCTCCATGTCCTGTTTGGTCCGCAGGGGCGGGTTGACCCGTGCCATAGCCCCCTGGCTCAGGACCTCGTCCTCGGTGAGGGTGAAGTACTGAGGGCAGGTCTCACAGGTAATGTGGGTCCCCCGCTTTTTGAACTGCCGGACGATGTCCACACTGCCGGCGGTGGAGATGTGGCAGATGTGGACCGCCGCCCCCGTCTCCTCAGCCAGCATGGCGTCCCGCATGACCATCAGCTCCTCGGCAATGGCGGGTCGGCCGGGCAGGTCCAGGGCCCGGGAGACCCGGCCCTCATTGACTGCGTAGTTGCACACCATGTCGGCATCCTCACAATGGGAGAGGATGGTGAGCCCCAGCCGCTTGCAGCGGATGAGGGCGTCCCGCATAAGGTTTGCGTTCTGGATGGGCAAACCGTCGTCGGAGAGGGCCACCGCTCCAGCCTCCTTCAGGGCCTGGGCATCGGTGAGGGTCTCCCCCTTCTCTCCCATGGTCACGGCACCAATGGGCCACACCCGCACCCCGCAGGCCTCGGCGGCCCGGCGGAGAATATAGCGGACCTGCTCGGGGCTGTCCACGGCGGGTTTGGTGTTGGGCATGCAGGCCACCGAGGTAACGCCGCCCCTGGCTGCTGCCGCGGTGCCGGTGGAAATATCTTCCTTGTACTCCAGCCCCGGCTCCCGCAGGTGGACGTGCATGTCCACCAGGCCCGCGCATACCGTCAGCCCCCGGGCGTCGATGACCTGAGCGTCCTGATCCCGGAGATCGCTGCCGATAACAGCCAGGCGGCCATCCTCGATGAGGATGTCCATCACGCCGCCGATGCCACCCACGGGGTCCACCAGTCGGCCTTTTTGGATGAGAAGCTTCACGTCACTGCTCCTTTCCGATCTTGGACACAACAAGGGAGGGACCGGCCGGTCCGCTCCCCTGGGAATTTCTTTCCGGCGGCGCGGCTGTTTTAAATCCGTTTCGCCGATTCGTTTCAATTATAAAAGATGTGTCTTCGTTTGGCAATGGATTTTTCATGAATCCTGGGCACAATAAGCTTGGACCTTGTCCAGAAGGAGGAATCAAATATGGAGAGCAAGCACATGATGCGTAACATTGGCATCGGTATGGCCGCCGGCGCCGCCCTGGGGATGCTGATGGCCCCTCAGAAAAAGACCCTGAAGGCTACGGCCAAAAAGGCCGTCCGCGCCATGGAGGACGCCGCCGAGAACATGACCCAGAGCATGGGCATGTAACACGAAAATGCCGTTGCCTTCCCGGGTTTGCCCCGGGAAGGCAACGGCATTTTTAGGTGTGCTTGGGCAGCGGGATCTCCGGCATGAGCTCGTCGGAGATGATGTCCAGCATCTCCTCGATCTTGGCCACATCCTCTGCCGGAAAGCGTGCCTTGATACGGTCCATGACCGTGCTCAGGTAGCCGTAGCTGATGTTGTAGTAGTCGATATACTTTTGGGTCACCACCAGGTGGTATTCCCGCTTGTCCGTCTCGGACTGCTCCTTGCGGACATACCCCTTCTGGATCAGATTGTTGATTTTGTAGGCGGCGTTGGGGGCGGAGATGCCCACAAAGCTGGAAAACTCATTGACGGTGGGCTTTCCCAGGGCCATGATGATCTCCATGCAGAAGGTCTCCACGGTGGTCAGGCTGGCCTCCCGCTTTTGAAACCGCCCGAAAATGGAGCGGTAGAAATGGAGCTTAAATTTGGTATACACTTGGTTAAACGCCTGTTCCAGCATACTGTTCCCCCCAAAACGGCGGTAATTTCCCGGGCGTGCCGGTCTAGTTCCATTCTGTCCGAATCCGCCGCTTTGGCAAGGGATCAGCCGCCTACGGCGAAGGTGAGCTCACCCTGGGCGGCCACCTTTCCGTCCACCTTGGCCACCGCCTTGCCGAAGCCCACGGGACCCCGGCGCTCGATGAGCTCGCAGGAGAGCTCCAGCACATCGCCGGGGCGGACCTGCTTTTTGAATCTGGCGTTTTTGATGCCGCCGAAAAAGGCCAGCTTTCCCTTATTTTCCGGCAGGGAGAGAATGGCCACGGCACCCACCTGGGCCAGGGCCTCGATGATGAGGACCCCAGGCATCACCTTGTACTGGGGGAAGTGGCCCACAAAGAAGGGCTCGTTCACCGTGACGGCCTTGATGCCCTTGGCCCACTCGCCGGGGACATAGTCAACGATCTTGTCCACCAGCAGGAAGGGGGGGCGGTGGGGAATGATCTCCTGGATCTGCTCAATATTCAGCTCCACCGGTTCAGCCCTCCCACTTCTTCAGCAGAATGCTGGCGTTGTGGCCGCCGAAGCCCAGGGAGTTGGACATGGCGTACCGGATGTCGGCGTCGCGGCCCTGGTTGGGCACAATGTCCAGATCGCACTCTGGGTCGGGCTCCTGATAGCCGATGGTGGCGGGAAGGAAGCCATCCAGCAGAGCCTGGGCGGTGAAGACGGCCTCCACGGCGCCGGCGGCGCCCAGCATGTGCCCGGTCATGGACTTGGTGGAGCTCACCGCCAGGTGGTAGGCATGGTCGCCGAAGGCGGTCTTGATGGCCTGGGTCTCGCAGGCGTCGTTCATGGGTGTGGAGGTGCCGTGGGCGTTGATGTAGCCCACCTCCTCGGGGGCCACGCCGGCGTCGGAGAGGGCCAGGGACATGGCCTTGGCCCCCTCAGCGCCGCCAGGGGCAGGGGCGGTGATGTGGTAGGCGTCGCAGGTGGCGCCATAGCCCACCACCTCGCCCAGGATCTTGGCGCCCCGGGCCTGGGCGTGCTCCAGCTACTCCAGCACCAGTACCCCGGCGCCCTCTCCCATGACAAAGCCGCTGCGGCGGGCATCAAAGGGGATGGAGGCGGCGGCGGGGTCGTCCCCGGTGTGGAGGGCGTGCATGGAGGTGAAGCCGCCCATGGCCAGCTCGGTGACCACGGCCTCGGCGCCGCCGCACAGGACCACATCGGCGTAGCCGTCCCGGACCTGCCGCAGGGCGTCGCCCACGGCGTTGGTGCCGCCGGCGCAGGCGGTGGTGGGGCAGGTAGCCATACCCTTGATACCATACTTGATGGCGATGTGGGCGGCGGCCATGTTTCCAATGGCCATGGGAATGAAGAAGGGGGAAATCTTATCAAACCCCTTTTGTGAGCCCTTGATACACTCGTTCTGAAGGGTGATGAGTCCGCCGATGCCGGCGGAGATGATGAGGGCGCAGCGGTAGGGGTCCTCCTTGGCAAAGTCCAGCCCGCTCTGCTCCACCGCCTCCTGGGCGGCGGCCAGGGCGAACTGGGCAAAGCGGTCCACCTTCCGGGCCTCCCGCTTCTCCATGTAGTTGGCCGGCTCAAAGCCCTTCACCTCGCCGGCCAGCTTGGCCTTCATGTTGGAGGTGTCATAGAGGGTGATGGGTGCGATGCCGCACTTCCCGTCCTTTACGGCCTGCCAGCTCTCAGCGGCTGTAAGGCCCACCGGGGTCACGGCGCCCAGTCCGGTGATGACTACCCGTCTTCTTTCCATCTTTTCGCTCCTCCTCTTAGACCGCCATGCCGCCGTCCACGCACAGAACCTGGCCTGTGACATAGGCGGAGGCGTCCCCGGCGAAAAAGGCCACGGCCCGGGCCACGTCCTCGGCCTGGCCCAGCCGCCCCATGGGGATGGTGGACAGCATGGCCTCCCGGGCCTTTTCCGGCAGGGCGGCCGTCATATCGGTGTCGATAAAGCCTGGGGCCACCGCATTGACGGTGACGTTCCGCCCAGCCAGTTCCTTGGCCATGGACTTGGTCAGGCCGATGAGCCCCGCCTTACTGGCGGCGTAGTTGGCCTGACCGGCATTGCCCCGGAGTCCCACAATGCTGGAGAGGTTGACGATGCGGCCGTACTTCTGTTTCATCATGGGCCGGTACACCGCCTTCATACAGTGGAAGGCACCCTTCAGGTTGGTGTCCAGTACGGCGTCCCAATCGGCCTCCTTCATCATGGGCATGAGGCCATCCCGGGTGACCCCGGCGTTGTTGACCAGAATGTCCAGCCGTCCGAAGCGGGTCAGGACCTCCTTCACCATGGCCTCACAGGCGGCGGCGTCGGCCACGTCGGCCTGAATGGCAAAGGCCTCCGCCCCCAGAGCCTCGCAGGCCTTCACCGTCTCCTCGGCGGCGGCGGCGTTGCCGGCGTAGTTCACCGCCACTCGGGCGCCCTGACGGGCCAGCTCCAAGCAGACCGCCCGGCCAATGCCCCGGCTGCCGCCGGTGACCAGGGCGCATTTACCCTGTAAGCTCATCTCTTACGCTCCTTTCAGGGCGGCCACCGCCGCCTCCAGGTCCTCCGCCGTCTCTACGGCGTAGGTGGTGATACTCTTCTCTGTCTTTTTGACAAAGCCGCTCAGGGCCTTTCCGGGCCCGATCTCCAGGATGGTATCCACCCCGTGGGCAGCCATATTGCGGATGGTGTCCTCCATGTGAACGCTGCTCTGGACCTGCCGCACCAGCAGACCGGGAATGGTGTCCCCCTCTCCCAGCACATCCCCCTTACAATTAAAGAGGACGGGGAAGGACATGTGGGAAAACTCTACCGTCCGGAACCGCTCCTCCAGAGCGGCGCCGGCGGGGGCCATCAGGGAGGTGTGGAAGGGTCCGCTCACCTTCAGGGGCAGGACCCGCTTGGCGCCGGCCTCCTTGGCCAGGCGCCCCGCCTCCTCTACGGCGGCTGCGTCGCCGCCGATGACGATCTGTCCAGGGCAGTTGAGGTTGGCGATCTCGGCCACCCCCAGCTGAGAGGCGGCGTCGCAGCACTTCTGGAGCGACTCCCGGTCCAGCATGAGGACGGCGGCCATGGCGCTGGGCCGGTCGTGGACCGCATCCGCCATAGCCTTTCCCCGGAAGGCCACCAGCTCGATGGCCTGCTCAGGGGTGAAGACGCCGGCGGCGCACAGGGCAGAGTACTCGCCCAGGCTCAGCCCGGCCGCCATGGCGGGACGGATGCCCTTTTCATAGAGCACAGCGGTGACACCGGCAGCGAAGGCCACCATACAGGGCTGGGTGTACTGGGTCTGGCTGAGCTGCTCCTCCGGGCCCTCGAAGCACAGCTTCTTGAGGTCGAAGTCCACCCTGGCGCCGTCCAGCACTGCCCGGAAGGCGGGATATGCCTCATAGAGGTCCTTGCCCATGCCCACATGCTGGGTGCCCTGACCGGCATAGAGAAAGGCCAGCTTCATCAAAAGACCTCCTTCTCGATGCGGTCCAGGACGCCCCGGCAGCCGTTGCACAGATCCTCCAGAATGGCCCGGACGGGACGGATCTCATGGAGCATACCGGCCACCTGACCGGCCATGAGACTGCCGGACTTGGTGTCGCCCTCGAAGACGGCCCGGCGGAGGGCGCCCAGGGTGAACTCCTCCAGCTCCATCTTGTCGGCGCCGGCCTTCTCCTTGGCGATGTAGGCCTTGGCCATGGGGTTTTTGAGGATGCGGACCGGGGTGCCGCCGATGCGTCCGGTGACCACGGTGCCGCTGTCCTTGGCCTTGAGCACGGCCTCCTTGTAGTTTGCGTGGATAGGGCACTCCTCGCTGACCAGCAGGCAGGTACCCACCTGGGCGCCGCAGGCGCCCAGGGCGAAGGCGGCCACCAGCTGGCGGCTGTCCGCGATGCCGCCGGCGGCTACCACGGGGAGGTCCACCGCGTCGCAGACCTGGGGGACCAGCGCCATGGTGGTGAGCTCACCCACATGGCCGCCGGACTCGGTTCCCTCTGCGATGATACCGTCAGCCCCCGCCCGGGCCACCAGCTTGGCCAGGGCCACCACGGAGACCACCGGGAAGACCTTGGCCCCCGCCTCCTTCCACATGGGGATGAAGGAGGCCGGATTTCCGGCGCCGGTGGTGATGAAGGGGACCTTCTCCTCGGCGGCGATCTGCGCCATCTCCTTGGCCTGGGGGTGCATGAGCATGATATTGACGCCGAAGGGCTTGTCGGTGAGGGCGCGGCACTTGTGGATATTCTTCCGGAAGGTGTCCGCGTTCATACCGCCTCCGCCGATGAGGCCCATGGCTCCGGCATTGGAGACGGCGGCGGCAAACTCACCGGTGGCGATATTGGCCATGCCGCCCTGGATGATGGGGAATTCCGTCCCCAGGATCTCGTTCAATTTCATCGTGATGACCGTCCTTACTCTCTTGATGGCAGCCGGTTCCGGCCTGCCCATGTGTTACCATTCCAGCAGCGTCCCGCCCCAGGTGAGGCCGGCGCCGAAGCCCACGCACAGGACCTTCTGGCCCTTTCGCAGCAGCCCCTGCTCCACCATCTCATCCAGAGCGATGGGAATGCTGGCCGCCGAGGTGTTGCCGTAGCGCATCATATTCTGGTAGAACCTTTCGTTGGGGACCCGCAGCTTCTTGGCCACGTGATCGATGATGCGCTTGTTGGCCTGATGGGGCACGAACCAGTCGATGTCCTCCAGACCCAGGCCGGTCTCCTCCAGCAGGGTGCGGATGCAGTGAGGCACCGCCTCCACGGCAAAGCGGAAGACCCTCTGGCCATCCATATGGATGTACGGATGCTCGGGTCCGGGACCCTCGATGAAAATGGCCTTGGCATCCCCCCTGGCCCCCAGGGTGCAGGCGTAGAGACTGCTCTCCTCCAGGGTCAACACCACCGCGCCCGCGCCGTCTCCAAAGAGGACACAGGTGCCCCGGTCGGTGAAGTCAGTGATCCGGCTGAGGGACTCCGCCCCCACCACCAGAGCGTAGGGCCGGCCGCTCTGGAGCAGGAAGCCACGGGCCACCTGGAGGGCGTAGATAAAGCCGGTACAGCCCACATTCATATCAAAGCAGGGAATGTTCTCCGGCAGCGCCAGGCGCTGCTGGAGCAGACAGGCCGTGGTGGGCGCGGCGTGGTCGGGGGTCACGGTGGCCACGATGCAGGCGCACAGCTCCTCCGGAGCCACCCCGCCCCGCTCCAGCGCCCCCCGGGCCGCCCGGGTGGCCAAGGAGGCCTGTGTCTCGCTCTCGCAGAAATGCCGGGTCTGGATGCCGGTCCGGGTGGTGATCCACTCGTCGCTGGTCTCTACCAGACGGCTCATATCGTCATTGGTAACCACCTTGGCGGGCAGCGCCCGGCCGGTGGACACGATCTTCAATCCCTTCATAGCCCCTCCTTCCGGGAGCGGGAGTTGCCCATCCCTCGGAATTTTTCATAGCGCCGCTGGGCGAAGTCCCCCTCCCGAACCACCCGGTCCAGGGCCCGGGACAGCGCCCGATCCACCGCCACAAAGACGGCTTGGGGATTCTCATGGGCCCCTCCCGGCGGCTCGGGGATGACCTCGTCGGCGACGCCCAGCTCTACCAGGTCCCGGGCAGTAAGCTTCATGATCTCGGCGGCCTCTCCAGCCCGACCACTGTCCTTCCACAAAATGGAAGCAAAGCCCTCTGGGGAGAGGACGGAGTAGACGGCGTTCTCCAGCATGAGCACCCGGTTGGCCACCGCCAGGGCCAGAGCCCCGCCGCTGCCGCCCTCACCGGTAACAATGGTGACCACGGGCACGTCCAGAGTACTCATGAGGGCCAGGGTGGAGGCGATGGCCTCCCCCTGGCCCCGGGCCTCGGCCTCCAGGCCGGGATAGGCGCCGGGGGTATCCACAAAGGTGATGACCGGCCGGCGGAATTTCTCCGCCTGACGCATGAGGCGCTGGGCCTTGCGGTAGCCCTCAGGCCCCGGCATGCCAAAGTTGCAGGCCATGTTTTCCTGGAGGGTTTTACCCTTCCGGTGGCCGATCACAGTGACCGGGTGGCCCTTATAGAGGGCCACCCCGCCCAGGATGGCGGGGTCCTCCCTGCACTGCCGGTCCCCCTTGAACGCAAAAAAGTCGGTAAACAGCGCGGAGATATAATCCACGGTGCCGGGCCGTCCGGCATGGCGGGCCAGGCTCACTCGCTCCGCCGCGGTGATCTCAGCCACGGTCCTCACCCCGTTTCTTATGGAGTCTCATCAGAAGCGAAAGGGTCTCCTTCATCTGTCCCCTGGGGACGATTCGGTCCACAAACCCATGCTCCTCCAGGTACTCAGACCGCTGGAAGCCCTCCGGAAGGGTCTGCCCGATGGTCTGCTCAATGACCCGGGGGCCGGCGAAGCCGATGAGGGCGCCGGGCTCGGCCAGAGTCACATCGCCCAAAGAGGCAAAGGATGCGGTGACGCCGCCGGTGGTGGGATGGGTGAGCACAGAGATGTAGAACCCGCCGTGCTCACTGAACCGGGCCAGGGCTGCGCTGGTCTTGGCCATCTGCATGAGGGACAAAATGCCCTCCTGCATCCGGGCGCCGCCGCTGGCGGAAAAGATAACAAGGGGGAGGCCTGCCCGGTCGGCGTACTCCACCGCCCGAGTGACCTTTTCCCCCACCGCCGCCCCCATGCTGCCCATGAGAAAACGGCTGTCCAGCACGGCGAAGACCGCCAGACATCCGTTAATCTTGCCCCGGGCGGTGACCACGCCCTCGGCCAGCCCGGTGTTTTTCCGGGCCGCCTGGAGCTTATCGTCATAGCCGGGAAATTTGAGGGCGTTGGGGGCGGTGAGCTTCTCGTCCAGCTCCCGGAAACTCTTGGAGTCCAGGAGCATGCTCAGCCGCAGGTAGGCCCCCACCGGGTGGTGGTAGCCGCACTTGGGGCATACGTACAGGGTGCGGGCCAGTTCAGTCTTGGGCACTACCGCGCCGCAGTCGGGACACTTGCCAAAGACCGCCTTGGCGATGTGCTTGCGGGGAATGTCTGTCTCTTTGCCTTCGCGGCGGGTTTTGAGCTGAATCATACGCTCCCGCCGCTGCCGAAAGGAATCTATCATTTGCTGCCCTCACAGTCCCATTGGAGCAGCTCATCCATGTGCTGCTCCAAGAAGCCGGTATCATATCTGCCCTTCACGAAATCGGGCTGGTACAAGATCAGATGACACAGGTCCGCCGTGGTGGGGAAGCCCTCTATGATGAGCTCCTCCAGGGCCCGGCGCATCTTGCGGATGGCCTCCAGTCGGGTGGGGGCGTACACCACCACCTTGGCGGCCAGGGAATCATACCAGGGGGAGAGTTCGCAGCCGTTGAAGAGGGCGGTGTCCACCCGGACGCCCGGTCCGCCGGGCAGATGAAGGAACTCCACCTTGCCAGGGGCGGGACGAAACCCCCCTCTGGGGTCCTCGGCGTTGACCCGGCACTCCATGGCCCAGCCGGTCTGCCGGATGTCCTCCTGCCGGACAGACAGGGACAGCCCTGCCGCGACGCGGATCTGCTCCCGGATGAGGTCCAGTCCGGTGACAAACTCGGTGACTGGATGCTCCACCTGAATTCTGGTGTTCATCTCAATAAAGTAGAAGTTGTCGTCGTGGTCCAGCACAAACTCCACGGTACCGGCGCTCTGGTAGCCGGCGGCCTGGGCCGCCCGCACTGCCGCGCCGCCCATAGACTGACGGAGCGTTTGGGTCAGGGCCTTGGAGGGAGACTCCTCCATGAGCTTCTGGTTCCGGCGCTGGATGGAGCAGTCACGCTCCCCCAGGTGGACCACACTGCCCCGGCTATCAGCCAGGATCTGGAATTCGATATGACGGGGGCTGAGGATCAGCTTCTCCACATAGAGCTCTCCGTCTCCGAAGCAGGCCACCGCCTCCGCCTGAGCGGCGGCGTAGAGGGCCGGCAGGTCCTCGGCGGCGTCCACCCGGCGCATGCCACGGCCGCCGCCGCCGGCGCTGGCCTTGATGAGAACGGGATAGCCGATGGCGTCGGCCACCTCCAGAGCCTCCTCGGCGCTGGCCACCGGCCCATCGGAGCCAGGGACCACCGGTACGCCATTTGCCCGCATCAGGTCGCGGGCGGCGGATTTGTTGCCCATCTTCCGGATCACGTCTCCGGAGGGACCGATGAACTTCAGCCCGCACTGCTGGCACAAATCGGCAAACTCTGCGTTTTCGGAGAGAAATCCGTAGCCGGGATGGATGGCGTCACAGCCGGTCTCCAGGGCGGCGGTGAGGATGGCAGACATGTTGAGGTAGCTCTCCCCCGCCTTGGCGGGGCCAATGCACACCGCCCGGGTGGCCAGCTTTACATGGAGGGCGTCGGCGTCGGCGGTAGAATACACCGCCACCGTCTCAATCTCCATCTCCCGGCAGGTGCGGATGATGCGCACGGCGATCTCGCCCCGGTTGGCGATCAGGATTCGATGGAACATAAACTCACAGCTCCCTGATTTGGAAGAGCGGGGCGTCAAAGCCCACCAGGTCCCCGTCCTTGGCCAGAACCTCCAGGATCACACAGTCGGCGGGGGCGGGCACCTCGCTCATCATCTTCATGGCCTCCAGCACGCAGAGGGTCTGCCCCTTCTTTACCGTGTCGCCCACGGAGACAAAGGGCGCCTCTCCCGGTGCGGAGGCGGCGTAAAAGGTCCCCACCAGGGGCGCCTTCACCGTGGTCCCCTCCGGCTGGGTCTCGGCCGCCGCAGCTGCGGGGACGGGGGCGGTGGCCGCCGCCGGCACGGCAGCCGCGGGGGACATGGCCGCAGGAGCGGCCGCCTTATTCAGCTCCAGGCGCAGATCCCCCAGCCGCAGCTTCATGGAGCCGGCGGTGGAGGCGTCGAAGCGGTCCAGCAGGGCCAGAATATCAGAAAGCTCCATGGCTTACTCCTGATGGGCTTCCAGATAGCGGACGATATCGCCCACCGTCTTCATGTTCTGGAGCTCCTCATCCTCAATGGCGAAGCCCAGGGCCTCCTCCAGCGCCATATTCAGCTCCACAGCGTCCAGAGAGTCGGCCTCCAGGTCCTCCACCAGACGGGCGTCCATGGTCACGGCCTCCAGATCGCAGCTCAGAGTATCCACAATCACATCTCTCACCTGTTCAAACATCGTCGTGTTCTCCTTTCGCCCGCGGAGACGGGCTCTCAATGATCTATTACTATTATTTTAATTAAATTTTTTTAACTAAAATAATTTAAGCGTTATTCTATCAGGTTATTGAAAAAAGTCAATCGTGAACTTGCACAATTTTCTTTGATATTCAAATTTTTCGACTCAAATCGACTGTCCTCAAAAAAATCTAAAAAAAACCTTGACATTCTCAACAGTCGATGGTAGAATTACATCCGTTCTGTACGGGACGCCGCAGTTCCGGGCGGAACTCATATGGGGGTATAGCTCAGCTGGGAGAGCGCTTGAATGGCATTCAAGAGGTCAGCGGTTCGATCCCGCTTATCTCCACCACTTACAGTTTTATATTGTCACTCTCTTTCATTTGGGGGTATAGCTCAGCTGGGAGCCCGGTTGAAGCGGTAAACAACCCCCGTACAGGGAACATAAAAATTAAACATC
>DXCX01000038.1 GCA_019115785.1 Candidatus Intestinimonas merdavium | reverse complement strand
GCACACCTCGCCGGCCTGCTCGGCAGTGGCGGTCTTGCCGGTGCCGATGGCCCACAGGGGCTCATAGGCGATGACCACATGGCGGAGCTTGTCGGCGCTGACACCGGACAGGGCGCACTTCACCTGGTAGGCGATGAGCTCCATGGTCACGCCCAGTTCCCGCTGCTCCAGGCTCTCACCCACGCAGACAATGGGGCGCAGGCCCACCTCCAGGGCGGCGTGGACCTTCTTGTTGACGGTCATATCCGTCTCATTGTAGTACTGACGGCGCTCGGAGTGGCCGATGATGACATACTTTACGCCCAGCTCCTTGAGCATCTCGGCAGACACCTCGCCGGTATATGCGCCATTGGCCTCATAATGGCAGTTCTCGGCGCCGATGGCCACCCGGCAGTCTTTGAAAAGCCGGATGGCGGCGGGAATGTTCACATAGGGAACACAGAGCACCACGTCGCACCACTTGCCTTTGGGCAGGATGGGCTTGAGCTCTTCGGCAAAGGCCCGGGTCTCAGAGAGGGTCTTGTTCATCTTCCAGTTTCCGGCGATGATGGTCTTCCGGTATCTTCTGTTCATGGGTAGCACGGACCCCTTTCTTTCCTCGTCATGTTGTGTGCGGGTATCAAATATGGCTGGAGTATTCCTTACTTATCCAGCAGGCAGGCCACGCCGGGCAGCTCCTTGCCCTCCAGGAACTCCAGGCTGGCGCCGCCGCCGGTGGAGATATGGGTCATCTTGTCGGCAAAGCCCAGCTGCTCCACAGCGGCAGCGGAATCGCCGCCGCCCACGATGGTGATGGCGCCGGACTCGGCCAGGGCCTTGGCCATGGCCTTGGTGCCCTCGGCAAATGCGGGGAACTCAAAGACGCCCATGGGGCCGTTCCACACCACGGTACCGGCGCCCTTCACGGCGGCGGAGAATGCCTCAATGGTCTTGGGGCCGATGTCCATGCCCATCAGGTTATCGGGGATGTCCTCGCCCATGGCCACGGGCTGAGCATCCTTGGAAAACTCCTCGGCGCACAGGTTGTCGCAGGGCAGCAGGAACTTGACGCCCTTGGCCTGGGCCTTGGCCATCATATCCTTGGCGTAGTCCAGCTTGTCCTCCTCCAGGAGGGACTTGCCGATGGTGTGGCCGCTGGCCTTGGCAAAGGTATAGCTCATGCCGCCGCCGATGATGATGGTGTCGGCCTTCTCCAGGAGGTTGTTGATGACGTTGATCTTGTCGGAGACCTTGGCGCCGCCCAGCACGGCCACGAAGGGACGCTTAGGGTCGTCCAGAGCCTTGCCCATGATGTCCAGCTCCTTGCCGATGAGGAAGCCGGAAACGGCGGGGAGATAGGCGGCCACACCGGCGGTGGAGGCATGGGCGCGGTGGACGGTACCAAAGGCGTCAGAGACGTAGACCTCGGCCATGGAAGCCAGCTCCTTGGCAAACTCAGGGTCGTTTTTCTCCTCCCGCTTATCAAAGCGGAGATTCTCCAGGAGCATGATCTGACCAGGCTGGAGGGCGGCGGCCTTGGCCTTGGCGTCCTCACCGATGATGTCCTTGGCAAAGATGACCTCGCTGCCCAGCAGCTCGCTCAGGCGCTTGGCCACAGGGGCCAGAGAGAGGGACTCCTTCCACTCGCCCTTGGGCTTGCCCAGGTGAGAGCAGGCGATGACAGCGGCCTTCTGCTCGAGCAGATACCGGATGGTGGGCAGGGCAGCCACAATGCGCTTGTCGTCAGTGATGGCGCCGGTGGTCTTGTCCTGGGGCACGTTGAAATCGCAGCGGAGCAGGACCTTCCTGCCTGCCACATCGATGTCCTTTACGGTCTTCTTGTTGTAGTTCATTTACTGTGCTCCTTTCATCAGTTCGCGGCGGAAACTACGGAAACGAACGCGTCAGGGTTGATAGGGTTCATGGTATGGAAGATACTTGCTGCCCGGCACCCCGCCGGGAATATTCAACGACGGATGCCGGTTACCTTTTGGGTCCGCCAGGCGCTGCCGCCGTCCTTGGCAAGACCGGGAAAGTCCAGCTGGCGGAGGGCCTCATAGGTCACCGCCGCCACCGTGTTGGCCAGATTGAGGCTGCGGGCATCCTCCCGCATGGGAAGCCGCACGCAGCGCTGGGGATACCGCTCCAGAAGCTCCTGTGGCAGCCCGGCGGTCTCTCTGCCGAAGAAAAGCCAGCACCCGTCCGCGTAGTTCACGTCGGAGTAGCACCGCCCCGCCTTTGTGGTGGTCAGCCACAGGTCGGGGTGGGGGTGCTGCCGGAACAGGTCGTCCAGGCTATCGTAGACATGGAGGTCCACCAGGGACCAGTAGTCCAGGCCGGCCCGCCTCACCGCCTTGTCGGAGATGTCGAACCCCAAGGGGCGTACCAGATGGAGGCGGCTCCCGGTGGCGGCACAGGTCCGGGCGATGTTGCCGGTGTTCATGGGGATCTCAGGCTCTACCAGCACGATATTTATCATACACAAGCCCTACCCCTTTCAATCGACAGTCTGCCAGCGCACTACATTGTAACGCAACACCGTCAGAATTACAACATAAAAAATGCGAAATGGAGCAAATTTTTCATTCTTTTTTTAACTGAAGCGGAGAAATGGGGGCAAATAGAAAAGAATGCTTTTCCTCTTTACACAGTTGTGATATGATTATGATAAGCTGGGGTAGGATTTTGAACAGGAGCGTGACCTGACATGGCAAGGAGAGAAGGCCGTTTGCGGGTCGTGGTAAAGGTGGGCACCTCCACCCTCACGCACGACACTGGGCGCCTCAACTTACATAATATGGAACGACTCTCTCGGACCCTCTCCGACCTGGAGGGGATGGGACATGAGATCATCCTGGTCTCTTCGGGGGCCATCGGCATCGGCACGGCCAAGATGGGTCTGGCGGAGCGCCCCACCCAGCTGCGGATGAAGCAGGCAGCGGCGGCGGTGGGCCAGTGCATGATGATGCATCTCTACGATAAAATGTTCGGAGAGTATAACCGGGTGGTGGCCCAGATCCTCCTCACCGGCGAGGATGTGGACGCCCCGGTGCGGGCGGAGCATCTGCGCAATACCTTTGAATCCCTTCTGGAGCTGGGGATCATCCCGGTGGTGAACGAGAATGACTCCGTGTCCTCAGCGGAGATCGAGACTGGCCAGTGCAAGGTGCTGGGCGACAACGACACCCTCTCGGCCATGGTGGCCCGGCTGTGCCAGGCCGACCTGCTGGTACTACTGAGCGACATCGACGGTCTCTACGACGCCGACCCGCGCAGGGACCCCGGCGCCAAGCTCATCCACCGTGTGGAGGACGTGACGCCGGAGCTCCGGGCCATGGCGGGCGGCGCGGGCTCCTGGCGGGGTACCGGCGGTATGGCCACCAAGCTCAATGCCGCCGAACTGGCCATGGCCGCCGGGGTGGATATGGTGATCACCAACGGCGCCCGCCCTGAGGACCTGTACAGTATTTTGCGGGGAGAGGACATCGGCACCCGTTTCCTGGCCAAGGCTGACCCATCAATTTGACGCAGAGGTACTTGCCTACACCTTGTCTGACCATGGACCTCTCTTTGTCCATTGTCTTCACCACACTTTAAATCTCAGGGGGGATCTATATGACCATTTTAGAAACCCAAGGCCTGGCGGCCAGGCATGCCGAACGGGTTCTGGCCGTTGCCGGTACCGCCAAGAAAAACGAGGCCCTGGAGGCCATCGCCCAGGCCCTCTATCAGAACCAGGGCTACATCCTGGCAGAAAACGAAAAGGACCTGGCCGCCGCCATGGCAGCTGGGATGAAGCAGTCCCTCCTGGACCGTCTGGCCCTGAGCGCCGCCCGGATGGACGGCATTGTGGAGGGCGTGCGCCAGGTAGCCGCCCTGCCCGACCCCATCGGTCAGGTGACCGAGATGTCCACCCGTCCCAACGGCCTCATCATCGGCAAGCGCCGGGTTCCGCTGGGGGTCATCGGTATCATCTACGAGGCCCGTCCCAATGTAACGGTGGATGCCGCCGCCCTGTGCCTGAAGTCGGGGAATGCCGTCATCCTCCGGGGCGGCAAGGAGGCCTTCCGTTCCAACAAGGCCTTTGTGGCCGTCATGCGGGACGCCCTGGAGTCGGTGGGACTGCCCCGGGACTGTGTGGCCCTGGTGGAGGACACCAGCCGGGAGAGCGCCAACGAGCTTATGGGCCTCACCGGTTATCTGGATGTACTCATCCCCCGGGGGGGCGCCGGGCTTATCCGGGCGGTGGTGGAGAATGCCAGAGTCCCCGTCATTGAGACAGGGGTAGGGGTGTGCCATGTGTATGTGGACGCCAGAGCCGGCCTGGACATGGCCGCCCAGATCATCTACAACGCCAAGTGCTCCCGGCCCTCGGTGTGCAACGCCGCCGAGTGCCTGCTGGTCCACGCCGATGTGGCGGACGATTTTCTCCCCCGGGCCAAAGCCCTGCTGGATCAGAAAGGGGTGGAGCTCCGGGGCTGTCCCCGGACAGCGGCCATCCTGGGGGAGTGTGTGGTCCCCGCCCAGGCGTCCGACTGGGACGCCGAATACGGCGACTATATCCTGGCGGTAAAGGTGGTGGACAGCTTCGACGAGGCGGTGGACTTCATCAACACCCACGGCTCCGGCCATTCGGAGGCCATCGTCACCGAGGACTACTTTTCGGCCCAGGCCTTCCTGGACCGGGTGGATGCGGCGGCGGTCTATGTGAACGCCTCCACCCGCTTCACCGACGGCTTTGAATTTGGTCTTGGGGCGGAAATCGGCATTTCCACCCAGAAGATGCACGCCCGGGGCCCTATGGGCCTCACCGAGCTCACCAGCTCTAAGTACATCATCTACGGCACGGGCCAGGTGCGGTAAAACAGTGCCGCCTTTTTCGCAGGACAAAACGGACCGGAGCAGTTGTGACTGCTCCGGTCCGTTCGATTTTTATCCGCTTATTTTCTGGGGGCGGGGTCCTTGGCGTCGCTCTCCAGCAGGGCTTTGGCGGAGGCGCACAGCCCGGCCAGTCCCTGGATCTCGGAGGGAATGATGATCTTGGTGGCCTTGCCGTCGGCAGCGGCCTGGAAGGCCTCCAGTGCTTTGATCTTCACCACGGCCTCGCTGGCATTGGCCTCGTTGAGGAGCTTGATGGCCTCGGCGGTGGCCTGCTGAACCTTCATGATGGCCTCGGCCTCGCCTTCGGCCTTCTTGATGGCGGCCTCCTTGGCGGCCTCGGCCCGGAGGATGAGGGACTGCTTCTCGCCCTCGGCCACCAGAATCTGGGACTGCTTCTGACCTTCAGCCTGGAGGATGGACTCACGCCGCTCCCGCTCGGCCTTCATCTGCTTCTCCATGGCGTCCTGGATCTCTCTGGGCGGGATGATGTTCTTGAGCTCCACGCGCCCCACCTTGATGCCCCAAGGGTCGGTGGCCTCGTCCAGGAGCATACGCATCTTGGTGTTGATGATGTCCCGGCTGGTGAGGGTCTGGTCCAGTTCCAGCTCGCCGATGATGTTTCGGAGGGTGGTGGCGGTCAGATTCTCGATGGCGCTCATGGGATGCTCCACACCGTAGGTGTAGAGCTTGGGATCGGTGATCTGGAAGTAGATCACCGTGTCGATCTGCATGGTGACGTTATCCTTGGTGATGACGGGCTGAGGGGCGAAGTCCACCACCTGCTCCTTGAGGGAGACCACCTTGGCCACCTTCTCGATGAAGGGGACCTTGAAGTGGATGCCCACGCCCCACACGGAGTGGAAGGCGCCCAGGCGCTCCACCACATAGGCCTTGGACTGCTGGACCACCTTGATGTTGGCGGCCAAAATAAGGATGACCAGTACAATGAGAATGATGGGGACAATAAATCCTCCCACAGCGGCCAATAGCTCCATAAAAATACCTCCTTCTCTTGGATGCCGCGTCCTGTGCTCAGGGCGCGGTCTGTTCGGGGTCGCCGGCGGCGCCGGCAGGGGCGACGATGACCTTGACGCCTTCGATGCGGAGCACACGGACCATGCTGCCCGCGGGGATGGGCTGGTCGTCCTCCGTCCGGGCGGTCCAGTCAGCGCCGGCGATGGTGACCCGCCCCCTTCCCTGGATGTTGTCGATGTCCTCGGTGACCACGGCCTCCTGTCCGATGACCCGGTCGGCATTGGTGGCCACCTTTCGGTCATTGACAAAGCGCTGGGCCAGGGGGCGCACCAGCAGCAGGGTCAGGAAGGAGACCCCCAGAAACACCACAATCTGAACGATGACCGGCGCCGCCGCCGCGGCTGCGGCCAGCGCGCCCAGGGCGCCCAGGGCGAACCAGATAGAGGTGAGTCCCACCGTCACGGCCTCCAGCACGCCGAAGAGCACCATGGCAATCAGCCAAAAGAGACTCATGCTCATCAATATCCCTCCTCTATGTAGGGAGGCTTGGGCCTCCGAATCTGGCACCATCATACCACAACTCCCAGCGAATAGCCAGCAAATTATCTGTCATTTGGAAAAGGGTTTGCCAATTCTGTGGGACTCCGGTATAATGAGGTAAAATGACCTGATCTGCCGCCGGAGCCGCGGTGGTTCTCCGCGCCCCAGCGCGCGGAGAGGAATAGGAGCGATCTATGGAACATTTGGAACTGGCCATCCCCACCCTGTTCGGCCTGGAGGGGCTGGCCGCCGATGAACTGCGGCGTCTGGACCTTTCCGACGTGCGGGCCGAGAATGGCCGGGTCCTGTGCGCCGCCGGTCTTTCAGACATTCCCAGAGTGAACCTGAACCTGCGCACCGGGGAACGGGTGCTTCTGCTGCTGGGCAGCTTTCCCGCCGGCGACTTTGACGCCCTCTTTGAAGGGGTGCGGGCCCTGCCCTGGGAGGACTTTCTCCCCTGGGACGCCGCCTTTCCGGTCAAGGGCCACTGCCTCAACTCCGCCCTCCACGCCGTCCCCGCCTGCCAGTCCATTGTGAAAAAGGCGGTGGCCGCGCGTCTGGGAACCAGATACGGCCTGGAGCATCTCCCCGAGACCGGCGCCCTTTACCAGATCCAGTTCTCCATCATGAAGGACACCGCCTCCCTCTATCTGGACACCACCGGCGCCGGGCTCCACAAGCGGGGCTACCGCGCGGTGGGGGTGACAGCCCCCTTGCGGGAGACCCTGGCCGCCGCCATGGTCATGCTGTCCAAGTACCGTGGCCGGGACCCCCTTTGTGATCCCTTCTGCGGCTCAGGCACCATCGCCATTGAGGCCGCACTCATTGCGAAGAACCGGGCCCCCGGTCTGGAGCGGAGCTTTTCCGCTCAGAAATGGGGCTGTGTCCCCGGGAAAGCCTGGATGGCGGCCGCCGACGAGGCCATGGACAGGGAGTTTGACGGGTCCTATGACATCTGGGGGGGCGATATTGACCCCAAAGCGGTAGCCATTGCCCGCTCCAACGCCGAGAAGGCAGGAGTGGAGGACGTGGTCCGCTTTGAGGTGTCCGACGCCCTCGCCTTCCACCGGGAGGAGCCCTACGGAAAGCTCGTCACCAATCCCCCCTATGGGGAGCGCATCATGGAGAAAAAGGAGGCCGAGGCCCTCTACCAGGGCTTTGGCAGGGTCTTCCGGTCCCTTCCGGAGGGCTGGACCCTCTCCCTTCTCTCCTCCCACACCGAGTTCGAGCGCACCTTTGGACGGACCGCCGACCGAAAGCGCAAGCTCTACAACGGCATGCTCAAATGTGATCTCTTTCTCTATGGAAAGCGAGGTGGGCACCATGCCTCAAAAGCATAGGCTTCGGGGCGCCGCAGCCCTCTTTCTGTCGCTGGCGCTGACCTTGTCCTGCGCCCTGGCCGCCCCCACGATCCACGGCTATCAGGAGGGAATGGCCAAAGCCAGCGAGAACGGCCTGTGGGGCTTTGCCGACGCCTCAGGCAGGGTGGTCATTCCCATCCGATACCAGTCGGTCCTGGACTTCACCTTGGGCACCGCCCTGGTGCGCACCAACAATAAGATGGGACTCATCCGGCAGGATGGACTTTCCCTCCTCCAGCCGGAGTACGACACCCTGGAAAACCTGGGCTACGGCCTCTACATGGCGCAGAAGGGCAACCAGTGGGGGGTGGTGAGCATGCTCGCCTTCCCCGATGAGCAGGGCGGCACCACTCAGGAATTCTTCTCCATCACCTATGACGCTGTCCGCACGCAAAAGGTGGATGGCCTGGATGTATTGGTGCTTACAGCCAACGGCATCGACACGGTGGTACCCATTTCCACCCTAAAGGATCAGATGGTCCGGCGTCAGGTTCCCTCCGCCCAGTTTCCCCTCATCAAGGGGCGGATTCCCTCCTTTGACGATGTATCTCCCCGGGACTGGTTCTCTCTTTGGGT
Organism: Candidatus Intestinimonas merdavium; assembly: GCA_019115785.1. GTDB lineage: Bacteria > Bacillota > Clostridia > Oscillospirales > Oscillospiraceae > Intestinimonas > Intestinimonas merdavium. The sequence goes on along the minus strand of DXCX01000038.1, from coordinate 3,893 downwards.
GGACCTGGCCTATAATCTGAGCCTGATGCAGGGCGTGGGAGAAAACCGCTTCGGCCCCGATCAGACCCTGACGGTGGCGGAAGCGCTGAAGCTGGCCGCCTTCATGGAGAGCCAGGCCACCGGGGATACCTTCCACCTCCAGCCGGTGACGGGCACCCCCTGGTACAAATCCTCTGTCACCTACTGTGAGGCCAGCGGAGTCATCAATGCCGGGGAGTTCACCAACCTGGAGCGTCCGGTGACCCGGGCCGAGATGGCCTATATCTTCTCCCGCACTACTTTGGGCCGGAGCATCCCGGAGATCAACAGTCTGAGCCGGGTAAAGGCCGCCGTCCCCGATGTGAGGACCGGCGACTATGCCGCCAACGCCATCTTCGGGCTCTACGCAAAGGGCATTCTCACCGGCAGCGATGGAGATCTTACCTTCCGCCCCAATGACAGTCTCACCCGGGCGGAGGCCGCCGCCATCGTCTCCCGCATGGCCCGGGCTGAGCAGCGCATCTCCCTGTGGTGAGCGGCCCAGCTGACACAAAAAGGAGGCCCTTCCCGTGAAGCACCTCTTTCTCATCAATCCAGCGGCGGGTAAGCGTGGAAGCACCGACGCCCTGTGCCGCCAGATCGTAGATACCTTTACCGCTCTGGGTCTGGCCTACGAGATCTTTCTGGCCGCCGCTCCCAGGGACTGTGAGGCCCGGGCCCGTGCGGCAGCGGAGAGCGGCGAGCCGGTGCGCCTCTACGCCTGTGGCGGGGACGGTACCCTCAACGAGGCGGTAAACGGTGCGGCGGGCTATGATAACGCCGCCGTCACCAACGTGCCCAAGGGTACCGGCAATGACTTTATCAAGCTTTTCGGGCCCACCTACCGATCTGCCTTCTCCGACCTGGCCGCCCTGGCCGCCGGGCCCCAGTCGGCCTTCGATCTCATGGACTGCAACGGCCGGCTGGGCATCGACGTGTGCTGCGCCGGGGTAGACGCCCGCATTGCCGCCGATGTCCACAAATACAAGTCCATCCCCCTTTTAAACGGCATGGCGGCCTACAGCCTCTCTCTGATAGTGAACGTCCTCTTCAAGGGTCTTTCCCGCCCCACACGCATCCTGGCCGGGGACACTGTGCTGGATGGAGAGAGCACTATTATCTGTATCTGCAATGGCCGCCACTATGGCGGCGGCTTTATGCCGGTGGGCGATGCCCAGCCCGACGACGGGATTTTAGACATGCTGGTGGTCCCCAAGGTGGGACGCCTCACCTTTTTCCGCCTTCTGGGTGCCTATGCCAAGGGCCGCTACCGGGAGCACCCGGAGGTCCTTGCCCATTTCCACGGCCAGTCCTTCGCCTTCTCCTCCCCCCAGGAGCTGACAGCTGTGGTGGACGGCGAGGTCATACACGCCAAGGACTTTCATGTCTCCCTCTCCCCCAAAAAGGTCTGGTTTTTCTATCCAGCCGGTCTGAACTACCACGCCACAGCGATTACATCTGGCACTCAGCCCGTCCCTTTGTGAACAAAAGGTGAATTTTCTGAAAATCAACCCTCAATTCTCAAAATTGGGGGTTGATTTTTTTGGCAAGGAGAGGTATTATCATACTCGAAGTTAGCACTCATGTTTTTCGAGTGCTAACTGCTGAATATGGATGAACAAAACCATAATCATATAAGGAGGAACCCCAAATGAAGCTCAAACCCCTTGCAGACAGAGTGATCATTAAGATGGTGGAGGCCGAGGAGACCACCAAGAGCGGCATCATCCTCACCGGCGCCGCCAAGGAGAAGCCCGAAATGGCCGAAGTCGTCGAGGTGGGCCCCGGCGGCATGGTGGATGGCAAGGAAGTTGTCATGACCGTGAAGAAGGGTGACAAGGTCATTACCAGCAAGTACGCCGGTACCGAGGTAAAGCTGGACGGCGAGGAGTACACCATCGTCCGTCAGGGCGACATTCTGGCCATCGTGGAGTAAGGTCCACCAGTCTGTTCCCGCATTTACAGGGCCAGGCGGAGCATACCGCCAGCCCATCATCATATAGGAGGTAATTTTTCATGTCCAAGCAGATCATTTACGGCGAGGACGCCCGTCGCGCCCTGGAGCGCGGTGTCAACCAGCTCGCCGATACCGTTAAGATCACCCTGGGCCCCAAGGGCCGCAATGTGGTGCTGGATAAGAAGTTCGGCACTCCCCTCATCACCAATGACGGCGTGACCATTGCCAAGGAGATTGAGCTGCCCGACCCCTTTGAGAACATGGGCGCCCAGATCGTCAAGGAGGTCTCCACCAAGACCAACGATGTGGCCGGCGACGGCACCACCACCGCCACCCTGCTGGCCCAGGCCATCATCCGTGAGGGTCTGAAGAACCTGGCCGCCGGCGCCAATCCCATGATCATGAAGCGGGGCATCGCCAAGGCCACCGCTGCCGCCATCGAGGCCATCAAGGAGAACTCCAAGCCAGTCAACGGCACCGAGGATATTGCCCGCGTGGGCGCCGTCTCCTCCGGTGACGAGACCATCGGCAAGCTGATTGCCGAGGCCATGGAGAAGGTCAGCCATGACGGCGTCATTACCGTGGAGGAGTCCAAGACCGCCGAGACCTACTCTGAGGTCGTGGAGGGCATGCAGTTCGACCGCGGCTATATCGCCCCCTATATGGTCACTGACACCGAGAAGATGGAGGCCGTGCTGGACGACGCCGCTATCCTTATCACCGACAAGAAGATCTCCAACATCCAGGAGCTGCTGCCCATTCTGGAGCAGGTGGTCCAGTCCGGCAAGAAGCTGCTCATCGTGGCCGAGGATGTGGAGGGCGACGCTCTGAGCACCCTCATTGTCAACAAGCTCCGCGGCACCCTGAATGTCTGCTGTGTGAAGGCCCCCGGCTTCGGTGACCGCCGCAAGGAGATGCTCCAGGATATGGCCATCCTGACCGGCGGCACTGTGATCTCCTCCGAGTTGGGCTATGAGCTCAAGGAGGCCACTGCCGATATGCTGGGTCACGCCCGCCAGGTGAAAGTCAACAAGGACACCACCATCATCGTGGACGGCTCCGGCGACGCCCAGGCCATCAAGGACCGCGTGGCTCAGATCCGCAGCCAGATCGAGGTCACCACCTCCGATTATGACCGTGAGAAGCTCCAGGAGCGTCTGGCCAAGCTGGCCGGCGGCGTGGCCATCATCCGCGTGGGCGCCGCTACCGAGAGCGAGATGAAGGAGAAGAAGCTCCGCATCGAGGACGCTCTCAACGCCACCCGTGCCGCCGTTGAGGAGGGCATCGTGGCCGGCGGCGGTACTGCCTATGTCAACGCAATCCCCGCCGTGGAGAAGCTGCTGAAGACCACCGAGGGCGACGAGAAGACCGGCGTCCAGATCGTGGCCCGCGCCCTCACCGAGCCCATGCGTCAGATTTCCGCCAACGCCGGCATCGACGGCTCCGTGGTTCTGGAGAAGGTGAAGAACTCCCGCAAGGTGGGCTATGGCTTCAACGCCCTCAACGAGACCTACTGCGACATGATCTCCTCCGGCATCGTGGACCCCACCAAGGTCACCCGCTCCGCCCTGGAGAATGCCGCTTCCGTGGCCGGCGTGCTGCTGACTACCGAGAGCCTGGTCACCGATAAGCCCGAGCCCCCCGCTCCCGTCGCTCCCGCTGCGCCTGACATGGGCGGCATGTATTGATCAAACCCCACCCCTGAAACGCACCGGTGAGCCCCCTCAGGGGAACAGTGAACAACCAGAGTTTTTCCGGCTGGCAGCCATTGGCTGCCAGCCGCGAGCCTGTCGACAAAGTCGACAGGCTCTCTCGCACGTGCAAGCACGTGCTCGAAGGGATGCAGCCTGCGGCGTCGCACTCGCTTTGCTCGCACGCTTGCAGGCTGAGCAGTGTTTTTTCCGACGCACATGTCGCC
>DXCX01000037.1 GCA_019115785.1 Candidatus Intestinimonas merdavium | reverse complement strand
GATCTCGTGCAAGAGCCTCGCAGAGTTCCGTCGTCCGCAGACGACGGAAGGAAGTGAAATCTGTTTTTTCCGGCGACATGTGCGTCGAAAAAAACACTGCCAGGACCAGTGCCGCTACTGGTCTGAAAACTCCGGGGCGGTGGCCATAGTGGCCGGTGAGGTGGAGATGATCGGCGAGAGCGCCGACTACGACGGCTGGCGCATCGAGTCCATGGAGCTCGCCTGCCACTACGACGAGCTGGAGGGGGCGGCCCTGGACGTCTACCGCCTGGGCTGGCGGCTCCACACCACCACCCCGGACAAGGTCATCCTGGCCGGGCCGGAGGACCCCTACCCCACCCTGCCCGAGGGCCGGGAGCTCCTCACCCTGGGCCGGTGGACCGACCCCCGGATTCCCGGGGGCAACGGCTGGTACTACCTGCCGGTGAGCGACTTCACCTGGTATCCCCGATCCCAGTTCTGGGCGGACTACCAGGAGGTTTTGACCTGGCTCACCTCCCGGGCCGTCTTCATCCTCTACTGACAAAAGCGAAAATACGCCGCCCCCGCCTGGACGTTTGGTCCGGGCGGGGGCGGCGTATTTGTGTCCGGGGCCTTCATCCCCCGGTGCAGACCGCCTGGCTCTTCTCCACGTCGCAGCCCCGGACGGCGGGCAGGGCCAGGCAGAGGACGCCGCACAGGGCGGTGAGGGCCCCCGAGAGGGCAAACCACCGGCCCAGGCCCACCCGCTCGGCGAAGAGGGCGGTGGCGGCCAGACCCACGGGGCCGGCCAGGGTCATGACGGCGGAGGTGAGGCCCAGCACCCGGCCCAGGTAGCCCCCCTCCACCTTCTCCTGGATGAGGGCGGTGAACATGCTGTTGAAGAAGGGGGAGGCCAGCCCCATGCCCAGGGCCAGGCCGGTAAAGGCCAGGAAGGCGGCGGGGGTCAGCCAGCCCACCGCCAGCAGGCAGCCCCCCATGGCGAAGAGGGCGGCGGTCATGGCGGTCATCCTGTTCCGGGTGCCCCCCCACAGCCCCAGCAGCAGGGAGCCGGAGAGCATGCCCAGGGAGTAGGCCGTCTCCACCACCGAGGCCGACACCGCCGTGCCCCCGAAGTAGCTCATGCACATGAGGGGGAAGAGGGAGGAGACGGGGACCACCGCCACCGAGAAGATGCCGCAGATGAGGCACAGCTGCCACAGCCAGCCCTGGCTGCGCAGCAGGGCGTAGCCCGCCCGGCAGTCGTCCAGTAGGCGGAAGGGCGCCCGCTCCTCCCCGGTGCGCAGGGCGGGGAGCCGGGCAAGGAGGAGAAAGCTGATGGCGAAGGCGGCCCCCAGGGCGTCCAGGGCGATGATGAGGGAGAGGGGGACGGCGGCGAAGAGGACGGCGGCCAGGGCGGGGCTGAGGAGCAGGGAGAGGGTCTGGACCCCCTGGGACCAGCCGGCGCACTGGGAGAGCCGCTCCCTGGGGACGATGAGGGGGGTCACCGCCTGGAGACAGGGGGCGTGGAAGGCGGAGCCCACGCTCCGCAGGGCCAGGGCGGCCATGATGACGGGGATGGGCAGCTCCCCCAGCAGGAGCCCCCCCGCCACCAGGGCCAGGGAGACCAGGCCGATGGCGCCGTCGGCCAGGGCCATGATCTTCCGGCGGTCGAAGCGGTCTGCCACCGCCCCGGTAAAGAGGGAGAAGACCCCCTGGGGCAGCAGGGCCGCCATGGAGGCCAGGGAGAGGACCGCCGCCGAGCCGGTGCGGGCGGTCAGGTCCCAGATGAGGGCGTATTGAGAAATGGAGCTGGTCAGGATGGACACCGCCTGCCCCAGCCAGAGAACGGCGAACTGCCGTTTCCATGTGGTCATGGTATGTATTCCTCCTATGGTCCAGGCCCGGCGCGCCGGGCGCGCTGGCGTATTACCGCTCTATCCTATGCCGTCCGCCCCCGGAGGGTCACATTGCCGGTGCCCCCGGCGGGGACACAGAATTTTTTTCCAAATATGTAGAAATGGCCCGTGGGGTGCTGGACTTTTCCATACCACTGATTTATACTAGTAAAGTGATAGAGATTACGGGTTTGCCGCCGGACCGGAGGGGTCCCGCCGGTGGACGAGGGAGAGCTGGCCATTGTCCTGGCCAACGCCCTGGAAAACGCCATCCACGCCAATCTGGCCCTCCCCCGGGACCAGCGGGAGATCCGCTGTAAAATGGTGGGGACCCCCGGCGTCATGCTGGAGCTCTCCAATCCATGCGCCGGCAATATCGCCTTTGACAGCGGCGGCCTGCCGGTATCCCGGCAGGAGGGGCACGGCCTGGGGGTGCAGTCCATCTCCGCCTTTTGCCGGAAAAACGGAGCCGTCTGCCAGTTTGACCTGACAGACGGTTGGTTCCGGCTGCGGCTGGTGCTGTAGCGGCCAAACCGTTGACCATGGCGCGGGCTGCGCCCCGCGGAGCTTGTCACAAGCGAAAGGAAAAAACAAGAGGCTGGGCTGCCCCAAAAGGGCTGCCCAGCCTTTCTTGTTACCGTTTCTTTAGCTCTGCTCCGGCAGGTAATCCAGGGGGTCCACGCTCTCCCCCTCCTTCCACATCTCCAGGTGGAGATGGGGGGCGCGGGCGCTCTCGGCGGCGGCGGTGGTGCCGGTGGCGCCGATGACGTCGCCCACGTCCACCTGATCCCCCACCTCCACGGCGGGTACCTCCGCCAGATTGGCGTAGACGCTCTCCAGCCCCCCGGCGTGGGTGATGGTCACGGTGGTGCCCATGAGGTCATCCTCCTCCACGCCGGACACGGTGCCGCCCGCCACCGCCATCACCTGCGTCCCCACCGGGGCGGAGATGTCGATGCCGGAGTGGGTGCGCCAGTCCCCCATGGTCTCGTCATAGGCCAGCACCTCCAGGGACCAGTCGGCCACCACCTGGCCCCGCAGGGGCCAGACGAAGAAGTCGGCCGCCTGGGCCGACGGCGTGGCCTGGGCCGGAGTCTGGGAGGGCGCGGGGGTGGGGTCGGGGGACGCCGACGGCGCCGGGGACGGTGTGGGCGTGGCGGAGGGCCTGGGGGCCGCCGTCACCGTCGGCTTGACGGCCTCCACCTTGGGGGTGACCGCCACCACCACCTGTGTGGGGGCGGCGACGGCGGTCTCCTCCCCGCCCGGCTGTAAAGAGGAAAAAAGATAATAGCCCGAGATCCCTATGGCGGCGACACACAGGGAGAGGACTATGTAGAATCCTCTGCCCTCCATGAAGTCGCCGACCCGCTCAAAGATCGGTTTCCGTTTCATCATAGACCTCCAACAAAATCAGCGTCAGAGCGCCGCCCGGGGCCCCGGGGGAGCTCTCTGAGCCTATTGTGGCCCGTCTTTTCCCTGTTTATACCTCTTTTCCCAGTTTCTTTTTTTCTCCGCCCTTGACAAGGGCCCTCTGTCTGTCTATACTGTATATATAATACATATACAGTGTAGGCATTGGCCAAGTAAAATAAGACGTGTGAGGGGGAGAAAAAGACTTTAAGAAAACTTTAATCTTTTCTTTCCGGTTCCATATATCTTTTGGTGCTATGCTCAAGGCACTGGGACAGGGAGCAAAATTGTGAACGAATTTGAAACTCCCCCGAAAAACGATTGACAGGCGACAGGCTGTCATATATCATCATGGTGACAGCCTGTCATATGGGGGAAGCCCCGGGCAGGACGCGGAAAGGAGGGCTCTTCTTGCCCAGCGACACCTTCTTCCGTCTGCCGGCGCCCAAGCGGGAGAGGCTTCTGCGCTGTGCCAGACAGGAATTTTCCAGAGTTTCCTACCCGGACGCATCCATCAACCGCATCATCCGCTCCGCCGGCATCCCCCGGGGCAGCTTTTACATGTATTTTGAAGACAAGTCAGACCTCTTCCTCTATCTGATGGACCGGTTCGTGGACGCCTTCATCGAGACGGTGTGCCAGCTGCTGGAGGAGGAGGAGGGGGATCTGTTCCGGGCCTTCCAGCGCCTGTTTGACCGGCTCCAGGACCGGTGCCGGGCGGGGGGCCGGGAAAGTCAGGCGGCGGCGGTCATCGCCATTTTGCGCCGGAACGCCGGCATGCCCCACACCATGGCCATGGGGCAGAGCTATGGCCGGCGCTTCCTCTCCCAGGTCCTGCCCCGCCTGGACCGCTCCATTCTGGCCCTGGAGGGGGACGAGGCCCTGGAAAACGGCCTGCGCATCCTCCTCTCCGCCACCATTCCCCTGCTGTGTGAGGGGATCTTGGCGGAGGACCCCGGTCCCATCCGGGCCCGGTATCAGAGCTATCTGACCATTCTCAAGGGCGGCATGCTCCGGTGAACCCGCCCACAGTCCATGGAAAAGGAGTCAAGCATATGGAAAGCACCGATCTCAAGCAGTCCTCCCCCGCCGCGCCCGCCAGGGAGGCGGCGGCCCCGGCCAAGCCGGCCAAGGTCCCCACGCCCCGGAAGAAGCGGAAATGGCTCAAGCCCGTCGTCACGGTGGCGGTGGCCGCCGTGGCCCTGGTCCTCCTCTTCCGGGCCTGCGCCAATACCGGCGTGGACCTGACCTCCGGGGTCTACCTGCCCAGCGCCGCCTCCATCCAGGACCTCACGGTGTCGGTGTCGGGCACCGGCGCCATCGAGCCCCTCCACTCCTACAAGGTCACCACCCTGGTCAAGGGGGAGGTGCTGGAGGCCCCCTTTGAGGAGGGACAGGAGGTGCGCAAGGGCGATCTGCTCTTCCGCATCGACGCCACCGACGTGGAGACCTCCATCGAGCAGGCCCAGCTCTCCCTGGAGAGCGCCCGGCTGAGCTATGAGCAGCTCCTCAAAAACCAGGCCGACAACCACAAGAACGCCACGGTGAAGGCCACCGCCTCCGGGGTCATCACCGAGCTCTACGTGGACGAGGGGGACATGGTCTCCGCCGGCTCCCCCATCGCCGACATTCTGGACCGGGACAACATGAAGCTGAAGGTCCCCTTCCACGCCTCTGACGCCGCCGGGTTCTACGTGGGCCAGAGCGCCGTCGTCACGGTGGACGGCACCATGGAGACCCTTCCCGGCACCATCGACACCATCGCCGCCACCGACTCGGTGGGCCCCGGCGGCACCCTGGTCCGGGAGGTCACCATCGTGGTGGCCAACCCCGGCGCCCTCAGCGACACCTCCAGGGGCGCCGCCTCGGTGGGGGCGGCCTCCAGCGCCTCCAGCGGCGCCTTCGCCTACGGCGAGAGCAAGCAGGTGGTGGCCAAGACCTCGGGAGAGCTCACCAGCCTCACCGTGAAGGAGGGGGACCGGGTGGCGGAGGACCAGGTCATCGGCGGCTTTGACGAGACGGACATGGAGACCCAGATCGAAAACGCCGCCCTCCAGGTCCAGAACGCCGAGCTCACCCTGAAAAACGCCCAGGACCGGCTGGAGGACTACTCCATCACCTCCACCATCGACGGCACCGTCATCGAGAAGAACTACGACGTGGGGGACACCCTGGACACCTCCACCGCCTCCGCCACCGGCATCGCCTATCCCGCCGTCATCTACGACATGTCGGCCCTCACCTTTGACATCAGCGTCAACGAGCTGGACATCAATAAGATCCAGGTGGGGCAGGCGGTGGAGATCACCGCCGACGCCGTGGAGGGAGAGACCTTCACCGGTGTGGTGGACAAGGTGAACATCAACGGCACCACCACCAACGGCTCCACCAACTACCCCGTCACCGTACGGGTGGACGGCACTCCCGACGAGCTCAAGCCGGGCATGAACGTGTCGGCCAAGATCATCGTGGAGGACGCGGGCAGCGTGCTCTGCGTGCCCGTGGAGGCGGTGAGCCGGGGGAGCGACGGCACCAGCCTGGTCAAGGTGGCCGGCCAGGGGGCCCTGGACGAGAAGGGCAACCTCATCGACCCCGCCAAGCTGGAGGACCGGGAGGTCACCCTGGGCCGCAGCGACGACACCTACATCGAGATCCTCTCCGGCCTGGAGGAGGGGGAGACGGTCTATGTCTACCAGTCGGCCGGCACCAGCTTCATGGCCACGATGATGGGGTGACGGAATGGAACACCTCATTGAATTCAAGGACGTCTACAAGATCTACCAGATGGGGGACGAGAGCGTCCACGCCCTGGACGGGGTGAGCCTGACGGTGGACCGGGGGGAGTTCGTGGCCATCGTTGGCTCCTCCGGCTCGGGCAAGTCCACCGCCATGAACATCATCGGCTGTCTGGATGTGCCCACCAGCGGCAGCTATCATCTGGGAGGCGTGGACGTGTCCACCATGGACGATGACCAGCAGGCGGAAATCCGCAACAAGATGCTGGGGTTCATCTTCCAGCAGTACAACCTGATCCCCAAGCTCACCGTGCTGGAGAACGTGGAGCTGCCCCTGCTCTACGCCGGCGTGCCGGGAGAGGAGCGGAGGGAGCGGGCCATCCGCTCCCTGGAGCGG
>DXCX01000036.1 GCA_019115785.1 Candidatus Intestinimonas merdavium | reverse complement strand
TGTCGGCCATGAAGGGGGCGATGAGGCCGCCCAGGTTGTAGCCGCCGCCGGCGCAGCCCACCACCACGTCGGGGTACTCCCCTAGCTCCTCCAGCGCGAGCTTGCTCTCCAGGCCGATGATGGACTGGTGGAGCAGCACCTGGTTGAGGACGCTGCCCAGCACATACCGCTTGGCGCCGCCGCTGGACACGGCGGCCTCCACCGCCTCGGAGATGGCGCAGCCCAGGCTTCCGGTGGTGCCGGGGTTTTCCGCCAAAATCTTCCGGCCCACTTCGGTGAGGGTGGAGGGAGAGGGCACCACCGAGGAGCTAAACACATTCATCATGGCCTTGCGGAAGGGCTTTTGCTCATAGGAGCACTTCACCATATACACGTCGCAGGACAGATCAAAATAGGCGCAGGCCACGCTGAGGGCGGTGCCCCACTGGCCGGCTCCCGTCTCGGTGGTAACGCCGGTGAGGCCCTGCTGCTTGGCATAGTAGGCCTGGGCCACGGCGGAGTTGAGTTTGTGGGAGCCGGAGGTGTTGTTGCCCTCAAACTTGTAATAGATCCTGGCCGGGGTGTCCAGGGCCTTCTCCAGCTCGTAGGCCCGGATGAGGGGGGAGGGGCGGTACATCTTGTAAAAGTCCAGAATGGGTTCGGGAATGTCCACGTAGGGGGTGACGCTGTCCAGCTCCTGATGGGCCAGCTCCTGACAGAAGATGGGATAGAGATCCTCCTCGGCCAGAGGCTGAAGTGTGCCGGGGTTGAGCAGGGGGTCGGGCTGGGACTTCATGTCGGAACGCAGGTTGTACCACTGACGAGGCATCTGGTCTTCGGTGAGGTAGATTCTGTGGGGGATCTTATTCATACTGCTCGCTCCTTTTTCGGGGGAGGGCAGCAAAAAAGCCCTCGCCCCAAGAATTTGATTCTCTGGGACAAAGGCCAAAACCTCTGCGGTACCACCCGGATTGACGTATGCCACCGCATACGCCCACTCGCTTTCCAACGTCCAAACAACGCCGGCTCCCCTGATAACGGGCGGAGTCCCCGTCTGGCTACTGAGCCTGCCGGCCGTTCGCCCCTGCCCTCGGAAGTCCATTCACTCCGGCGTCCCCTACCGCGATCCCACCGCCCGCGGCTCTCTGAAAGGGTCCTGTCCTGAGTTACTCCTCTTCTTCATCGGTTTAGCGCTTTGAAGTTGGTTGTATTATATCCAAGACAGGGGGCGGTGTCAAGAAAAAAATGAAAAATTTTTATTCCGAAATTTGGCACTCCAAGAAGTCCCCAAAGGCAAGTCTTTCCCCTCACTTTTGTCAAAAGGGGCTGGGTTTTCCCCACTGCTCCTCCAGAAGAGCGTCGATGAGGCGCTCCACCACCCGTAAGGAGGAGTCGCTGCACTGGCGGAGCTTTTTGGCGATGCCATCCTGTAAGTATTCCTTGGAGGCAAAGGGCGTGTCCACCAGAAAGTAGTCCGGTGTGGCCTCCAGTGCCTCTGCAATACTCAGAAATACCCCCAGAGAAGGGGTAGCGGTGCCGTTTTCCACGTGAGAAATATAAACCGTGCTGATGCCGCAGCGCTCTGCCAGCGCAAACTGTGTCAGACCGAGCTCCCGGCGCCGGCTCCGGATACGCCGGCCCATTTTTTGATAGTTTATCTCCAAAGTCCATGCCTCCCAGCACCTCCATCATAGCGGAGAACCGGAATTGTTAGAATAAATTATAATTCAATATTGTAATTATAATTTATATATAATAAACTATTTTTACTTTCTATATATATTATTATACATAATACGCTTAGGGCGAAGAGAGGAGCCGTTTTTATGGAAGCGGATGGGGTGATTCTGCGCAAGGGAGAGCACATCCTGCTGGAGGAGAGAGCCAGCCGACAGCTTTTTTGGTGTGTCTACATCAGAGGCAGGCTTATTTTGACGGACCGGCGGCTGATCTACCTGCCTCGCAAACAGACCAGGCGGGTTGGTCTGATGCTGTCCTCGCTGACGGCTCCGCAGGGGGGATTTCGACTGGTAGAGCCACCCGCCAACCTGTTTCAGGTCACCACCATCGGGGGAAAAACCTATCGCTTTCTGCTGAGGCGGGGCCAGCGGAGGCGCTGGCAGGAGGCTTTGGAGTGGGCAATGCTGCTCTGTCGGAGGCGGGCGGCCCGGTCCAGAACAGGCTGACTGAGGCGCCGGTGCCGGACGATGCCAGCAGTCACGCTTTGCGCTTGTGTCTCCACAGAAAAGATGGAAAAGGGACAAACTTTTTCTTGCCACCCCACGTCTAAACCAGTATACTGATAGTCGTTGACATAATCGAGAGGTTGGATGCGGGTTGGCTAAGCGGCTGATCAAAAAGAAAAAGAAGCGGAGGGGTTCCCCGCTGGGGCGGATGTTCCGCACCTTCTATCGGACGGTGGTGGTCCTCTCCGCCCTGGTGGTGGTGTTTTTCTGCGCCTACAAGGCCCTGGTAAAGCCGCCGGACCAGGCTGCGCCCCCCACCGCGGCGGTGCCGCAGTCCACGCCCATGGCGGACGACCCCAATACCCCGGAGGACGAGAGCGCCCTGCCCACCCCAACCCCGCTTGTGCGGAAGGAGGGCTTTTATACCTTCCTCCTGGCGGCCACCGACGAGGGCGGCGGCAACACCGACACCATCATGGTGGTGGCCTATGACACGGAAAGCCAGCGGATGGGGGTAGTCTCCATCCCGCGGGATACCCTGGTGGACCGGAAGCTCCCCAAGATCAACAGTGTCTACGCCTCCGAGGGCATCGAGGGACTCAAGGACGTGGTGTCCGACCTCATCGGTATTCCCATCGACCACTATGTGACGGTGAATCTCAACGGCTTCCAGCGCCTGGTCAATGCCGTGGATGGAGTGGACTTCTATGTCCCCTGCGACATGAACTATGATGACCCCACCGCCGATCCTCCCCTCTCCATCCACTACACCGAGGGGATGCACCACCTCAACGGCCAGCAGGCCATGGAGGTGGTACGGTTCCGCCACAACAACGACGGCAGCGGCTACACCGATGTGGGTCGGTCCCAGACCCAGCAGAAGCTCCTCATCGCCGTGGGGAAAAAGGTGCTGGCCAATCCGGGCAAGATTGCCGACTATGTGGATATTTTCCTGAAAAATGTCAAGACCGACCTCTCCGCCACCGACATCCTCTGGCTGACCACCCAGGCCGCAGGTCTGGACCTGGACAGCGGTGTCTCCACCGCTACTCTGCCCGGCGACGGCTCGGTCCGCTACAACGGCACCTCCTGGTGCTACCAGCTGGAGCGGGAGGCATGCCTGGAGATCTTCAATGAAATGCTCAACCCCTACACCACCGAGATCACTATGGACATGACCAACATGTTCCAGGCGTCATAACGCAAAATCCGCCTCTTTTCCGGGCTTTCTGCCCGGAAAAGAGGCGGATTTTTATCTTTAGCACTGGAACAGCTCAGTGGAGAGGTAGCGCTCACCAGTGTCCGGGAGGACCGTGACGATGGTCTTGCCGGCAAACTCCGGCTGGGCGGCCAGGGACTTGGCCGCCCAGGCGGCGGCGCCGGAGGAGATGCCCACCAGCAAACCCTCAGCCTCCGCCAGGGCCCGGCCGGCAGCCATGGCCTCCGCTCCGGGAACGGTAATCACCCGGTCCACCACGGCGCGATCCAAAGTACCGGGGACAAAGCCGGCGCCGATACCCTGGATCTTGTGGGGGCCCGCCTTGCCGCCGGAGAGGACGGGGGATTCGGCGGGCTCTACAGCGATGACCTTCACGCCGGGGTTTTTCTCCTTCAGATAGCGGCCCGCACCGGTAATGGTGCCGCCGGAGCCTACCCCGGCCACCAGCACGTCCACCTTCCCCTCGGTATCCCGCCAGATCTCCGGGCCGGTGGTCTCATAGTGGGCCTTGGCGTTGGCCGGGTTGTTGAATTGGTCGGGCATCCAGGCCCCGGGCAGACTCTGGAGCAGCTCCTGGGCTTTGGCGATGGCACCGCTCATCCCCTTTGCCCCCTCGGTGAGAACCAGCTCCGCTCCCAGGGCGGAGAGTAGGCTCCGGCGCTCCTGGCTCATGGTCTCCGGCATGGTGAGGACCACCCGGTAGCCCAGAATCCGTCCAATATAGCTCAGGCCCACCCCGGTGTTTCCGCTGGTGGGTTCCACAATGGTGGCGCCTGGCTTCAGCACCCCACGGGCCTCCGCGTCCCGGATCATGTAGAGGGCGGCCCGGTCCTTGGCCGAGGAGAGGGGGTTGAAGGACTCCAGCTTAGCCAGCACATGGGCGCCTGGGGCGTACCGCTCCAGGGCAAGGAGCGGGGTATTTCCGATGAGATCCAGGATGGAATGGGCAATACGCATGGGAATGCCTCCTAATTAGTTTTTTTCAGTGTAGCACAAAAATCCGACAATTTCAATAGGATTTTAGGAAAACAGAAACAGGAAAAAAGGGCCCGCCCCGGAAAAGACGGGGCGGGCCAAAAAACAGGGGAATGGGGCTCTTAGAATACGGCGACCACGGCGCCCTCGTAGGTCTGGTCGATGAAGTCCTTGACCTCCTGGCTGCACAGGGCCTTGGCCAGGGCCTGGATGGCGGGATCATCCACCCGGTCCTCCTTCACGGCCAGCACGTTCACATAGGCGGTGGCGGCGGTGCCGTCGGCGGACTCGATGGCCAGGGCGTCGGACACCTTCAGGCCGGCGTCGATGGCGTAGTTGCCGTTGATGACGGCGATGTCCACATCCTGGAGGGTGGTGGGCAGCAGCTTGGCCTCCAGCTCCACGATCTCATAGTTGTGGGGGTTGTCGGCGATGTCGTCCTTGGTGGGCTCCAGGCCGCAGTCCTCGGTGAGGGTGATGAGGCCCTGCTCCTGGAGGAGGAGGAGGGCGCGGCCCTCGTTGGTGGTGTCATTGGGCACGGCGATCTGGGCGCCGTCCTGGAGCTCGTCCAGGCTGGCGGTCTTGCCGGCATAGATGCCGAAGGGCTCGTAGTGGACCTCGGCGGCGCTGGCCAGGTGGGTGCCATACTCCACATTGAAGTTGTTCATGTAGGTGATGTGCTGGAAGTAGTTGGCGTCCAGAGAGCCGTCCTCCACGGCCTGGTTGGGCAGGATGTAGTCGTCAAACTCCACGATCTCCAGGGTGATGCCCTCCTCAGCCAGCAGGTCCTTGACCACCTCCAGGATCTCAGCGTGGGGGGCGGGGGAGGCGCCCACCTTCAGGGTGGTGCCGGTGAGGTCGGCGGTGACGCTCTCGGTGGGGGCGGTGGTATCGGCGGGGCCGATCCAGTCCCCGTTGGCGGTGGAAGAGGGGGTGGGGGTGGCGGAGGTACCGCCGGCGCAGCCGGCCAGCAGGCCCACGGTCAGGGCGCCGGAGAGGAGCAGAGAGGCAAATTTCTTCATGATTCATTCTCCTTTTCATTGTTGTCTTTCCCAGTTCGGAGCACAAAAAAACGCCCTTGAATCAGATTCAAGGACGAAAGCCAACGCTTCGTGGTACCACCTTGCTTCACCCTTGCCTCACGACAGGGGCCTTATGGAGTACAAACATACTCCCGCGCGCTTACGGGCGCACCCGTCACGGCCTGTGTGTTCTCCACAGTCAGCCGCGCCGCTCCGAGGCCATCTTCAACAGGACCTTCCGTGCCCGTTCCCACCATATCGGGCTCTCTGTGACGTATCTTCCCGCCTACTCTCCTCTTCTTCGCGTTTGAGGGGCGTTATTCAGTTCCGCTTGGGTTGCACTTAGTTTAACGCGGACACGCCCACCTGTCAAGCGGGCATTATACATCAAAAAAGAGCTGGACAAACCAAACAGTTTGTCCAGCCTGTAGAATTTACATGGCTCCGGGGATGCGCCGGTCCTTCTTGATCTTTTTGGCGGTTTCCTTGCGGCCGTGTTTTCTGCTGCCCTTGTCGGAGAGGCGGCGGTCCAGGCCCACCGCGAAGCGGGTGCCCACGGTCTGGAAGATCTGGACCAGGATGACCAGCAGGATAACGGCCCCCCACAGCACGATGTTCTGGTGGCGGGTATAGCCCCGGTTGAGGGCCATGGCGCCCAGACCGCCGCCGCCAATGGCGCCGGACATGGCGCCGTAGCTGAGGATGGTGACGAAGGCGGTGGCAAAGCCGGTGATGAGGGAGGGGACGCACTCGGGCAGGATGACCTTGGTGATGATCTGAAAGGGGGAGCAGCCCATGGACTCGGCGGCCTCGATGATGCCCCGGTCCATCTCCCGGATGGAGGCCTCCACCAGCCGGGCCACGAAGGGGAAGGAGGCGATAAAGAGGGGGACAATGGTGGCCGTGGTGCCGATGGAGGTGCCCAGGAGGACCCGGGAGAGGGGGAAGACCACCACCATCAGGATGAGGAAGGGCACCGAGCGCAGCAGGTTGACCACCACATTGAGGGCGGTCATGAGAGGCTTGGGCAGGGGCAGAACGCCGTCCTCTTCGCCCACCACCAGCAACACGCCCAGGGGCAGCCCGATGAGGTAGGCGAACAGTGTGGCCAGTATGGTAGAGTAGAGGGTCTCCCAGATGGCAAAGGGCACATTGCCGATGAGGTATTCCACCTGTTCGGCGGCCTTGGGGTCCAGAGAAGCGAGAAATTCAGCCATGGTAGTCGTGCACCTCCTCCACCGTCACGTCCTTTTGGGCCTTCAGATAGCTCATGGCCTTGGCGGCCTCGTTTTGATCCTCTGGAAGGCCCAGCAGCATGGTGCCGAAGGCCTGTCCATTCACATTCCGGGTGTCGGCCCCCAGGATGTTCACCTTCACGCCGCAGTCGATGGCCAGGGAGGCGATGAGGGGCTCGTAGGAGGAGCCGCCGTTGAAGGCGATGCGGACCACCCCGGCGGGGGGGAGCTGGTCGATCTGGACCCCCTCGGGGTAGACCAGCCGCCGGCCGGCCTCGGTCTTGGGGTTTGAGAAGACCTCCGCCACGCTGCCGGTCTCCACCATATGGCCGTGCTCCAGAATGGCCACATGGGTGCAGATCTCCTCCACTACCGCCATCTCATGGGTGATGACCACCACAGTAATGCCCAGGCGGCGGTTGATGTCCTGGATGAGCCGCAGGATGCTGCGGGTGGTGGTGGGGTCCAGGGCGGAGGTGGCCTCATCACACAGGAGGATCT
>DXCX01000035.1 GCA_019115785.1 Candidatus Intestinimonas merdavium | reverse complement strand
ACGAAAAGACCGTCCAGAAGATCTTCAAAAAGATGTACGAAAAGGGGGACATCTATAAGTCGGAGTACGAAGGGATGTACTGCACCCCCTGCGAGTCCTTCTGGACCGAGAGCCAGCTGGTGGACGGCAAGTGCCCCGACTGCGGCCGGGAGGTCCAGGACGCGGAGGAGGAGGCCTACTTCTTCCGTCTGAGCAAGTACGCCGGCCGCATCCAGGACCTGCTGGAGAACACGGACTTCCTGGAGCCCCGCTCCCGGGTCAACGAGATGGTGAACAACTTCATCAAGCCCGGCCTGGAGGACCTGTGCGTGTCCCGGACCAGCTTCACCTGGGGCGTCCCCGTGGACTTCGACCCTGGCCATGTGGTGTACGTGTGGATCGACGCCCTGTTCAACTACATGACTGCCCTGGGCTTTGAGAACGACAAGTACGGCGACCTGGAGAAGTTCTGGCCCGCTGACGTCCACTTCGTGGGCAAGGAGATCGTCCGCTTCCACTCCATCATCTGGCCCGCCATGCTCATGAGCCTGGACCTGCCCCTGCCCAAGAAGGTCTACGGCCACGGCTGGCTCCTTCTGGAGGGGGGCAAAATGTCCAAGTCCAAGGGCAACGTGGTGGACCCCGTCATCCTGGCCCAGCGCTACGGCGTGGACGCCCTGCGGTACTTCCTGCTCCGGGAGTTTCCCTTCGGCTCCGACGGCAACTTCTCCAATGAGGCCCTCATCTCCCGCATCAACGTGGACCTGGCCAACGACCTGGGCAACCTGGTCAGCCGCACTGTCTCCATGGCGGGCAAGTACTTCGGGGGGGGCAAGCTCCCCGCCGAACAGGCCGAGGGCCCCGAGGACGCCGAGCTGCGGACTCTGGCCGCCGGCCTCCGGGACAAGTATGAGGCCCATATGGAGAAGTATGCCTTCCAGGACGCCCTGATGGATGTCTTCGGCCTCATCTCCCGGGCCAATAAGTATATCGACGAGACCAAGCCCTGGGTCCTGGGCAAGGACGAGAGCCAGAAGGCCCGTCTGGCCCGGGTCATGTACAACCTGCTGGAGAGCATCCGCATCTCCGCCGTCCTCCTCACCCCCTTCATTCCCGACACGGCGGAGAAGATCTTTGCCCAGATCGGCGCCGGTGAGGATGCCCGCACCTGGGAGAGCGCCGGCACCTTCGGTGTCCTGCCTGCCGACGTGACGGTCCACCGGGGGGAGAACCTCTTCCCCCGCATCGATATGGAGAAGGAGCTGAAGGAGCTGGAGAACCTGGAGAAGAAGCCCGAGGAGACCAAGGCCGCCGAGGCCCCCAAGGCGGCGGCCAAGAGCGAGGCCCCCGCCCAGAGCGAATATATCACCATCGACGACTTTGCCAAGGTGAAGTTCGTCACCGCCAAGGTCCTGGCCTGCGAGGCGGTGCCCAAGTCGGCCAAGCTGCTGCGCTTCACTCTGGACTGCGGCGAGGAGACTCCCCGCCAGATTCTCTCCGGCATCCATGAGTGGTATGAGCCCGAGGACCTGGTGGGCAAGACCGTGGTGGCCTGCACCAACCTCAAGCCCCGTAAGATGATGGGCATCATGTCCAACGGCATGCTCATCTCCGCTGTTAAGGAGGAGCCCGATGGCAGCGAGAAGCTCCACCTGGTCATCCTGGACGACAAGGTCCCCGCCGGCTACGGCCTGTGCTGATGTTCTCTCTCTCCCAGGAAAAAGCAGTGGAGAGGACCTGATTGCCGTGTTCCATGCTATGGGAAACGATGGGTACGTCCAGTGATGGACGGAGCGCGAATATGGAAGCGTTATACAAAAGGATGCGCCGCAGAAATGAAAATTTCTGCGGCGCATCCTTTTTGCCTGGGGGATCAAGCGGAAGGTCTCATCCGTCCAGCGGCCCATGGTCTCCAAACATCCATTCCCAGCGGCCTGCGCCACCGGCAGAAAATTTTTCTTTCTCTATTGACATTTCCATCGGGCAGCATATAATAATATATGAACAATAGCTCATATATTGCTAAAAAGGGGGTGAGGGAGATGGAGAGGAGAGAGGAGCTGGAGCGGTGCGAGACGGTCCAGGTCCACCGGGACATCGTGGAAAAAGTGAACGCTGAAATGCCCGATGAGGAGGTGCTCTACGATCTGGCGGAGCTCTTCAAGCTCTTTGGGGACTCCACTCGTATCAAGATCCTGTATGTGCTCTTCGCCGCTGAGCTGTGCGTATGTGACATCGCACAGCTTCTGGGCATGAGCCAGTCGGCCATCTCCCATCAGCTCCGGGCCCTGAAGCAGGCCAAGCTGGTGCGCTACCGCCGGGAGGGGAAGCAGGTTTTTTACTCTCTGGCCGACGGACACGTCCGCACCATCCTGGGGCAGGGCATGGAGCACGTTGGGGAGTAAGAAGCGAGGGAGCGGAAAGGCCGGAGCGTGATAGCAAGAAGCGCGGCGGCCCCGGGAACCGGCACACAGCCAAGCCACCATCAGCGCCAAGCGGCGTAAATTCAGATCAGGAGGAGACAGCCATGAAGAAGAAATTTAAGCTGGAGGACTTGGACTGCGCCAGCTGCGCGGCCAAGATGGAGGACGCCATCAAGAAGCTGGACGGGGTCAACGACGCGTCGGTGAGCTTTCTCACCCAGAAGCTGACGCTGGACGCCGATGACGCCCGGTTTGAGGAGATTCTGGAGCAGGCGGTCAAGGTGTGCAGAAGGGTGGAGCCCGACTGCAAGATCCTGCGCTGAGGGGGCGGGAACGCGGTTCTCAGTGACCTTTTCGGAGGTGGGTTGTGATGACAAAGAAGCAAAAGCAGACCTTGTGGCGCATTGTGGCGTCGGCGGCGCTGCTGGTGTGGGCGGCCCTGGGTCCCACCCTGTGGCTGCCGGGAAATGTGCCCTTTCTGTCGGTGGGCCGGGTGGCGGAGGATGGGACGGCGGCCTTTTTCCTGGCCCCGTGGGTCCGATTCCTCATCCCCTATCTGGTCATCGGCTGGGACGTTCTCTGGCGGGCCGTGCGGAACATCGCCCACGGCCAGATCTTTGATGAGAACTTCCTCATGGCGATTGCCACAGTGGGGGCGCTATGTATCGGAGAGTACGCCGAGTCGGTCTTCGTCATGCTCTTCTACCAGGTGGGAGAGCTCTTCCAGAGCTATGCTGTGGGCCGCTCCCGGCAGTCCATTGCTGAGCTCATGGAGATCCGCCCCGACTATGCCAATGTAGAGCGGGACGGGACGGTGGAGCAGGTGGACCCCGACGAGGTAGCGGTGGGGGAGACCATCGTCATCAAGGCCGGAGAGCGGGTGCCCCTGGACGGCGTGGTGCTGGAGGGCCGGTCCGACCTGGACACCGCCGCCCTCACCGGCGAGTCCCTCCCCCGGGAGGTCCAGAGCGGAGATGATGTGATCTCCGGCTGCGTCAACCTCACCGGACTTTTGAAGGTCCGGGTCACCAGGGCCTTTGAGGAGTCCACCGTCTCCAAGATCCTGGACCTGGTGGAGAACGCCGGCAGCAAAAAGGCCAAGGCGGAAAACTTTATTACCAAATTTGCCCGGTATTACACCCCGACGGTGGTGCTGGCCGCCGTGGCCCTGGCACTCCTGCCGCCCCTGGTGGGCGCAGTGGGCTGGAGCGAGAGTCTCCACCGGGCCCTCATCTTTCTCGTCATCTCCTGCCCCTGCGCCCTGGTGATCTCGGTGCCTCTGAGCTTTTTCGGCGGCATCGGCGGGGCCTCCAAAGCCGGTGTGCTGGTGAAGGGAGGGGCCTATCTGGAGGTGCTGGCCCGGGCCCAGATCGTGGTCTTTGACAAGACGGGCACCCTCACCAAGGGGGTCTTCAATGTCACCGCCGTCCACCCGGAGCAGTGCGGCGAGGACCGGCTGCTGGAGCTGGCGGCGCTGGCCGAGAGCTGGTCGGAGCACCCCATCTCCCGCTCCCTCCGGGAGGCCTACGGCAAGGAGGTGGACGCCAGTCGGGTCACCGATGTGGAAGAGCACTCCGGCCGGGGTGTCCACGCCAAGGTGGACGGCCAGGAGATCTGGGTGGGCAACGACAAGCTCATGGATGCCATCGGTGTGTCCTGGCACCCCTGTCACCGGGTGGGCACCACCGTCCATGTGGCGGCGAAGGGGGAGTACCTGGGCCACATCGTCATCTCCGACGAGGTGAAGGAGGACGCCGCCCAGGCGGTGACCGACCTGAAAGCCCTGGGGGTGGCCAAGACGGTGATGCTCACTGGAGACGCCAAGGCCGTGGGGGAGAGTGTGGCCGCCCAGCTGGGGCTGGACGAGGTCCACACCCAGCTCCTGCCTGCCGACAAGGTGGATCAGGTGGAGGCACTGCTATCTGAGAAGACAGGGAAGGGATGTCTGGCCTTTGTGGGGGACGGCATCAACGACGCCCCTGTTCTTTCCCGGGCCGACATTGGCATCGCCATGGGGGGACTGGGCTCCGACGCCGCCATCGAGGCCGCCGATGTGGTCCTCATGGACGACAAGCCCTCCAAGATCGCCGTGGCCATCCGCATCGCCCAAAAGACCCTGGTCATCGTCCGGCAGAACATTGTTTTTGCCCTGGGGGTGAAGGCTCTGGTGCTGGTGCTGGGCGCCGTGGGGGAGGCCAACCTGTGGGAGGCCGTCTTTGCCGATGTGGGCGTGTCGGTGATTGCCATCCTCAACGCCATGCGGGCCATGAAAGGCACCGGGGGACGCTGAACCTCCTTTGGGAATTTGAATACCGAGGCCGCCGGTTTATGGGACTGGCGGCCTTTTTTGGGCCTTTTTCGACCCGCTTCCTTGCTTGACAGGGAGGGTGGAAATGGGATAAACTTAATCTGAGACATTATCGTTTGAATGTGAGGGAGACCCATGCCAAAGACCACCGCCAAAAGCTACGGCAACGAATCCATCTCCTCCCTGAAGGGTGCCGACCGGGTCCGAAAGCGGCCCGGTGTCATTTTTGGCTCCGACGGGCTGGAGGGCTGTGAGCATGCCGTATTTGAGATCCTGTCCAACGCCATCGACGAGGCCCGGGAGGGCCACGGCGATCTCATCACAGTGACCCGGTACGCCGACCAGTCCATTGAGGTGGAAGACTTCGGTCGGGGCTGTCCGGTGGACTGGAACGAGAAGGAGCAGCGGTTCAACTGGGAACTGGTCTTCTGTGAGCTCTATGCCGGCGGCAAGTACAACAATCTGGAAGGGGATAACTACGAGTATTCCCTGGGCCTCAACGGTCTGGGCACCTGCGCCACCCAGTATGCCAGTGAGTTCTTTGACGCTGTGATCCACCGGGACGGTCAGGAGTACACCCTCCACTTTGAAAAGGGTGAGAACATCGGCGGCCTTCAAAAGGTCCCCTATTCCGGCAGGAAGACCGGCTCCAAATTCCGCTGGAAGCCCGACCTGGAGGTCTTCACAGACATCAACATTCCGGTGGACTACTTTCTGGACGTCCTCAAGCGCCAGGCGGTGGTCAACGCTGGGATCACCTTCCGCTTCCGAAACCAGGTGGGGGGAAAGTTTGAGACCACCGACTTCCGGTACGAGCACGGCATCGAGGACTATGTCCGGGAGCTGGCCGGGGAGGACAGCCTCACCCAGCCGGTCTTCTGGCAGACTGAGCGGAAAGGGCGGGACCGGGCTGATAAGCCCGACTACAAAGTGAAGCTGTCCGTCTCCTTCTGCTTCTCCAACCGGGTCCAGGTCATCGAGCACTACCACAACTCCTCCTGGCTGGAGCACGGCGGCTCCCCGGAGAAGGCGGTGCGCTCCGCCTTCGTCTCCGCCATCGACGGCTACCTGAAGGCCCAGGGCAA
Organism: Candidatus Intestinimonas merdavium; assembly: GCA_019115785.1. Taxonomy (GTDB): domain Bacteria; phylum Bacillota; class Clostridia; order Oscillospirales; family Oscillospiraceae; genus Intestinimonas; species Intestinimonas merdavium. Next base: position 29,205 of record DXCX01000035.1, on the reverse strand, counting down.
GTATCAAAAGAGCGAGAGCAAGCTCACCTGGAACGACGTCCAGGACTGCCTGGTCTTTGTCTCCAACAACTTCTCCACTCAGACCTCCTATGAAAACCAGACCAAAAAGGCCATCAACAACAAGTTCGTCCAGGAGGCCATGACAGAGTTTTTAAAGAGCCAGCTGGAGGTCTACTTCATCGAAAACCCCTTTGACGCCCAGAAAATCGCCGAACAGGTCCTCATCAACAAGCGCTCCCGGGAATCGGCGGAAAAGGCCCGGCTGAACATCAAGAAAAAGCTCTCCGGCAGCGTGGACATCTCCAACCGGGTGCAGAAGTTTGTGGACTGCCGCACCAAGGACACCGAGCGCCGGGAGCTCTACATCGTGGAGGGCGACTCCGCCATGGGGGCCGTAAAGCTCAGCCGGGACGCCGAGTTCCAGGGCATCATGCCGGTCCGGGGCAAGATCCTCAACTGCCTCAAGGCCGACTACGGCAAGATCTTTAAAAGCGAGATCATCACCGATCTTTTGAAGGTGCTGGGCTGCGGGGTGGAGGTCAAGGACAAGCACGCCAAGGACATGGCGGAGTTTGACCTCATGAACCTCCGGTGGAACAAGATCGTCATCTGTACCGATGCCGATGTGGACGGCTACCAGATCCGCACCCTCATCCTGACCATGCTCTACCGGCTCACCCCCACCCTCATCCAGCGGGGGTATGTCTATATCGCCGAATCCCCCCTCTACGAGATCAGCTATAAGGAGAAGACCTGGTTTGCCTACAATGAGGGGGAAAAAGCCGGTATTCTCAAGGAGCTGGAAGGGAAGAAGTACACCATCCAGCGCTCCAAGGGCCTGGGCGAGAACGAGCCCGATATGATGTGGCTCACCACCATGAGCCCGGCCACCCGCCGCCTCATCAAGGTCATGCCCGAGGACGTGGAGCGCACCGCCGACGCCTTTGATCTGCTGCTGGGGGACAATCTCCAGGGGCGGAAGGACCATATCGCGGAGAACGGATATAAGTATCTGGAGCTGGCCGACATCTCCTGATGCCGCCCTGAGCCGGGCCCCATCTGACCATAACACAGAAGGACTGATCACCATTGGCTAAGAAAAAGGTCCCCCAGGAGGGGGGCAAGCGGGTGGACGACTCCAACGTCCTGGGCCTTCACGCCGAGGTGCTGGAGCAGCCCATCACCCAGACCCTGGAGATCAACTACATGCCCTACGCCATGAGCGTCATCGTCTCCCGGGCCATCCCCGAAATCGACGGCTTCAAGCCCTCCCACCGCAAGCTCCTCTACACTATGTACCAGATGAAGCTGCTGGGTGGGAATCGGACCAAGTCGGCCAACGTGGTGGGAGCCACCATGAAGCTCAACCCCCACGGCGACGCCGCCATCTATGACACCATGGTCCGCCTCTCCCGGGGCTACGGCGCCCTCCTCCACCCCCTGGTGGACTCCAAGGGCAACTTTGGCAAGGTCTACTCCCGGGATATGGCCTGGGCCGCCCCACGTTACACCGAGGTGCGGCTGGACCCCATCTGCGCTGAATTTTTCCGGGACATCGACCAGGATGCGGTGGACTTTGTTCCCAACTACGACGGCAGCATGGACGAGCCCACCCTCCTGCCTACCACCTTTCCAAACGTGCTGGTATCCTCCAATATGGGCATCGCCGTGGGCATGGCCTCCAATATCTGCGGCTTCAACCTGGCCGAGGTGTGCGACACCACCACCGCCTACCTGAAAAATCCCAACTGCGACCTCATGGCGACCCTAAAAGCCCCCGACTTTCCCACCGGCGGCGAGCTTCTCTACGACGAGCGGGAGCTCTCCGCCATCTATGAGACGGGGCGTGGCTCCTTTAAGGTCCAGGCCCGGTGGCGGTATGTAAAGGAAGAAAATCTCATCGAGATCTATGAAATCCCCTACTCCACCACTGTGGAGGCCATCATGGACAAGGTCTCCGAGCTGGTAAAGAACGGGAAAGTGAAGGAGATCTCCGACATGCGGGATGAGACCGACCTGAGCGGCCTCAAGCTCACCATGGATCTCAAGCGGGGCACCGACCCGGACAAACTGATGGCCCGGCTCTTCCGTATGACCCCCCTGCGGGACTCCTTCTCCTGTAACTTCAATATCCTCATCGCCGGCATGCCCCGGGTCATGGGGGTGCGGCAGATTTTGGAGGAGTGGACGGCCTGGCGCATGGAGTCCATCCGCCGCCGGACCTACTTTGTGCTGGGCAAGCGCAGAGAAAAGCTCCACCTCCTCCAGGGCTTACAGAAGATCCTGCTGGACATCGACCGGGCCATCCAGATCATCCGGGAAACCGAGGAGGACGCCGAGGTCATTCCCAACCTGATGATCGGCTTCGGCATCGACCAGGTCCAGGCCGAGTATGTGGCCGACATCAAGCTGCGCAACATCAATAAGGAGTATATTCTCAAGCGGACCCGGGAGACCGAGGATCTGGAGAAGGAGATCGCCGACCTCCAGGACCTGGTGGACAGCCCCGGCCGCATCAAGAAGACCATTGTGGCCGAGCTGGCCGCTGTGAAGAAGAAGTACGCCGTTCCCCGGCGGACCCAGCTTCTCTTCGATCACGCAGAGGAGGCCGACGAGGGTGGGGAGGACGTGCCCGACTACCCGGTGAACGTCTTCCTCTCCAGGGAGGGCTATTTCAAGAAGATCACCCCCCAGTCCCTCCGCATGTCCGGAGAGCAGAAGTACAAGGAGGGGGATGGGGCCTATCTCCAGTGGGAGTGTACCAACCGGGACGAGCTGCTGGTCTTCACCGACCGCCAGCAGTGCTACAAGACCCGCATGAGCGACTTTGAGGACGCCAAGGCCAGCCTCCTGGGTGACTATCTCCCCACCAAGCTGGGCTTTGACGAGGGAGAGAGCTTCCTCTGGGCCTGCGTTCCCGGAGACTACTCCGGGCAGCTTCTCTTTTTCTTTGAAAATGGTAAAGCCGCCCGGGTGGAGCTGGCGGGCTACCAGACCCAGACGAGACGAAAGCGCCTCACCGGGGCATACTCTGATAAGAGCCCCATGGTCCGGGCCTTCCTCCTCCGGGAGGATCTGGAGATGGCGGTATGGTCTACCGAGGGGCGCTGCCTCATCTTCCACACCGCCGCCCTGGCCCCAAAGACCACCCGTACCACCCAGGGCGTGGCCGTCATGACCCTCAAACCCAAATATAAGGTAGAGGGGGCCGCCCCCCTGGACCGGACCCCCATCCAGAATGCCGCCCGCTACCGGGCCAAGAGCCTGCCGGCGGCCGGCGCCCTTCTGAAGGAGGAAGACCGGGGCGAGGAGCAGATGAGCCTGCTGTGATGGAAGATTCCGCCCCCTTGGAGGTATCTATGAAAAAGACCCTGAGCAAGACCCTGCTGGCCTATGTGTGGATCACCCTGGCGTCGATGGTGTACGCCGTGGGCTTTAACTGGTGCTATGAGCCCAACGAGATCGGCTTCGGCGGCATCACTGGCGTGGCCCAGATCATCAATGCCTTCCTGCCCTGGGCCCCCATCGGCACTGTGGTCATCCTTCTCAATGCCCCGCTGTTTCTCCTGGGCTGGCGGCTGCTGGGAGGGCATCTCCTCCTTTCCTCCCTCTACGCCATGTTCGTCTCCTCCGTGGCCATCGACGTGCTCCACATGCTCCACACCTTCCAGCCCATGGACCCTATGCTGGCCTCCATTTACGGCGGTGTGCTCATGGGCGGCTCCCTGGGCATCGTCTTCCTCCAGGGGGCCACAACCGGTGGCACCGATCTCATCGCCCGGCTTTTGAAGCTCAAGCTGGCCTGGCTGCCCATGGGCAAGCTCCTCATGGCCATCGACCTGGTGGTCATCGTGGCGGTGGCCCTGGCCTTTGAGAACGCATACAGCGCTCTCTACGGCGTAGTGGCGCTCTACCTCTCCTCCAAGGTGATGGACATGGTCCTTTACGGTCTGGATACCGCCAAGGTGGCCTATATCATCAGCCAGGACCCGCGGGCCATTGCCCGGAAGCTCACCCGGGAGCTGGACCGGGGGGTCACCATCCTCCAGGGCAGAGGCGCCTGGTCGGGGCAGGACAAAGAGGTCCTCATGTGCGCCTTCAAACAGCGTCAGATTGTGACCATGAAGCGCATGGTCAAGGAGGTGGACCCTACCGCCTTTCTCATTGTCTGCGACGCACACGAAGTCATGGGCGAGGGATTCCGAGAGTATCAGCAAAATGATCTATAGATCCTTGTAAGAAAGGAAGGGTGTTTTATGGCAGACCTTGAAAAGTTGCAGAAAAGCCTGGAGGCGGAGGGCTTTGCCGTCTCCCGCTTTGACACGGCGGCCCAGGCCGCCGACTACTTAGACGCCGTCCTGGACAAAAAGACCATCGGCATCGGCGGCTCGGTGACCATTCAGGAGATGGCCCTGGCCGAGCGGCTGGGGAAGCACAACCAGATCCTCTGGCACTGGGCGGGGAGCACCGCCCAGGAGGCGGCCGGCGCCCAGATTTATCTCACTTCGGTGAATGGCGCCGCCGAGACCGGAGAGCTCATCAACATCGACGGCACCGGCAACCGGGTGGCCTCCGGGCTCTTCGGCCATGAGAAGGTGTACTTTATCGTGGGGCGGAACAAGGTGGCCCCCGACTATGACGCCGCCCTCTGGCGGGCCCGGAACATTGCCGCACCCAAGAACGCCCAGCGGTTGGGCCGGAAGACCCCCTGCGCCGCCAAGGGGGATCGCTGCTATGACTGCAAGAGCCCGGAGCGCATCTGCCGGGCCCTGGTGGTCTATTGGGAGAAGCCCAACAGCATGGACATGGAAGTGGTCCTGGTGGATGAGGACCTGGGCTATTAAGGGGCGCCTTGCCGTCCTGTGGCTCACGGCGCTGGCGCTGCTCGGCGGCTGCTCGGCCATGCTGGAGCGGGAGTACCAGTCGGTGGAGCCCCATGTGAGGCTCAGTGTGGCGGAGGATGACTCCAACGCCGTATGGGCGGAGAGCTACGCTGAGCTTCAAAGCGCCATCCTGGCCCAGGTGAAGGCCCATGAGGAGGTAGGGGTCATCCGCCTGAAAAACTGGAAAGGGGACGTGGAGGAGCAGCTCACCCAGGCCTGCGATGAGATCAGCCACTCCGACCCCCTGGGCGCTTATGCCGTAGACCGTATCCAGCACAGTTTCACCCGAATGGTCTCCTACTACGAGGCCACCATTACCGTTGACTACCGGCGCTCGACGGAGCAGATCGCTGCCGTCACCACCGTTACCGGCAGCGGCGCCATCCGGGCCGAACTGCTGGACGCTCTGGATGGCTTTGTCCCCGAGACGGTCTTTCAGATCAACTACTTTGATGAGACCCAGGACGTTGACTACATCCGGGAGCTCATTCGGGAGGCCTACTATGATCAGCCCGCCGCCGCCCTGGGGATGCCGGAGGCCCAGGTGAATCTGTACCCGGATGAGGGGAGCCGGCGGGTGGTGGAGGTTCTCCTCACCTATCCCGAGGACGCCAAGACCCTCCAGGGAAAGCGGATGCAGCTGGAGGATGCCGCCGCCGACCTGGCAGAGCCCTACCGGGTCGGCCTGGGGAATGGGGCGCTGGCCTCGGCGCTGTTTGGCGCCCTCCGGGATAGTGCCGCGGCGGAGGCCGGCGCTGGCTCCACCGCCTACCACGCCCTGGTAGAAGGGACCGCTGACAGCGAGGGCATGGCCCTGGCCTACAAGGAGCTGTGTGACCTGGTGGAGCTTTCCTGTCAGGTGGTGGAGGGGACCCACAATGGAGAAAGGCATTTCTGGACCATCGTGACCCTGGAGGAGGGGAGCCGCCACATGGACCCGACCTGGGAGGAGGGCGTTCTTCTCACCGATGCCCAGATGATCCAGGCGGACTATGTCTGGCCCGACGGGGAGTACCCCGTCTGTGGAGAGGCGACGATCCAGGCAGATGAAAATGCGGAAAATTGAAAAATACCCTTGACAGAAGCGGCAAGTGTGGCTATAATATCATTTGTCGCTTGCAGGTGTAGCTCATCTGGTAGAGCGCCACCTTGCCAAGGTGGAGGTAGCGAGTTCGAGCCTCGTCACCTGCTCCATAAAAAAAGGACAGCCTTTTGGCTGTCCTTTTTTTGTTTTTCTGATAAAAAATTTGCTCCATAGAAAACTTTCCGCTCACCGCTCCGTCTAACCAATAGAAAAACAAAAGGAGGGAGCCGCTTGGCCTATCAACCCAAACGCTGCCAGAGGCGGAGGCGCCGCGGCGCCGCCCACTTTCGGCTGCCCGCCGCTGTGCTGCTCCTGGTGCTGCTGCTGACCGGGAGCTGGCCTTTGCTTGCGGCCCATGTGAGCGCCCGGCATGATACAGATGACCTGCCCTTGCAGAAGGTGGAGCGCCAGCAGCCTGCCGGAGAGACAGCTGTGCCGCTGGAAACACGCGTCCTTCCCACGGTATCCGCCTCTGAAGAGACGCCTCACATCCAGGAGGAGGCTGTTTCCAACCAGAATTACGACTTCAGCGTGCCTGTGCCGGAAGGGGAGGCGGTGGAGGACGACTGGTTCCAGGACGCCGCCTTTCTGGGAGACTCTCTCACCGATGGTCTGCTCCTTTATAGTGACATCCGGGGGGCGGCCAACCTCTCCTATAAGGGCCTTACCGTCCAGTCCGTCCGCACTGACGCTGTGATCCGGGTGAATGGTCAGAAAGATACTCCCCTGGAGGCCCTGAAACAGAAGGAATATGGCAAGGTGTATGTCCTGCTGGGCATCAACGAGCTGGGCTGGTACAACGACCAGCGGTTCTATAACAGCTACGCACAGCTGATCGATCTGGTCCGGGCCGCCCAGCCTGAAGCCCAGATCTACCTCCAGACCCTGCTGCCGGTGACGGCGGAAAAGTCGGAGAGCCACGAGTGGCTGAAAAATGAGAAGATCGCCGTCTATAATGACCTGATTGCCCAACTGGCTGGGCAAAAGGAGGTCTATCTGGTGGATGCCCACGCTGCCCTGGCCGAAGACAAAGACGCTCTGTCGGCGGAGAAGAGCACCGATGGCGTCCACCTTACCAAGAGCGGCTATCAATGCTGGGCCGACTATCTGCGGACCCACACGGTAAGCCCGGAAGATCCATAATGGAAGGAAGCTGTTGTTCCCTTGAGAAAAAGCGCCCCGGACAACCGCCAGCTGCTGGTGGAGCATATCCTGAACGGACAGACGGATTTTTACCGCCTGGCGGTCAGCTATGTCAAAAATCGGGACGCGGCCCTGGACGTGGTCCAGGAGGCCATTGTGAAGGCGCTGTCCAAGGTGGATACCGTCCGGGAACCGGCCTACCTGAAGACCTGGTTTTACCGGATTCTCATCAACGAGGCTATGAACCATTTTCGGAGGAACCGCAATCTGGTGTCTCTGGAGGAGGTCATGGTGGACCGGGCGGTGGAGTCGGGGGACCCGGGAGAGCGGCTGGACCTCTATGATGCCATTGACCGACTATCCTTTCAAGAGCAGACCGTCATCAAGCTGCGCTACTTTGAGGACATGAAGCTGGAGGAGATCGCCCAGGCCACCGGGGCTAATCTGAACACGGTTAAGTCCCGGCTCTACAAAGCCATCCGAAAGCTTAAGGACATGACAGGAGAGGAGATCGACTATGCACCCTGAAATGGAACGGGCCAGGGCCCGCTATCACGCTCAGGAGACGCCGGAGGAGCTCTCCTTGGCCGTCCGCGCCGCCATTCGGGAGGGGGACCGGCTGCGGAAGGGCCGCCGGGTCCTTCGCCGGAGCCTGGCCACCGCTCTGGCCAGCTGCGCCTGCTTTGTGCTGCTGGTCAACGGCAGCCCCAGCTTTGCCCAGGCGGTGTACGAGGTGCCGGTGCTGGGCAGCCTGGCCAGGATCGTCACCGTCAGTGAGTACACCATCAATGACGATGAGCGGGTCATTGACGTTCGCCTCCCCGCCCTGGAGAACACCGGCCACACCGAGCTGGAACAGAAGATCAACCAGGAGATCTCCACCCGGATTCAGGCCGTCATTGATGAGGCTGAGGCCAGGGCCAGGGAGACCAAGGAGGCCTATGTGGCCACCGGCGGAGATCCCAAGGACTATATGCCGGTCATCATTGATGTAGACTACGAGGTCAAGTGCCAGAATGAGCAGTACCTCTCCTTTGTGGTTAACAAGACCGAGACCCGGGCCAGCGCCTATACGGAATTCTACACCTACAACATTGACCTGGAGACCGGACGGGAGCTCACCCTCCGGGATCTGCTGGGACCCAACTGGATGGAGATGGTCAACAGCCAGGTGGCCCAACAGATCGCCCAGCGGGCACAGGACCCGGACAATATCTACTGGACTGCCGAGCAGGGCGGCTTCCAGGGCATTGAGGAGGACCAGCCCTTCTATCTGAATGCCGAGGGCCTCCCCGTGGTGGTTTTTGAAAAGTATGAGTTGGGTCCCGGCTCCATGGGAAACCAGGAGTTTACCATCGACCCGTCCTGAGAATGGCGTTAAATATGAAAAACGGAGCGCCGCAAGGTACGCCCCCATAGGAGAATCATTTAATTGTCGCAGGGCGGCATGACGGAAGGGTCATGCCGCCCTGCCTTTTCTTTGCCGTTCCAGGGTCTGAACGGGAAAGGCTCATCATGGACATCGCCTCCGAGACAGATCTACTTCCCGGGCAGCGCGTCAATTTCAAACTTATTGTAATCACCCCGGTATCGCAGAAAAGCACGGTGTAGAGCCAGCGGTGATCGTCTATGCGTGGATCATGTACCACCCTGTAGGAGCGATGCCCCTGGTGGGCAGCAGCAAGCTGGACCGGCTGGATCTGGCCATCCGGGCACTGGATGTGAAGCTGGAGCACTATGAGTGGTATCAGATCTATGTGGCCAGCGGCCAGCAGGTACTTCGCTGATCTGGGATCTCTGGGTGGATATACTCCCCATAAACCATAAAAGGACCCGCTACAGAATGAAATCGTTCTGCGGCGGGTCCCTTTTTGCGCTAAGCGCCATTTGCCAAGAAAACACCAAAGTAAGACCGGCGTACCGTGCTATCCCACAGGGGTCCCATTTCGACCTCTTTTATCGTCATTCATCGCCGGATACTCCGTTTTGTCATTTTTGGTACTCAAATTCCAAATTGTAGAGGCAGACGGTATCGCCGTCCTGGACCCCCATGTCCTCCATCCGCTGGAAGAGTCCGGACTCCCGCAGGACCCGGTCAAACCAGTTGCGGGACTCGATGTCGTTGAAATTGACATTGGACATGAGCCGCTGGAGCCAGGGGCCGTCCACCATCCACACATCATCCACCTTCTCAATGGTGACATCGCCGCTGGTGTCCAGCTCTGGGGGCGCTGGAACGTAGTTGGGCTCGTATACCGTAATGGGGGGGAGCTGGGCCAGGAGCCCGGCGGCGTGGCGCATGAGGGCATCCACCCCCTGGTGGGTGGCGGCGGAGAGCTCGAAGAAGGTGAGGCCCTTGGCCTCCACATGGACCTTAAGTTTTTCCAACAAAGAGCGGTCCTCGGCGATGTCGGCCTTATTGCCAGCCACCAACATGGGGCGCTGGGCCAGCTCCGGGCTGTACTGCTCCAGCTCGGTATTGATGGCTTCAAAGTCCTCCACGGGGTCCCGGCCCTCCCGGCCGGATACGTCCACAATGTGGATGAGGAGCCGGCAACGGTCGATGTGGCGGAGGAAGTCGTGGCCCAGACCAGCCCCATCGCTGGCCCCTTCAATGATGCCGGGAATGTCCGCCATGACGAAGGAGACGCCTTCGTCCACATAGACCACACCCAGGTTGGGGAAAAGGGTGGTGAAGTGGTAGTCGGCAATCTTGGGCCGGGCCTTGGAGACCACGGAGAGCAGGGTGGATTTCCCCACATTGGGGAAACCTACCAGGCCAACGTCGGCCAGAAGCTTCAGCTCCAGAATGACCTCCCGCTCCTGGCCGGGGAGGCCGGCTTTTGCAAAGTTGGGCACCTGACGGGTGGGGGTGGCAAAGTGCTTGTTGCCCCAGCCGCCGTTGCCCCCACGGCAGAGGACAAAGGGCTCGGTATTGGACATGTCGGCAATGATCTGGCCGGTCTGGGCGTCCCGGACCACGGTGCCCAGGGGGACCTTGATGACCATGTCCTCCCCATCCTTGCCTGAGCAGCGCTTTCCGGTGCCGTCCATGCCGTTGCCGGCCACATATTTGCGCTTGTAGCGGAAATCCATCAGAGTGGACATGTGGGGGTCCACCTGGAGGATCACGTTGCCGCCCCGGCCGCCGTCACCGCCGTCGGGGCCGCCGGCGGCCACATACTTCTCCCGGTGGAAGGCCACGGCGCCATTGCCCCCCTTGCCGGACTTCACCGTGATCTTTGCGGTATCCACAAATGCTGGCATAGACAGCACCTCCTGTACAATCAATAAAAAACGCCCCGAACAGAGGATACCCTGTCCGAGGCGCTATAATGCTCAAGTTACTGGGCGATCTCCACAATGGAAACCTGCTTGCGGTCCTTACCCAGACGCTCGAACTTGACCTTGCCGTCCTTGAGGGCGAACAGGGTGTCATCGCTGCCCTTGCCCACGTTCACACCGGGGTGGATGTGGGTGCCGCGCTGACGCACCAGGATGTTGCCGGCCAGGACGAACTGACCGTCGCCCCGCTTCACGCCCAGACGCTTGGACTCGGAGTCACGGCCGTTCCGGGTGGAGCCGACGCCCTTCTTGTGAGCGAAGAACTGAAGACCGATCTTCAGCATGGTGTTACACCTCCATGTCGTAAACGATAATGTTGTCGGGATATTCCTCCCGCAGGTCGGCAAAGTAGACCATCATAGCCGTCAGAAGGGTCTGACAGGTGCTCTCGTTGGTCTGCCCCAGGCCGCCGGGGAGTTTGAGGGTGATGGAGGCATCCTTTTCCCGCACCTTCACCGCGGCCTCCAGACCCAGCACGTCATTGACGGCGCACTCAGTGAGCCGGACGGCGCTGGTGACGGCGGCGCAGAGGATATCCTCTCCCTGGGAGGCCAATCCGCTGTGACCCTTAACCTCAAAGCCGGTCAGGCGGCTGCCCTCCGTAAAAAAAGTAACCTCGATCATAGGTCAGGTAAGACCTCGGTTCAGGCCTCGATCTTGCCGATGGTGACCTTGGTGTAGGGCTGACGGTGGCCCTGCTTGCGGCGGTAGCCCTTCTTGGGCTTGTACTTGAAGACGATGACCTTCTTGCCCTTGCCGTTCTTCACCACGGAAGCGGTGACCTTGGCGCCGTCCACGACGGGGGCGCCGAAGGTGGCCTTGTCGCCGTCCAGCACAGCCAGGACCTTGTCAAAGGTCACGGTGTCGCCGGCCTCGACGGGAAGCTTCTCGATGAAGAGGGTGTCACCCTCGGCCACCTTGTACTGCTTGCCGCCGGTCTCAATGATCGCGTGCATTTAAGTTTTTCACTCCTTCATAACGGGCTCGCTGTCGGGGGCGGGAAGAAACGGGCAGCGTAGCAGCCCGGGCTCTTGCTCACTCTTCCGCTTTATATACCCAGTCAAAGCGGCTATAATAGTATATCAGCGCCAAAGATGCTTGTCAATGGATTTTCTCCCTAATTCCGCCCTTTTTTCAGCGTCAAATCGGCGATAGAGCCAAATTAGAGGGCCTCCAGGCGGCCCAGGTACCAACCGGTGGCGCCACCCTTCTTTACCAGAGCGCCCCGGGAGGTCTCCTGCACCACGGAGAGAAGGTCGCCGGGGGATACGGGAAGCCGATAATCGGTGGCATCCTCACACCAGGTCTGGCCATTATGCTGGTGAAGGTATCTGGTGAGCAGCCAAAGCTCCCGGCCGGTGCTGACATGCCGGCACAGGGAGAACTCAGGGCCGGACTCCAGCACCTCGACGGCATGATCGCTCCAACGTATGGTAAAGGGATGGGCGGTCTCCCTCTGGGCGTCCAGGGCCCTCCTGCGGGGGAGATCGTCGTAGGAACACCAGGTGATCGTCTCTCCGCTGGGGGGGAGGATGAGGGCGTTGAGCTGGCCGTCGTCCTTGAGGACACAGCCCCCGTCTATGCTGATGATTTTCCGATCCCGGTCGATGAGGGGGTCACAGCAGGGATGGTCGGGACGGTAGAGGGACACCGGCCAGTGGCCCACCACGCAGTAATAGGGGAAGGAGCGGCCCTGGCCCATGAAGTCGTCATTTTTCATGCACTTCCAGGCGTCCAGCTCCTCCATGTGGTCATAGGAGGGAACGCCCCCGTGGACAAAGACATAATTGGGGGCAGTGAGAATGGTGGGAAGGGCCCGGAGGAAGTCCAGCTCCGGGGCAAACCGCTCCCGCAAAGCCGCCCGCAGCGGGGCCAGGTCTTCCGGAGAGGACACCGGTGCGCCGATCTCCATAGCCATCTGCACAATGAGGGAGCGTTCCCGCCAAACGCTGAGGTAGTAGCGGAAAAAATCCCTTCCCAGACCGGAATTTCGATCCATAAAGTCCACCGCCAGGTTGTCGCAGTTGCCGCACAAGACGTGGACGGTGTGGGTGTTGGAAAGCTCCATGACATAGCGCAGGGTGGACAGGCTGTCAGTCCCCTTTTCCACCAGATCGCCCACCAGCACAAGGGCGTCATCGGTGGAAAAACCGACCTTTTCCAACAATCCCCTCAGCCAGGGCAAATTTCCGTGGACATCGCTGACCGCCAGCAGTCGTCCGTTTTCAGGGAAGGGAATGGAGCGGACCACTGCCTTCATGGGTCAGGACCTCCTTTCTGGGAGCATGCTCAAAAGCGGGCGGCATATGCCACCCAGCCGTCCCGCTCCTTCCGGCCAAAGACGGTCAGGCCGTGTTTCTCAAAGGCGGCGCGGACCTCTTCACAGCGGGTGTCGATGATGCCGGAGCACAGGAAAATACCGCCGGGGGCCAGAAGCTCCTCAACATGGGCGGAGAGGGGAATGATGACGTCGGCCACGATGTTGGCAAGCACCAGGTCGTATTTCCCCTCCGCCAGCCGGGCCTTTAGGGGGGCGTCGGAGAGAATGTCCCCCGCCAGCACGGTATACCGGTCCCGTCCGATGCCGTTGAGGGCGGCGTTTTCATAGGCCACATCCACTGCTTTGGGGTCGATGTCCACGCCAATGGCGGAGGAGGCACCCAGCAGCAGGGCGGCAATGGACAAAATACCCGAGCCGCAGCCCAGATCCAGCACGCTGCCGCCCTTCTTCACCGAGGCCTCGGTCCACTCCAGGCACAGCCGGGTGGAGGCGTGGTTGCCGGTGCCGAAGGTGAGTCCGGGATTGAGGTAGAGCGCCGTCCGGCCGTCGGGCACCGGTTCCCCCCGCTCCCAGTCAGGCACCACGTAGAGGCGCTCTCCCACGGTGAGGGGCTTATAGTACTTCTGCCAGCTGGTGGCCCAGTCATGTTCTCGCAGGGGGGTGGTGGTGTAGGGCAGATCGATGCCCGCCATCCACTTTTGAAGCTGGGCCATCCCATCGGCGTCGTCGGTGACATAGAACTTCACCCGGGCGGCGCCCTTCATCCGCTCCAGCAGCTCGTCGTCCACATAGTCCCAATACTGCCGGTTCTGCTCCAGAAAGGTCTTAAAATCGTTCTCGTCTTCGATGGCCAGACCAGTGGCGCCGTTCATGGTCAGTTTGGCGCACAGGTCATCCAGTTGAGGCTCGGTGGTGTCCACCGTGACCTCCAGCCATGTGGTATCCATAGATACAGCTCCTTTGGGGGGAATTTACCGCTTTGTGCCCAGGAAAAAGAGAGCTACCGTTCCTGGGCCGGAGTGGGCGCCAATGACAGGACCAATATTGTTGATGACAACATTTTGCGTACCAAAGCGCTTCTTCACATCGTCGGCCACCTTTTCGGCGTCGGCCAGGCAGTCGCCATGGCTGATGAAGACGGTGTCCACATCGGTGACTGTCTGCTCCATGTGATCCACCAGAGCGGTGAGGGAGCCTGCGCGGCCCCGTGCCTTACCCATGCTGATGAGGTGGCCCTCATCATCCACGTGGAGAACGGGCTTGATGGACAGCATCGTGCCCACAACGGCGGTGGCGGCGGAGATGCGGCCGCCCCGTTTTAGGAAGTGGAGGTCATCTACGGTGAACCAGTGGCACAGGTGGAGTTTGTTTTCCTCCACCCAGTCCCGGACCTCCTCCATGGTCTTTCCCTTCCTTTGCTCCTGGACAGCCAGCCATACCAGCAGGCCCTGCCCCATGGAGGCGCACAGAGTATCCACAGTGAGAAGCTTCCGGTCAGGATAGCGCTCGATAAGGTCGTTTACCGCGATGACCGAGGACTGATAGGTGGTGGACAGCCCGGAGGAAAAGGCCAGCACCAGCACATCCTTCCCGGCCTGGAGCAGGGGCTCCAGCATGGCGGTATACTCAGCCACGTTGACGGCGGAGGTGGTGGCCATCTCCCCATCCCGGAGCATCTTGTAAAACACTTTGGGGTCCATCTCCCGGTCATCGGGATAATTGTGATAGGTCTTGCCCTGAACGGTGAAGGACAGGGGAAGCACCTCTACCCCCATATCCTGGATCAGGCTGGCGGGTAAATCGGCGGAAGAGTCAGTGACGATAACGAAGTCGTGCATAGTGTGATTACCTCCCGTAAAAATTGGACGTATGCTCCAATTCAAGTTATTTTTTCCGGCGCTCCGACTTTTCCTCCTGGGGGGCAATGAGGGAGAGGATGCGCTGACAGGCCAGCTTGTCGGCATAACTGCGCAGAGCCAGCCGCAAGGCCAGCCGGGGCAGATCCTCCTGGGCCAGGTCGGGGTCCAGCACCTCGGCGGTGCAGTCCAGGGCTAGGGAGAGCTCCTGGTAAAAGGCGGCATACAGCTTCTCCGGGTCCCGCCCGGCGCTGCCCGTCTCCAGAAGGGTGCGGGTATCCCGGACAGAGAGGACCTGCTTGAGGGCACAGATGGCGGTGAGATAGCCCAGATGGGTCTTGCTGTACTTTTTTCCTTCGGCGCGGGGAAGGAGGCCATCCTTGATATAGTTGTTCACCATGGCGGGGGTCAGGGACTCACCGCCGTCATAGGAAATGAGCTGGCGGGAGATGTAGGAGATCACCTGGTCCATGTAAAGGCCGATGTCGGGGAAGCTGTCCCAGACCATGGGACGGTCCTCTTCCAGACGGCGCTTTAATTCTTCCAGTTCCTCCACCGCGGGTCACTCCTTGTCTTTTATAATTTTAAATATGACATTTCAACATATCGATATGGATTATAACACGATTTCTATGCCGCGTAAAGGGGAGAGAGGAGGTTCCGAAAGGGCGGAAAAAGCCCGGAGCCCTCTTACGGGAAGGGCTCCGGGTCTGGCCCACGTCAGGCCTCTTTGGCGTCCAGGCTGGTGGCGGCGGCAAAAAACTGGGCCCACTGGGGGGAGCGGAAGAAGACCAGCTGCCCCGGCAGGCGGATGTCCTCCACGGTGAGAAAACGCCTTTTTTCCTCCCTCTGGGACAGCAGGCGGTTGAGGTGGGTGAGCAGGCCCATATCCAGCCAGCCACCCAGGTCCTGGGCCTCGTATCCACAGGCCGCGCCGTTGAGAGAGAAGGTGAGGATACGATTTCCGCCGGAGATGGGAGCCAAATCGCCGCCGGAGAGGGAATAGGAGCCGCCGGTAAGGGCGCAGAGCCCCTTCAGCAGTTCACGGTACATGATTTCGGGGGTGGGGGACTCCGGCACTGTCACCAGAACCTGATCAGGGGCATCCTGAGCCAGGCGGCACAGGAGGGTGAGGTAGGCCGGGTCCTCATAGGACTCCGGGTGAGCCTGAAAATGGGCCTCCAGGTCGGGGGAGAAATGAAAATTCAGTCGTTTGAGGGTGCTCAGCTGCTGCTCTACAGGTACCGCCGGACGGCGGAGCTGAGCGGAAAGCAGCCCGGCGAAGTGGTCAAGATCCATGTGGACATCCGTCCTTTCTCGGTGGGTGATCCGGTGGGCCAGCTTCAGAGCCACCTCGTAAAAGGAGCCCCGGAGGGCAAAAGAAGCTGCTGATTTTACTCTTCGTCCAGTTTAAGGACAGCCATAAAGGCCTCGGTGGGGAGCTGAACGGAACCCAGACTCCGCATCTTCTTTTTGGCCGGCCCACAAAAGGCTGAGCCTTTTGCGGGTCCCCATTTGAAATTTTACATGCTCGGCGGGAGTGAATCCCGCCTGCGCCAAGGCTTTGTGCCGATGGCCCAAAGCACTTGGACGGCACAGAAGCGCCGCCCCGCGCTGCGGGGCCCCGGAGGGCAAAAGAAGCTGCTGATTTTACTCTTCGTCCAGTTTAAGGACAGCCATGAAGGCCTCGGTGGGGAGCTGAACGGAACCCAGACTCCGCATCTTCTTTTTGCCCTCTTTTTGTTTCTCCAGCAGCTTTTTCTTTCGGGTGATGTCGCCGCCGTAGCACTTGGCCAGCACGTCCTTACGCATGGCCCGGACGGTCTCCCGAGCAATGATCTTGCCGCCGATGGCCGCCTGGACAGGGACCTCAAAGAGCTGGCGGGGGATGTTCTCCTTAAGCTTTTCGCACAGCCGCCGGGCCCGGCTGTAGGCCTTGTCCCGGTGGGCGATGAAGGAGAGGGCGTCCACCTGGTCGCCGTTGAGGAGCAGATCCACCTTTACCAGGTCGCTGACCTCATAGCGGTCCAGCTCGTAGTCCAGAGAGGCGTAGCCCTTGGTCCGGGCCTTCAGGGTGTCAAAGAAGTCGTAGATGATCTCATTGAGGGGCATGGAGTAGTGGAGCTCCACCAGGTTGGTGTCCAGGTACTGCATGTCCTTGAACTCGGCCCGGCGCTCCTGGCACATGGGCATGATGTTGCCCACATACTCCGGCGGAGTGAGGATGGTCACCTTGGCATAGGGTTCCCGGGCCTCGGCGATGACGGCGGGGTCGGGGTAGTTGTGGGGATTGTCCACCTGGACCACTGTGCCGTCGGTCTTGGTGATCTCATAGATGACTGAGGGAAGGGTGGTGATGAGGTCCAGGTCAAATTCCCGCTCCAGCCGCTCCTGGATGATCTCCATGTGGAGCATGCCCAGAAAGCCGCACCGAAAGCCAAAACCCAGGGCGGCGGAGGACTCTGGCTCAAAGGACAAAGAGGCGTCGTTGAGCTGAAGCTTTTCCAGAGCGTCCCGGAGGTCGGGATATTTGGAGCCGTCCTCGGTGTAGATGCCGCAGTAGACCATGGGCCGGGCGGGGCGGTAGCCGGGGAGAGGCTCGGCGGCGGGAGCCTCGGTGCCGGTAACGGTGTCGCCCACCCGGGTATCCTTCACATCCTTGATGGAGGCGGTGAAGTAGCCCACCTCGCCGGCGATGAGCTCGGAGCAGGGCTCCATGCCGATGGGGAGGAGGTGTCCGCACTCCAGTACCTGATAGGTGGCGCCGGAGGCCATCATTTTGACCCCCATGCCGGTGCGGAGGGTGCCCTCCATGACCCGGAAGTAGACGATGACGCCCCGGTAGGGGTCGTATTGACTGTCGAAGATGAGGGCCTGAAGGGGGGCGGCGGGGTCCCCTTTGGGGGCGGGGACATGCTGAACAATGTCCTCCAGCACGGCAGGAATGTTGATGCCGACCTTGGCGGAGATCTCTGGGGCATCCTGGGCGGGGATACCGATGACGTTTTCAATCTCGTCCTTGACCCGCTGGGGGTCGGCGGCGGGCAGGTCGATTTTATTGATGACGGGGAGGATCTCCAGGTCGTGCTCCACTGCCAGATAGGTGTTGGCCAGGGTCTGGGCCTCGATGCCCTGGGCGGCGTCCACCACCAGAATGGCGCCCTCGCAGGCGGCCAGGGAGCGGCTCACCTCGTAGTTGAAATCCACATGGCCCGGGGTATCAATGAGGTTGAGTTCGTAGGTGTTCCCATCGTCAGCCTTATAGTTGAGCTTTACCGCCCGGGCCTTGATGGTGATGCCGCGCTCCCGCTCCAGGTCCATGTTGTCCAGGAGCTGAGACTCCATCTCACGCTGGGACACCGCCCCGCACAGTTCAATAAGCCGGTCAGACAGGGTGGATTTTCCGTGGTCAATGTGGGCGATGATAGAAAAATTGCGGATTTTACTCTGATCAGTCATAGGCAAAAACCTCCAGGCGGCAAGTCCACTCCGCCCCGTCGGGGATGAGGCGGCGTTTGCCGTGAATACTTATTTAGAATCGGCGTGATAGGCGTTCATGCGCCGAGTGATGCGTTCACCCGTGTTGTGGATGATCTGAAGAAGGGACTGGTAGGCGCCGGGGTAGGTCTGGGTAAGGGTATCGTGGTTGATGGGGGGAAGGCTGCCCGCCTCCTTGACCTGGGTTGCCAGCGCGTCCACATACTCCACTTTGGCGCAGGTCATGTCTGCATTGGCCATCCCGGAGCAGAACTGCCGGGCAGGAATGGTAAAGAAGTCCTCATTATTGTTGCCGTCGGCCCGGTAGAGAAAGCGGAACATGGTATAAATGGCGGTGCTCAGGTAATCAGAGCAGGCCTTGATGGCCTCCTTGCTGCCCGACTTGCCCAGAAGGTCAAAAAGGACTCCGATGGAATTGACCAGCAGCTTTTTGGACAGGGTGGCCATAATGCTGCCCCGGAGGACGTTATCCTTTTCGGCGCTGTAATCAAAAAGGCTTTCAGCATCCACAATGGTGGTGCCGTCCCGGCTCAGGGTACGTCCCAGAAGGAAGTCGGCCGAGACGCCATAGTAGTCGCAGGCCTTCACCACAAAGGCGAGGCCGGGCTCCCGGATACCGTTTTCATAATGGCTCAGCAGGGCCTGGGAGATCCCCAGATCTTTGGCTACCGAGCGCTGGGAAATGCCCTTTTCCTTTCGCAGCAGCGTCAGGGAACGGGAAAAATCCGAACTCATAGTTGTCACACCTCGCAAAAAACAGTATGTATAGTATAGTTTGTAAAATACAAAAAGTAAAGCATAAAGTTTCAGAATCTGGACAATTTGGGCATTGTGATGGAGAAAGCCTTGATGTATAATGAAAGTTACCAGAGAAACTACGAATACACCATATGGAGGCGTATCAACATGTTTGAAAATCTCATTGAAAAGCTGAAAAAGAACCCCACCACTCTGGTTTTCACCGAGGGTCCTGATCCCCGTATCCTGGAGGCCGCTTCCCGGCTGAAAAAGGAGGGGATCCTGGAGCCCCTGCTGGTGGGCAACCCCGAGGAGGTCCAGTCCGCCGCCGCCAAGGGTGGTTTTGACATCACTGACATCCGCATCGTGGACCCCGCCAACTACCGCCGGATGGACGAGCTGGTGGAGAAGATGGTGGAGCTGCGCAAGGGCAAGATGAGCCCCGATGAGTGCAGGGCCGCCCTGCTCAAGGGCAACTACTTCGGTACCATGCTGGTGAAGCTGGGCGTGGCCGATTGCCTGCTGGGCGGCGCCACCTATTCCACCGCTGACACCGTCCGCCCCGCCCTTCAGCTGGTCAAGACCAAGCCCGGTAACAAGAGCGTGTCCTCCTGCTTTATTCTGGTCCGTGAGCGTGCCGACGGCAGTGAGGAGAAGTACGTCATGGGCGACTGCGCCATCAACATCGAGCCCTCCGCCGAAGAGATGGCCGAGTGCGCCATCGAGTGCGCCCACACCGCCGAGATCTTCGGCATTGATCCTAAGGTGGCCATGCTGTCCTACTCCACCAAGGGTTCCGGCAAGGGTGAGAAGGTTGACAAGGTGGTGGAGGCTCTGAAGCTGGCCCAGGCCGCCGCTCCCGAGCTGGCCATTGACGGTGAGCTTCAGTTCGACGCCGCTTTTTCCCCTGTGGTGGCTCAGACCAAGTGCAAGGGCTCCCCTGTGGCTGGTCAGGCCAACGTCTTTATCTTCCCCGAGATCCAGTCGGGCAACATCGGCTATAAGATCGCTCAGCGCCTGGGCGGCTTCGCCGCTTACGGCCCCATTCTCCAGGGGCTCAACGCCCCCATCAACGACCTCTCCCGCGGCTGTGACGCCGAGGAGGTCTACAACATGGCCATCATCACCGCCGGCCTGAAGTAAGTTCCTTCTAAACAAGCCCGCCCGACCTGGGCGGGCTTTTTGATTGGCAGAAAAAGGGCTCCCACCTTTTATGAAGATGGGAGCCCTTGGCGTTAATCACTGGAGAAGGATTACCGTTGCCTGGAACATCGTGCCGTTGTAAGCGCCGTTGACTTCGATGATGTTGCCGGTACCCAGCTCACGAAGACTCAGGGGGGCGCCTGTGGAGGCGTTGAGGATGACGGCGGTGGAGGGGACCGCGATGGAGACCATCTCTTCCCCGCCGGCATCCGTGACGGCGCGGAGATAAATGGTGTCCTCAATATAGTCCACGTAGAGGATCGTGCCGGAAACCCTGTTGCCGCTGTTGATGGCCTGCTGGATCTCAATGGATATGATCTGATCGCCGTTTACCGCAAGCCCAAGCTTATAGCCCGGTTTCAAGGAGGATAAGGCAACCGCCTTATTGTTCTGGGTGACGGGAACGCCGCTGTCCACAGCGTAGGAGACTTTTTCACCAGTAGAGAGGAGCATATCCAGGGTATAGCCGCTGGTCTCCTGGATGATGCGCTCTACAGTGCCGGTGAGATTGACACTCTGCGTAACGGCCTCAATACGGGAAACCTCACCATAACGGACGGTGACCGCTACCTCATCCCCCACCCGGAGCTTATCCAGGGAGGAATCCACATCGTCCCGCACCACCACAGGGGGGTCGGTCAGGTCCATGGTAAAGCTTACGGTGGTGCCGTCCCTCTGAGTGATCAGAAATGTGATATTGGTACCGCTGTCATAGCCGAAGGTCCGCTCACTGATGGTGCCCTCGGTGGTGGTAGAGCTGGGATAGGCCTGGATGAGTGTGGCGTCGTCATTTTCGTTGAGAAGAATGGTGACAAAGGCGTTCCGCTCCAGGTCGCGGAGCCGGGTGGTTTTCTCCTCATAGGTAATGACAGCGGTGGAGGTGACGTCGTAGGTGGCGTTGCGGTCATTGGAGAGGCGGGTAATGGAGATGGTATCGTTAGAGGTGTCCACAGACTTGATGATGCCCTGGACATAGTTGGACTTCGTGTCTACCGAGACAGACTGGACCGTATTGTTCTCCTCCAGAAGACGGAGAAGTACATGGCTGTCCTTTAGGCTGCTGCTCAGGGAATCGTTCAATCCATCCACAGTGACTGCGGCGGAAGAGGGAATGTCATAGGTTCGGGTGACGCCGTCAAAACCGGTCAGCTGAATGGTGGATGCGTTGGAGCTGATGGAGGTCCGTGTGTAGTTGGTGAGGATGCCCTCTGTAGTGGTAGTGCCGCCGGTCAGCTGAATGGCCACCAGCCTCCCCTGGTCATCCATCTTGCAGACCGCGGTGGTATAGTTGGCCGCGGGTTCCACAATGGAGAAATCCCCGGTGGTTTTGGAGCCTACCTGGACCTGTGTAAAGCGGTCCATGGTGAGGATCCGGCCAACACCCTCAGCGGTGACAGCCACATTCTTGCCGTCAATGCCGTTGACGGTGGCGGTAAAGACATCCAGCGCTTCGCTGACCCGGACGGCAAAGGCGGTGCCGCTGCTGTCCAGACAGACACGGGCGTGACGGCCAGACTTCAGAGCGGAGGCGGTGGTCACCATATTGTTCTCATAGATGGTCACATTGGCGGGCAGCGTGATGGTGCCGATGGCGGCGCCGGTGAGATCGCTGCTGAGAGAGAGCTGAATGATCCCGTTGGATTCAATGGCGGAGGAGATGACGCCTTGACGGAAGGCGTAGTCGGTGTATTCCGGCAGATCGGGTGAGGTGCCGTGGGCCTGCATATAGGCGATGGCACGGGTCAGCATGGTGGCCATGACGGCCCGGGTGACATTGAGCTTGGGGCTGAAGTCGTTGAACTGGTCCCCCTCCACGATGCCGTAGACATGGAGCAGATACACCGAGGGCCTGGCATCGGCGGAAATGGAGGCCGTGTCATCAAAGGTCAGGGGGTAGGAGGTGAGGCGGTCGGCCATGGGGCCCAGCTGCATGGCCCGGACCAGATAGATGGCCAGGTCCTCCTTCTCAATGGGTCTGGTGAGCTCCCCTGACTGGTAGAGGTTCTTCAAATCAGAGCTGGTGAGGATGCCGGTGGCCAGGCAAATGGAAAACTCCTGGTAGAACCAGTTTTGGTCGTTGTTGAGCATAGCCCCGATTTCGGGGAAATAGTCCACGGAGATGTCCATGGTGGTGCTGGAGTCCAGTCCCACCGTTCGGGCGCACAGAGCCAGAGCCTCGGCGGTGGTGAGCTGATTTTCCGGCTTGAAGTTGCCGTCGTCATAGCCCTTGAACATGCCGGCCGCCGTCATCGCCTCAATATAGCTTTTGGCCCAGTGGGTCTGGATGTCAGGAAAGGTGGTGGCGGCAGATGCGGGCAGAATCGTCACGGTGAGCGCCATGACCAGCGCCAGCAGGCCGGAGAGCAGTCGTTTCACTTTCATGCGGGACACCTCCATGGACAATTTGATGGTCGGCCAACCGGTCGACATAAGCTTCTGCCATCCAGTATACCGTTCACAGGAGAAAAAAGCAACTGGAAGTATGTCGTGCCCGGGAAAAAGGCTCAGCCTTCGCCGGGGGTGCTGTCGGCGTACCGCACATCGCTCATGGCGTCTTTTCCGTAGAAGTCGGCCCCCATTCGCCGGGCATACTCCTCGGTGAGCACGGCGCCGCCTACCATGATCCTGCACCAGGGGGCCTCCCGGCGAAGGAGGGCGATGGTTTCCTCCATGGCCCCCACGGTGGTGGTCATCAGGGCGGAGAGACCGCAGAAGGCGGCGTGCTCCCGAACCACGGCCTGGGTCACCGTCTCAGGGGAGACGTCCTTCCCCAGATCAATCACCTGGTAGCCGTAATTCTCCAGCAGCACCTTGACGATGTTTTTGCCGATGTCGTGGACGTCTCCCTTCACGGTGGAGAGGACCACCTTGGCCTTGGCGGCGTGTCGAGCGCCCTGCGTGGTCATGGCGCCTCGAAGCAGCTCAAAGACAGCCTTGGCCGCCTCGGCGCTCATCAGAAGCTGGGGAAGATAGAGCTTTCCCGCCTCAAAGGCCGCCCCCACCCGGTCCAGGGCGGGGATCAGGCCGTTGTCGATGAGCTCCATAGGGGGCGCGCCCCGGTCCAGAGCGGTCCTGGCGGCAGACACGGCACTTTCCCGGAGGCCGCGCTCCACCGCGGTGCCCAGGTCCATGTCTCCGACAGGGGCGGCCGAGGCGGCGGGGGCGGGCGTCCCGGCCATGGCGGCGATGTACGCCTGACAGTTGGGGTCCAGTCCCTTGAGGGCGCAGTAGGCCCGCAGCGCGTCCAGCATGGGGGTGGAATTGGGGTTGAGAATGGCGGCGGAAAGCCCCTTCTCCAGGGCAAGGAGGAAGAAGGCGGAATTGACCGCCTCCCGGCGGGGCAGGCCGAAGGATACGTTGGAGACGCCCAGGCTGGTACGGCAGCCCAGCTCACGGGTAATGAGCTCCACCGTCTCCAATGTGACGACGGCGGCACCCTGGTCGGCGCTGATGGTAAGGGCCAGAGGGTCGAAGATGAGGTCCTCTTTGGGGATGCCGTAGCCGGCGGCGGTTTCGATGATCCGCCGGGCGATGGCCAAACGCTCCTGGGCAGTGGAGGGGATGCCGTCCTCGTCCAGGGTGAGGGCAATGGCGGCGCCGCCGTATTTTTTCAAGAGGGGAAAGACGGCGGCCATGCTCTCGGCCTTCCCGCTCACCGAGTTCACCAGGGGACGGCCATTGTAGCAGCGCATGGCGGCGGCCATGGCGCCGGGGTGGTTGGTGTCGATCTGGAGGGGAAGGTCGGTGACGGCCTGGAGCTCCTCCACTGTGTGGGGGAGAAGGGTGGGCTCATCCACCTCGGGAAGGCCCACATTCACATCCAGCACCTGGGCCCCCTTTTCCTGCTGCTCCACAGCCAGCCGGAGGACATAGTCCATGTCGCCGGAGCGGAGGGCCTCCTTGAGACGGGGCTTGCCGGTGGGATTGATGCGCTCGCCGATGAGCACCGGCGTTTCTCCAAAGACCACGGTGCGGGCGTAGGAGGATACCCAAGTCCGGTGCTTGGGCACGACGGGCAGAGCGGGCAGGTCCCGGCAGGCATCGGAGAGGGCGCGGATATGTTCCGGTGTAGTGCCGCAGCAGCCGCCGGCCACCCGGAGTCCGGAGCGGACCAGCTCCGCCATGGCGGCGGCAAAGTCCTGGGGGCTCACCCGGAAGTGGGTGCAGCCGTCCACGCACTCGGGGAGTCCGGCGTTGGGCTGGATGAGCACGGGAAGGGAGGTGAGGGAGAGCAGCTCCGGGAAGAGTCCGGCCATCTGTTCCGGGCCCAGGCCGCAGTTGAGCCCGATGACGTCCACTCCCAGACCCTCCATCAGGGCCACAGCGGCGGGCAGATCTCCGCCGGTGAGCATGCGGCCCGACTGGTCCAAGACCACCGAGACAAAAATGGGCAGGTCACAGTTTTCCTTGGCGGCCAGGACGGCGGCCTTGGCCTCATAGAGGTCGCTCATGGTCTCAATGAGCACCAGGTCGGCGCCGGCGGCGGCGCCGGCCCGGATGGCGGGGGCGTAGGCCGCCACGGCCTCCTCAAAGGGCAGATCCCCCATGGGCCGCAGCAGCCGGCCGGTGGGGCCCACATCCAGGGCCACAAAGCCGCTGCCGTGTGCGGTTACCGCCTGGCGGGCCAGGCCCACGGCGGCGGTGACAATGGCCTCCACCGGATGGCCGGCGAGCTTGACGGCGTTAGCCCCAAAGGTATTGGTGGTGACAATATCGGCGCCGGCGGCCAGGTATTGGGCATGGACAGCCTGTACAGCGTCGGGGCGCTCCAGGTTCCAGCGCTCCGGCTCGTAGCCTGCCGGCAGCCCGGCAGCCTGAAGCATGGTGCCCATGCCGCCGTCAAAAATGAGCACCCGGCGGGCGAGTTCTTCTCTGATGTTCATGGGTGGACTCCTTTGATCTGTTTGATGGTGGAAAGACGGGAGGTCCCTATCCCTTGCGGAAAGCGCAGTCTGCCTTTGAGCAGGCGGCGCAGCCGGTGGGGGGACACCAGGGGGTGGCGGAGAGCCCCACCACGGCGGTGACCGACTTGGTGGGGGTGAGCATCATGGTCTCAGTGGCGGTAAGGCCGATGCGCTTGGGGGCCTCCACAGCCTCCAGCAGGGGGCGCTGGAAGGTGATGGGAAAGTCGCCGTAGCCGGGGCTGAACCGTGGGCGGAGAAAAAGCCCTTCCGGGGCAATCTCCCGGGCCAGCGCGTCGCAGCATTCGTCGCAATAGGCCTCCAGCAGAGAGGCGGCGCAGGCCTGGAGGATGACGGCCCGGCTGACCTGCGTAACGGCGGAGCGGCGGAGGAGCCGGTCGGTCTCCGCCCCTAAGGTGGCGGCAAAGAGATAGACCTCTCCGCAGTCTTTCAAATGCCGGGACAGGTGGAAGCTGGGAATGGTCATACCAGCGCAGGACACCTGTTTTTCTTCCGCCGCCAGGGGAAAGCGCCGCCACACCGCTTTGGGTCGGGCGGTGGCCTCCAGCTCCTCGCCGCAGGAACGGAGGGACGCCTCCAGCTGTTCATCCACCGTGCCGCCGGGGCGATGGAGCCCCAGATACCGGCGGGCCTCCTTCCAGTCGATCTCAGCCATGGGGACGGAGGATGCAGGACAGGTTGTCCATGATCTTGGCGGCGACGTCGGGCTTGTTCATGGTGTAGATATGGATGTGCTCCACGCCGTGGGCGATGAGGTCCAAAATCTGCTCGGTGGCGTAGGCGATGCCGGCCTGGCGCATGGCGGCGGGATCGTCGCCGAAGCGGTCGGCGATGCCCTGAAGCCGGGGGGGCATGACGGTTCCGGAGAGCTCGCAGGAGCGGCGAATCTGTTGAACGGTGATGACAGGCATGATGCCGGCCACGATGGGCACGGTGATGCCCCTGTCCAGGGCCCGGAAGAGGAAACGGTAGAGCACATCGTTGTCGAAGAACATCTGGGTGGTGAGGAAGTCGGCGCCGGCGTCCACCTTCCGCTTCAGATTGTCCAGGTCGGTGTAAAAGTGAGGGCACTCCACGTGGCCCTCGGGATAGCAGGCGGCGCCGATGCACAAATCGCCGCCGCCGGGCAGGGAGCGGATATGGGCGATGAGCTCATTGGCGTAATGGTAATGTTCTGGGGAGGGGAAGGCGCTCTCCTGGGGGACATCGCCCCGGAGCGCCAGAATATTTTGGATGCCGGCGGTCTGGAGCCGCGCAACCATGTCGGCCACCTGGTCCCGGGTGGAGGATACGCAGGTGAGGTGGGCCAGGGCGGGGACACGGTAGATATCCTGAAGCCGGGCGGCCAGCTCCAAGGTGCGCTTGGAGGTGGAGCCGCCGGCACCGTAGGTGACGCTGATAAAGTCGGGGGCCAGGGCGGCGGTGTCCCGCAGGACGTCCTCCACCTTCTCCAGAGCGGCGCCGGTCTTGGGGGGAAAGAGCTCACAGGAGACGGTGACCCTTCCCTGGGTGAGGATTTGTGAGAGTTTCATATCGGTCTGCTCCTTTATTGTTGACTGGGGGATATTTTACCACGTTAAAGTATAGGGCGCAACGAAAACTTGCGCCCTGGTCTTGTAATTTCGGGAGGGAGAGATCATGATGAGGAAACATGACACGGAGGTGGACCCATGACGAAAGAACAGTATGAGGCCTTATCCCGGCCCTTCCGGGGACGGCCCATGGCGGTAAAGGGGCTGAAGGTAGCCAACCGCTGCCTCACCCTGAGCTGCTATCTCCTCTATCCGTCCCTGCTGCTCTGGGCTCTGGTGACGGGTGACCCCCGCCTGCTCCGGCTGGTACTGGTTCCGGCGGTCTCCTTCGGGGTGGTGAGCGTGTTCCGCCGCCTGCGGAACAGTCCGCGGCCCTATGAAGCCCTGGACATCGTCCCTCTCATCCCGCGGAACAAGCATGGAGAGTCCTTTCCCAGCCGTCACGTCTTCTCTGTTTTCCTCATCGCCATGACCTGGGGGTGGATCTGCCCGCCGGTGGGCTGGCTCCTGGGGGCGGTGGGGGTGCTGCTGGCCTTCACCCGGGTGGTGGCCGGCATCCACTTTCCCCGGGATGTGGTGGCCGGCGCTCTGCTGGGCATCCTCTGCGGATGGGTAGGCTTCTATCTCATCTGAGAGGGGAGGGGACGGCGTCGACGCCCAATATGACGAAGGGAGGACCGTAAACGGCCCTCCCTTTCTATTTTCAGCCCAGATAGGCCTTTTTAACGGCTTCGTCCTTGAGAAGCTCCCTGCCGGTGCCACTCATGGTGAGGCGGCCGGTCTCCAGCACATAGGCGGTGTCCGCCGTGTGGAGGGCCATATTGGCGTTCTGCTCAATGAGCAGGATGGTGACGCCCTGGCGGTTGATCTCCTTGATGATCTCAAAGATGCCCTTGACCACCAGAGGGGCGAGGCCCAGGGAGGGCTCATCCATCATCATGAGCTTGGGCCGGGACATGAGGGCCCGCCCCACGGCCAGCATTTGCTGCTCGCCGCCGGATAGGGTGCCCGCCGCCTGCCAGGAACGCTCCTTGAGCCGGGGAAAGAGGTCGTAGACCCACCGGATGTCGTCCTCCAGGCTGTCGGTGCGGAGATAGGCGCCGATCTTTAGGTTTTCCAGCACCGTGAGGTCGGGAAAGACGTGCCGGCCCTCGGGTACCAAGGTAATGCCCTTGGACACAATGCGGTCGGGAGAGAGGCCGGTGATGTCCTCAGCCTGGAGGTGGATGCGGCCGGAGGCCGGCTTTACCAATCCGGCAATGGCCCGGAGGGTGGTGGATTTGCCGGCGCCGTTTGCCCCGATGAGGGTGACGATCTCCCCTTCCGGCACCTCGAAGGTGACCCCCTTCACCGCCTCAATGCCGCCGTAGTTGACCCGCAGGTCGTCAATCCTCAGCATCGTCTGCCACCCCCAAATAAGCGTCGATGACCCTCTGGTCGTTCTGTACGGCCTCCGGAGTGCCCTGGCTGATGAGCCGTCCGAAGTCCAGGACATAGATCCGGTCGGAGATCTGCATGACCAGGTCCATGTGGTGCTCGATCATAAAGACGGAGAGGTTGTATTCGGTCCGGATCTGCTTGATGAAGTCGGTGAGCTCCTGGGTATCCTGGGGGTTCATACCGGCGGCCGGCTCGTCCAGGAGAAGGAGCTTGGGATCGGTGGCCAGGGCCCGGGCGATCTCCAGCCGGCGCTGCAGGCCGTAGGGAAGGGAGGAGGCCACCTCGTCCTTCAGGTGGGCCAGCCCCTGCTCCTCCAGGAGGGCCATGGACTCCTCGCGCATCCGGTTTTCCTCTGCCCGGTTGAGGCGGAAGGTGGCGGAGAGAAAATTCTGTTTTGCCCGCATGTGCTTGGCCACCAGCACGTTTTCAAAAACGGTGAGGGCGCCGAAGAGCCGGATGTTCTGGAAGGTGCGGGCGATGCCCTTCCGGGTGATCTGGTCGGGGGTGAGGCGGACCACGCCGGTGTATTTGCCGTTGTTCTCCCCTTGATACATGGCCTTCATCTTGCCCTGGGGGTGGTTCTCCACGATGACCTCCCCCGCCAGGCTCACCCGTCCGTTGGTGGGCTCGTAGACACCGGTGATGCAGTTGAAGGCGGTGGTTTTGCCGGCGCCGTTGGGGCCGATGAGGGCTACGATCTCCCCCTGGTTGACCTCCAGGGACAGGTTGTTGACGGCCACTACACCGCCGAACTGCATGGTGATGTCCTCCAGGCGCAGCACATTCTCAGCCATTGTGCTCACCAGCCTTTCCGACAGATTTTTTGGGCCTTGGGCGTAAGAGGTCGGGCAGCTCCTTACTGCCCATGAGGCCCCGGAGGAAGAAGAGAACCACAATCATAATGATGATGGAAAAGACCACCATGCGGAAGCCGGTGCGCAGGAAGGGGACCTTGACGCCGAAGACCCACAGCTCGGAGTCCAGGAAGCGCAGCCACCACTCGCTGGCCGCTACATAGAGGAAGGTGGCGATGCAGGAGCCGGACACAGAGCCGATTCCGCCGATGACCACGATGAGGAGGATCTCATAGGTCATGGTGGAGGTGTACACCTTGGCCTGGGCGTTGGAGGCGTACATGGCGAAAAGGGCGCCGCCCACCCCGGCGAAGAAGGAGGAGATGCAGAAGGAGAGCATCTTGTGCTTGGCCAGGTTGATGCCCATGGACTCGGCGGCGATCTCGTCCTCCCGGATGGCCTTAAAGGCCCGGCCGTAGGAGGAGT
>DXCX01000034.1 GCA_019115785.1 Candidatus Intestinimonas merdavium | reverse complement strand
CCGCCTTGGCCTCCTCCACCGTGCCCGGCACCGTGCAGCCGGCGGCGGCGGCATGGCCGCCGCCCCCCAGCAGGGCGCAGACCTTGGTGGCGTTCAGGGTGGCGTCGGTGCGGACGGAGAGCTTGCAGGCGCCCCCCGCCAGCTCCCGGATGGTCACCGAGGTGTGGACCCCCTCCAGCTGCCCCACAAAGGCGGCGATGTCCTCGGCGTCCCGCTCGGTGGCCTCCAGCCGGGCCATGTCGGCCAGGGAGACGGCGGCGATGGCGATGGCCCCGCCGTCGTGGAGGTCCATGGTGTCCACGATGAGGGACTCCAGCTTCAGCCGCTTCAGGCTCTTGGTGCGGAAGTGGCGCTTGTTGGCCCCCTGAGCGTCGATGCCGGTGTCCATGAGGTCGGCGGCCACCCGGTGGGTCGCCGCTGTGGTGTTGCTGTACTGGAAGCAGCCCGTGTCGGTGGAAACCGCCACGTAGAGGGGAAGGGCGGCCTCCCGGGACACCGGGCCCCACTGACGGATGAGGTCGTAGACCAGCTCACCGCAGGCCGCCCGCCCGGCGTCCAGGCAGGTCTCCTTGGCAAAATACTCCTGGGAGGGGTGGTGGTCGATGGCCAGGTCGATGCCCCGCCGGAGCCATCCCTCTCCGGTGGGGGTGAAAAGGTTCGTGCCGGCGATGTCCACCGACACCACAAAGGCGGGCTGAATGTCCTCCGGGGCCAGATAGCCCTCCAGATAGGGGGTGAAGAGGGTGGTGGCATCCTCATTGGGCAGGACCCAGGCCCGCTTGCCCTGCTCACGCAGGGCCTGGCACAGACCCACAGCGCAGCCGATGGTGTCTCCGTCAGGCCGCTTGTGGGTCAGGATGAGAATGTCATTCTGGCGCAGCAGCAGCGCCGCGGCTTCTCTATACTCCATGGTTCGGACACCTCACTTGTCCAGCTTTTCAATGAGCTCCAGGATATGGGCCCCCTCGGCGATGGAGTCGTCGGCCACAAAGGTGAGCTCCGGGGTGTACCGGAGCTGAAGGGCCTGGCCCAGCTCCCGGCGCAGATAGCCGCTGGCCGACTTGAGGCCCTTCACCACCTCCTTGACGTCGCTCTTGTCCAGCATGCTCACATAGACCTTGGCGTAGCGCAGGTCGGGGGCGGTGTCCACCGCCGTGATGGAGACCAGGCCGTGGACCCGGGGGTCCTTGACGGTCCGGATGAGGGCCGACAGCTCCCGCTGGATCTCCTCGTTGATGCGTCCGATACGATTGCTTGCCATATTTTTCTCCTATTGTAAAGCGTACAGACCCGTCCCCTCCTCAAATGACTTGGGGATGGAACGGGTCTGTGTGGTTGTCATGGGTTTCTCCAGGATTTTCCCGGGAAAAGGGCGGATACCTTTACCCGCTGCGCGGGTACTCCTGCGGCATCACATCTCGATCTGTCAGACCTCGATCTGCTCCATCAGGTAGGCCTCCACGATGTCGCCCTCCTTGATGTCCTGGAACTTCTCGAAGGTAATACCGCACTCGTAGCCCTGAGCGACCTCCTTCACGCTGTCCTTGAAGCGCTGGAGGGAGGCGATGGCGCCGTCGTAGATGACGATGTTGTCCCGCAGCAGACGCATCTGGGCGCCCCGCTGCATCTTGCCCTCGGTGACATAGCAGCCGGCCACCATGCCCACGCCGGTGATGCGGAAGACGTTGCGGACCTCGGCCCGGCCCAGGTCCACTTCCTTGAACTTGGGGGCCAGCATGCCCTTCATGGCGGCCTCGATCTCGTTGATGGCGTCGTAGATGACCCGATACATCCGCATATCCACGTTCATCCGGGCGGCGGAATCCCGGGCGTTGTTGTCGGGGCGGACGTTGAAGCCCACGATGATGGCGCCGGAGGTGGCGGCCAGCATAACGTCGCTCTCGCTGATGGCGCCCACGGCACAGTGTATGACCCGTACCCGGACCTCCTCGTTGGTGAGCTTCTCCAGGCTGGACTTCACCGCCTCGGCGGAGCCCTGGACGTCGGCCTTGACGATGATGTTCAGGTTCTTCATCTCGCCGGCCTGGATCTGGCTGAAGAGGTCCTCCAGGGACACCTTCTGGCCCACGGGGCCGTTGAGCCGGTCCTTCTGCTCCTGCTTGCGCTGCTCCACCAGCTCACGGGCCATGCGCTCGTCGTCCACGGCGTGGAAGTCGTCGCCGGCGCCGGGCACCTCGCCCATACCGATGATCTCCACGGGCACGGAGGGGCCGGCCTCCGCGACCTTCTCCCCCCGGGCGTTGGTCATGGCCCGGACACGGCCCACGGCGGTGCCGGCGATGATGATGTCGCCCTGGCGCAGGGTGCCGTTCTGGACCAGCAGGGTGGCCACGGGGCCCCGGCCCTTGTCCAGGCGGGCCTCGATGACGGCGCCGTGGGCGGAACGGTTGGGGTTGGCCTTGAGCTCCTGCATCTCGGCGGTGAGGACCACCATGTCCAGCAGGTTGTCGATGCCCTCGCCGGTCTTGGCGGAGATGGGGCAGATGATGGTCTCGCCGCCCCACTCCTCGGGCACCAGCTCGTACTTGGTGAGCTGCTCCTTGATGCGCTCGTGGTTGGCCTCCGGCTTATCCATCTTGTTGATGGCCACGATGATGGGGATGTTGGCGGCCTTGGCGTGGTTGATGGACTCCACGGTCTGGGGCATGATGCCATCGTCGGCGGCCACCACCAGGATGGC
>DXCX01000033.1 GCA_019115785.1 Candidatus Intestinimonas merdavium | reverse complement strand
CCAGAGACGGCCAAACTGGCAGGCCAAGATGCTGAAGCTGCTGTGGGCCATTGGAGGCAGCACCGCCGGCTTTGTGGCGCTGTTTGACGGCTACGATGGCTGCCTCGGCACCATGAGCGACGCCGCCTTCGACCTGCGCTGCCAGGTGCTGGGTATCGGGGCAGCCGCCGCCATGGATGCGGAGTGTTCCGCCGCAGCGCCCAGCGGCTATGACCAGACCAGGCGGCTGCACCAGCTGGCCCACACCCATCCGGATGGGCTGCTGGAGGCCCAGAGGCTGATCGCCGATCCCCAAAGCTCCATGGCCGGCGGAGTGCTGACCGGGGTGCTGCTGGCCGCCGGACCAGAGGAGGTCAAGGCGGAGGCTCAACTGGCGCGGCAGGTGGAATTGGTGCTGAACCGGGTGGAGGCCATCCTCACCGGTGAGGACAACGTCCACCTCTCAGACGAAGATGTCTCCCAGCTGAGGTACTATCTCCACGCTGGAGATCCCACGGCTCCGGTCCCCGCCACCTCCATTCCCAATGCATGGCAGTCGCCCATATTGGATTGCCTTTCTTGCTTCCTGGTGTCAATATCGGCCTCCTCCGCCGTGACGTGTATCGCGCCGGCGGTTCTGTTTGGCCTGGATTATGACTCCCGCCTGGCCTGTGCCATGCGGGTTCTGGCCGGCTTGCACCCCTGCGGAGTCCTGGAGGGGGCGATCAACTTCCTGCCGGAGGACTGGGAGATAGATGCCCTGGACGCCCTTGTCCCCCACCTTCCCGGCGGAGCGGTCACGCTGCTGTGCTTCGCCGTCACAGATTTATACAAATTTCATAAGGAGACTGCCAAAAAGCTGATCCGGCATCTCCGCTCCGAGGCGGAGGGGGTCCTCGACTACTTAAACCTGGAGGGCTATGAGCGCCTGAGCGCTGTGCTTCCGGAGCTGAAGCACAGCCGGGACAGCGCCTGGATGACCTCTCTCCAGGGCGTGATCGCACCCTTTATGGGAAAGCTCTTCTGCCAGGACCCCCAACAACAGGACATTGTCGGGAACTATCTGGACGGACAGGGGGCCTTTGCCGACAGCGCCGCCATCCTCAAGCCCATCCGCAACGAGTATCGCTATCTCTCCAATATAGATGAGGCTCTGCAGGAGTACCGGAAGTTGGCCGGGTGGGATGACTTCGCCTGCCGGTGCATGGTCCTCTTCTGTCTCACCTGCGCCGGGAACGGCACCTCCAAGCCCCTCTCCACGGATGGCGATCAGAAGCGGAACCTGGACGCCTTTGTGGATGCATTGATCGCCAGGGGGCTGCCGGTGCGGGACTGCATGAGCGTGCTGACCCTCCTGCATCAAAACTGGTACGGGGAGAGCAGAGCGCTTCTGGAGCAGGTGGTGCGGGAACACTTTGTGACCCCGGCGGGGCTGGAGGCTCTGGGAGACGCGGCCCGCAACAGCTGCGCGGCTGCCCGGGTGCTGGCGGTGGAGGGGCTGGCTGCCCTGTCCAGCCGTCCCGACTGCGCCGAAGGGGCCCGCAAGGCCCTCATTGCCTGCGCCGGGGACACCTCCAAGCAGCTGCAGGAGCTCCTGGTGCAGCGCTACATCCAGCACCCGGACTGGGAAGAGGACTATCTGGCCATGCTGGGGAGTAAAAAGGTCGCCCAGCGGAGCCTGGCCCTCCGAATCCTGGGAGGCATTGGGGTGGAGAAGTACCGCCATGTCCTGGAGAAGGCCCGCGCCGTGGAAAAGAACGGCAAGGTGATGGATCAGATCGCCGATCTTCTGAAGACGCCCGCCGCGTCGAGCACGGGCGAACAGACGCCGGAGGAGCTGGCCGCCCAGGTGCTCAAGGGCGGGAAAAAGCGGAAGGTACAGTGGCTCCTGGATCAGCCTCTGCCCGCGGTCCACCGCACAGACGAGGCCCACACCGCCGCTTCAGAGGATCA
This sequence comes from Candidatus Intestinimonas merdavium, assembly GCA_019115785.1. Classification (GTDB taxonomy): domain Bacteria; phylum Bacillota; class Clostridia; order Oscillospirales; family Oscillospiraceae; genus Intestinimonas; species Intestinimonas merdavium. The sequence continues at coordinate 66,566 of DXCX01000033.1, read as the reverse complement.
GATCGCCGCCCTCTTTGTGGCCTACGCCGATTTGGGCCGTATGGGCCGCAGCGGCACTGCCGCCGCCATTGCCGCCGATTTGAACAAGAAGGATCTGGTGGCCCTGGCCTGTGAGGTGTGGGAGCTGTGGATCAAGGGCGGGGCCCAGAGCAAAACCAAGTGGGTGCTCTCCTTTGCCGCAGTGTTTGGCGGTGCGGCCATGACCCCGAAACTCATTCACGCTGTTAACGACTGGCCCGAGCAGGCCCGGGGCGCCATTGCCTGTGACGCGGTGGCGGCCCTGACCGTCAGCCCTGACCCAGCGGCTCTGTTGGCGGTGGACGGCATCTCCCGAAAGTTCAAGTTCCGTCAGGTAAAGGCGGCGGCCGCCGCCGCGCTGGAGCGCGCCGCCCAGGAACTGGGTATCACGGCGGAGGAACTGGCCGACCGGATCGTGCCCACCCTGGACTTTGCCCCGGACGGCACCCGGGTGTTTGACTACGGTTCCCGGAAATTCACCGTCCGCCTGACCCCCTCTCTGGAGCTGACGGTGACCACGGAAGGGGGCAAAACGGTAAAATCCATACCTTCTCCCGGCAAGACCGACGACTCCGAGAAGGCCCCCGCTGCTTATGAGGCCTACAAGACCCTGAAAAAGCAGATCAAGACCACCATTACCACCCAGCGTGCCCGGCTGGAGATGGCCCTCTCCACCCAGCGTTGTTGGGATAGCGAGGCATGGCGGAAGCTGTTTGTGGAAAATCCGGTGATGCACCAGTTCGCCATCAGCCTCATCTGGGGCGTCTATGAAAACGGCAAACTGAAGGAGACCTTCCGCTATATGGAGGACGGCAGCTTCAACACGGCGGATGAGGAGGAGTATACCTTCCCCGACGGGGCCAGCATCGGCCTGGTCCACCCCATTGAGCTGGATTCGGACACCCTGGCGGCCTGGAAACAGCAGCTGGAGGACTATGAGATCACCCAGAGCATCGACCAGCTTTCCAGGCCCACCTACCGCCTCCCAGCAGAGCAGGCCCAGGACACCTCTCTGGAGACGGTGGCCGGCCGTGTGCTCAACGCCCTGACCCTTATGGGTAAGCTCCAGAACATGGGCTGGTACCGGGGAAGCGTGGTGGACGGCGGCAGTTTTTACACCTTCTACCGGGAGGATCCGTCTGCGGGAATTGGGGTGGTACTGAGCTTCTCCGGCAGTTTCGTAGGGGGAGATTACAACGATGTCACCGTTTTCGATGCCGTCTTTTATCGGGCCGATGTGGTAGGATATGCAAATTTCTGTTACGATACGCCCGAGGAGGAGAATATCCTCCCTCTGGGCCAGGTGCCGGCGCGCTATTACAGTGAGGTGGTCTGGCAGCTGGAGCGCGCCACCGCGTCCAGCACAGAGACCGATCCGGACTGGCGGAGCAAAAAATAAGGATGCAGCCGCGTTTCCTTGACAAGCAAATAACCATTGTCTTATATCCCGCTCATACGGGCATACTAAGTCCATTCCTCAAAGGAAGGCTGTGACGTGCGTATGTCGGGACAAAAAGGTTTTGAGGGCTGGTATTTTAAGCATCAAAAGGGGGATGACATGGTGGCATTCATCCCAGGCCAGGCAGAGAGCGGCGCTTTTATCCAACTGATCTCACAAGAAGGTGCCCAACAATTTGAGGTGTCAAATCTGACCATCCATGACGATATGATACGGGCAGATCAGTGTTGTTTTTCGGGACAGGGCTGCCACATTGAGCTGCCTGGTGTCAGCGGCGAGATTGCCTATGGGTCACTTTCACCACTTTGTTCCGATATTATGGGGCCATTCCGCTTTTTCCCCATGGAGTGCCGGCACGGCGTTCTCAGCATGGCGCACACCCTCCAAGGCTGTGTCATAATGGACGGACATCTGCACAGCTTCGACGGTGGTTTGGGCTATGCCGAAAAAGACCGTGGAACCTCCTTTCCACGCTCCTACCTGTGGATGCAGTGCAACGCTTTTCCAAAGCCATGCTCTATCATGGTTTCAATCGCTCATGTTCCATTTTGCGGAGTTTCATTCCGCGGATGTATCTGCGCTATCTTGTACCAGGGCAGGGAGTATCGTTTGGCAACTTACAGGGGTGTTACGATCAAATCATTTTCTCCGGAGTATATTTGCCTGTCTCAAGGCAGCCTTCTGCTGGAATTGGAAGTAGCACCCTCCCGTACAGGTCATCCCCTTCGTGCTCCGCAGTGCGGAAAGATGTCCAGTACCATTCGGGAAAGCTGTAATGTGCATTTGCGGGCGAGATTGTGGAAAAGAGGAAAAACAATATTTGACCTGCAAAGTGACCATGCTACCTATGAATTTGTCCCAAATCATGGGGCGTAAAAGAAGACGGGACATACTTTTCTCCTTTTGGATCACACTATGATCAAAACAATCATTGGGGAGAGGGATATGGAATCACTTTGGGCGCAGACTTGGGAGCAACCGAACTTTCCGGCTCTGGACGGAGACCGGAACACGGATGTGCTGATTATCGGCGGCGGAATGGCAGGCGTCCTGTGCGCCTATCAGCTGCACTGTGCCGGTGTGCCTTATGTGCTGGTGGAAGCGAAAACCGTATGCAGCGGCATCACGAAAAACACCACCGCTAAGATTACCAGCCAGCATGGGCTGATCTATGACAAGCTGATTTCCAAGTTTGGAGTCGAGCAAGCAAAGCAATATCTTGCCGCCAACGAGGCAGCCCTTCAGACATACCGGGAATTGTGCCGGAATATGGACTGCGGCTTTGAGGAAAAGGCGGCCTATCGAACACACCTGGGATTGCCCCTGTCACGGCTCCCGCTTCACCGAAGACGGGGCGCTGATCGACAATCCGGCAACGGGTAATCTGAAAAGCTGAGGCAAGGATTTGAACCATCAGCTAATCACACAGAGGCTAACGCGAGATCAAAGTTAGGAGGTATTTGTATGGATACAAAAAATGGCTTTACCATTACCAATCGCGACCATGTGCTCAGAGCCTGGCAAAATTCAACCGAGCTTGTGCGGGACTATCAGGCCTATGCTCATGAAATCGAGAAGGATCACAAGGAACTTGCCAAACTATTTTCCGAGTTTGCGGACGATGAAGCGGCACACGCCGCGAAACTGCTTGATCTTCTGCGTGAGTATGAAAAATAAACATTTCGGAACGGCATAGATTGGAGAACCCCATTTATAACTCGAACTGCGAGTTACGAATGGGGTTCTCATTCCATGACATGGCTTTATGAACGATTCGCATCGCTAAAGTGTCTCCCGCTGCTAATTATGATTTTGAAATAGTCACCGGGCAGCCCCATCCCCCGCTTCTGCCTACCGGCAAGACCTCTCCGCGGGGATCGGCGTGGAACTAATTGGGCCTCAATATCTATGCCGGAGCACTGGTCTGCCGCTGCGCACGTCATTGGAAGACCGCCGTCCAACAAGCATATTCTTTGTCTTTTCCAGCCATTTTCCCTGTTGGCAGGGCGATACCATGCTTGACAACACCGCTGTAGGCTGTTATATTAGTACGAGTAACGGACTAATTGGGAGAGGTGCCTCCGCGATGGATAACAGGGATCTGGGAAAACGATTTGACGAGGTATTTCAGAAAATGGATCGCGCCTATGAGCGGTACGCACGATCCTGTGGGATGACCTACTCCTCCTTGGCGCTGCTCCAGCTCATCTGGGAGCGCCAGCCTTGTACCCAAAAGGAGCTCTGTGCCCTCACTATGCTGCCCAAGCAGACCATCAACACCATTGTCATGTCCTTTTACAAACAGGGACTTTTAGAAATGCTGGAGCTGCCGGAGGACAGGCGGCGCAAATCCATCCTCCTCAGTGACAGAGGGAGGGAACTGGCCGCGCAGATTTTACCAAAAATCAGCCGTGCGGAGAGCCGCAGCATCCAGCAGTTCTCCCCGGAGGAGAAGGAGACCTTCTTCCGTCTGCTGGAGCGGTTTTCCGCCGCTTTCTGTGAGGAATTGAACGGCTGACCCCCAACTCCCACAGCAATGTGGGAGAAATTTTTCCCCATATAGTCCGCAATACGGACTATATGGACAGCCGAAGCGATCAGCATCTGGCCGTCAACATCATCCTGCGGGAGATCAAGCCCCTTGCCCCCACGGGAAAAGGGCTTTATGAGGTATTTCTTGGGAGGACAACATGAGCATCCAACTATCCGATCACTTCACCTACCGTAAACTGCTCCGGCTGACCCTTCCCTCTATGGTGATGCTGGTGGTCACCAGCGTTTACAGCGTGGTGGATGGTTTCTTCGTCTCCAACTTTGTAGGCAAAACCCCTTTCGCGGCGGTCAATCTCATCATGCCTTTTCTCATGGTCATAGGCTCCATCGGCTTTATGATGGGTACCGGCGGCGGAGCCCTCATCGCCAAGACCATGGGGGAACATTGCCCGGAGAAGGCCAACCGGATCTTCTCCATGGTGGTGTATCTGTCTGCCGTCTTCGGCGTAGTATTGACAGTACTGGGACTTTTGCTTCTGCGCCCAGTGGCCTGTTTTTTAGGCGCCGACGGTGAGCTGCTGGAAAACTGCGTTCAGTACGGCCGGGTGGTCCTGCTGGCCACCACCGCCTATATTCTGCAATTTGAGTTTCAATGCCTCTTCGCCACCGCCAACAAGCCCAGCCTGGGACTGGCGATCACGGTGGCGGCTGGGCTGACCAACGCCGTGCTGGATGCCTTGTTTGTAGCAGTCCTCTCCTGGGGCCTGGAGGGCGCGGCGGCGGCCACCGCCATCGGGCAGTGCGTGGGCGGGATCTTACCGTTGATCTACTTCGCCCGGGAAAACGGCAGCCTGCTCCGTCTGGGCAGGGCGGACTTTGACGGGAGAGCGCTGCTTCAGGTATGCCTCAACGGCTCCTCGGAGATGCTCAGCAACATTGCCACCTCCATCGTGGGCATGCTTTATAACATCCAGCTGCTGCGATACATTGGGGAAAATGGCGTTGCGGCTTACGGGGTGCTGATGTATCTGAGCATGGTGTTCAACGCCATTTTTATTGGATTCTCCGTGGGGGTGGCGCCAGTGGTCAGCTATCATTATGGAGCCGGGAATCGGACAGAGCTGCGGAATATGAAGCGCAAGTGCTTTGCCACCGTAGCGGTCTTCTCCGGGACGATGTTTGCCCTGGCCCTGCTGCTTGCGAAGCCTTTGGCCACTTTGTTCGTTGGATATGACCGGGCTCTGTTTGCGCTGACGGCCCACGCCTTTCTGATTTATTCCATCTCCTTTTTATTCTTCGGCTTTACCATCTACACCTCCTCCTTTTTTACCTCCCTCAACAACGGGCCGGTCTCGGCGGCGGTATCCTTCCTGCGCACCCTGGTATTCCAGGTTGCGGCGGTGTTTCTGCTGCCGCTTCTGTTGGGCATGGAGGGCATTTGGTGGTCGCTGGCCGCGGCCGAGCTGCTGTCTCTGTGTACCTCCCTGTGTTTCCTGAAGGTATTCCAAGCGCAATACGGATATTGAGGCGGACAGATTTTGTCCTCGTAACGGGAAGCGATTCAAATTGACGGAGAAAAAAGTAGGTTGTAAAATATAAACAACAGGGGACAGCGCAGTGGCACCATCAAGGAGAGGAGCCGCCCCGCTGGGCCGGGTCTCCACGCCAGGGAAATACGCACAGCGTCGTCCATTTCACAATGTAAGGAGGGCCAACCATGATTCGTGAGATCTGTGAAGACGAAATCTTTCTGGCTCAGAAGGCGGAACCCGCCACACCGGATGACCTTCCCGTGGCGGCGGATCTGCTGGAAACCCTGACCCATCACCAGGAGGACTGTTGGGGTATGGCGGCCAACATGATCGGCGTCAACAAGCGGATCATCGTCTTTAACAACGAGGGCAGCTATATGGTCATGTTCAACCCGGAGATCATCAAGAAGTCCGAGCCCTATGAAGCGGAGGAGGAATGCCTCTCCCTCCCCGGTTTCCGACCGGCCAAGCGCTGGAAAATCATTGAGGTGCGCTATCAGGACGAGGGGTTCCTGTCCTGTTCCAGGGTCTTTACCGGCCTAACAGCCCAGATCATCCAGCACGAGATCGACCACTGCGAGGGCATCCTTATCTGAGCTGCCCACATGAATGGCGCCTGAGTGCGCCGAACCATCCCTTTTTATGCGTACTATGCCGTCTCCTCCTTGTGGCTCTGGGCGTAGTAAAAGAAGTACTGCTGCATGATTCCGGCGGCGGCGCCGTACCGTCCAAAGGGGTCCCGGCCACGATACTCCCGCTGGATGATTTTTTTGATCCAGGTGTCTACCGGGGCGCAGGCGGTCCGGCCATAGGCGAACAGGGCCACACAGTTGGCCACCTTCACCCCCACCCCCCGCACTCCTTCCAGGGCGTCGATCAGCGCTCCGTCCGGGAGAGCGGCGATGCGCTCCAGATCCAACCTGCCGGAGAGGACCTGACAGACCGCGTCACAGAGATAAGGCGCCCGGTATCCCGCCTTGCAGGCGATATAGTCCTCCAGCCCCGCCCGCTCCAGCTGCTGGGCCGTGGGAAATGTGTACAGCGTCCCGTGGGGTGTCTCAAGCGCCGTCCCATACCGCTGGCTGAGCAGCTCCACCATGGCCCGGATGGCCGGAATACTCTTGCGCTGAGAGAGAATAAAGGTGACCAGCGTTTCCCAGGGGTCCTGTCGGAGGATGCGAATCCCCGCCCCCGCCTGGGCGGCCAGACGCAGAAAGGTATCCTTCTCCGGGATCTGTCCGCTGATGTCGCGGTAGCTCCGGTTCAGATCAAAATAAGGGACCCAGACGCGCTCCCAGGACTCCCGGTCACAGCTCACCCGGTAGGTCTCCTCCGCGCGTTTTTGTATGTACAGCACCTGTCCTCCGGTGATAAACCGATAGTCCCCCTCCGGAAGCAGAGCAGCCCGGAAACACTGGCCGCTGTCGACGATCTTTCCCAGATCAAATAAGTCTGTAATACGGACTTCCATAGAATCTCTCCTTGCAATATGCAGTATTTCCCCCTGGTACGACCCTTTTGCGCCGTTAGGACTGCCGGGAATCTCCCGGCGAAGACGCCCCCCTCGCCGCCGGTCCCATCTCCATAGCCCAACAGGACCTGGTCCATGGAGAACAGAGCGGCAGACCTCAGAACACAGTGTACAGAAAGGAGCTGTCCCAACATGCCGGAAGCACAAAACCGCTTTTCTCAATTTGTGGAGGGCGCCATTCTGGGGCTCACAGTTGGAGACGCGCTGGGCGTGCCGGCCGAGTTTATGACCCGGAGCGCGCTGCGCAGAGATCCAGTGTGCGGTATGCGGTCCGGGGGAGCCCATGGTCAGCGCGCTGGAACGTGGTCCGATGACACCAGCATGACCCTTTGTACCATGGACTCCATCATAGAAGCTGGCATCGACTATCACGATCAGATGAGGCGCTTTGCTGACTGGTTATGGAATGGCTCCAACACCGCCCATGGTCAGGTATTCGACGTGGGCGGCACGACCAAACACGCCATCTTCCAGTTTGTCAAAGGCGTGCCCCCATTGGAGTGCGGTGAACGGGGGGAAAACACCTGCGGAAACGGCTCTCTGATGCGGATCGTCCCCACATCGCTCTATATCGTGGGACGATACGGGAATACCGCTCTGGACGCCAGGGCCGCCGCACTTATCCACAGCGCATCCATCTGTACCCATGCCCATCCACGTTGCCAGATGGCCTGCGGCATATACAGCTCCGTGATCTTTCAGCTGTGTACCGGCGAAGAACTCCATACCGCCGTGAAAAACGGGGTGAGCTCCGCCCTCGCATACTACCGCAAGGCAGCGGAGTTCTCCGGCGTGTACCCCGAATTCACATCGCTCACAGACATCATGTCCTGGAAGGAATCTCAGGTCTACAGCACCGGATATGTCCTCCACACACTGCAGGCCGCCCTGTGGTGCCTGCTCACTACCTCGGACTACGCAGCGTGCGTATTGAAGGCCGTCAACCTCGGAGAGGACACAGATACCACCGCCGAGGTGGCCGGGGGACTTGCCGGCCTCTGGTACGGCGCGGAGGCGATTCCCCGGGAATGGGCCGAGACTACCGCAAAATACGAGGAGATCCGGACGCTGAGCCGCCGGTTTGCGCATGCCTGCCTGAACCATACACAGTCAGAATAGAATTGTGGATAACGCTCCTGCCTTGTCCCTCCAGAACCAAAGCTCCCTATGCCAAAGGTCTGTACCCACTCACTGCCCGTCTCCCTTTCCCGCTGTTTCCTCAGACAGAGGGCGGCATCCTTACACAAGGGTGCCGCCCTTTTGCGTTGCGGCCAGAAGGTTCACCCCTCCCCATCCCCCTGATCCACCGCCAGATGCTCCTGCAGGCCGTTGAGGAACAGCTCTGCCGCCTTGGAAAATATCTGGGATTTTTTCCACACCAGGTACATCCCCAGCTCCAGCCTGGGCCTCAGGGGCCGAAAGCAGAGGTCGCTGCCCCTGGTGTTGACCAGCTTGTCCAGCGTAAAGGCATAGCCCATCCCCTCGTCCACCATCAGGGAGGCGTTATAGATCAGGTTATAGGTTGCGACGGTCTGGAGCTCTGCCGGCTCCTTCCGCAGCCAGCGGTACAGGCCGCTCTTGTTGTCCATCTGCCGGGAGAGGATCAACGGCTTGTCCCACAGGTCCCTGGGGGAGACGGCATCCTGGGCGGCCAGCGGACTGTCCCGCCGCATCAGGACCCCCCAGACATCCCGCATGGGCAGCTCCATGTAGTGGTATTTGGTTTTGTCGATGTCGCCCAGAAGGACACCAAAATCCAGCAGTCCCTTGTCCAGGCGCTCACATACGTCCACGGCGTCCCCGCTGACGATATGAAAACGGACCCCGGGACAGCGCTCCTGGAGCTGGTTTGCGGTCCTGGCGATCTGCCGCACACCGTCGGTCTCCCCGGTGCCGATGTAGATGTCCCCGCTGACGGCATCGATGGACCGCATAACCTCTTTCTCTGTCCGGTCCACCAGCTCCAGAATTTCCTCCGCCCGCTTTCGCAGCAGCATCCCCTCCTCGGTGAGGGTGATCTTCCGGCTGCCCCGGACCATCAGCTGCTTGCCCAGCTCCTCCTCCAGCTCCCTGAGCTGTCTGGATAGGGTGGGCTGGGTGAGGTGGAGAGACTGGGCCGCCGCCGAGATATTCTGCTCCTTCGCCACCGCCAGGAAGTATTGCAGCACACGCAATTCCATCCGGCACACCCCCTCTGCTCTGATCATAGCACAGGATAGATATAGGTTTCAAGCATAGTAAGCTATTCTATATAGGTATTTGTTATCAGGCTTTCCTCGTGCTACAATGGCATTGCAAATTTATGTGTATCGGGAGTGCAAAGATGGATTTAGAGGCATTTTTGGACCACCTCAACAGCGGAAAGCCGGTACGGGGGGGCGGCGAGGCCCACCTGTTCATGCACGGCGTCAGTCAGCAGGCTTTGAAGCTTACCGCAGAGCTCAATAGCAGCTATCATGAGCCGGAGGAGCTGCGCGCCCTCTTCTCTCAGCTGATTGGAAAGCCTGTGGACGAGGGCTTTGGACTATTCCCGCCCTTTTACACCGACTGTGGAAAAAACATCACCATTGGAAAAAATGTATTCATCAACATGGGCTGCAAGTTCCAGGACCAGGGCGGCATTTTTATCGGAGACGGCGCCCTCATCGGCCACAACGTGGTCCTGGCCACCCTCAACCACGCCAGACCCCCAATGGACCGCAGCAGCATGATCCCCGCCCCCATCCACATTGGGAAGCATGTGTGGATCGGCGCCAATGCCACCGTTCTGCCGGGCGTGACCATCGGCGACGGAGCCATCGTGGCGGCGGGGGCCGTGGTGGCGAAGGATGTCCCGGAGAACACCATTGTGGGCGGTGTGCCCGCAAAGATCATCCGACACTTGGGTGAGGAGGAGCTGCAATGAGTAAAAAGGTCTTGATCCTCTCCACCAGCCTGCGCCTGGGCAGCAATTCCGACCTGCTGGCACAGCAGTTTGCCCAGGGCGCCCGGGAGGCCGGCCATCAGGTGGAGCTCATCTCCCTGCATGGCAAGGACCTGCGCTTCTGCAACGGCTGTATGGCCTGTCTGAAGGCGCCCCGGTGCGTGATCCGGGACGATGCCAACGACATTGTGGAGAAAATGGGGGCAGCGGAGGTCCTCTGCTTCGCCACACCGGTGTACTACTATGAGCTGTCCGGCCAGATGAAGACCCTGCTGGACCGGGCCAATCCCCTCTACTCCGCCGATTATCAGTTCCGGGATGTCTACCTTCTCACCGCCTCCGCTGAGGGGGACAGCGCCTCTGATGGGCCGATCAACGGCCTGATGGGGTGGATCTCCTGCTTTGAAAAGGCCCGCCTTGCCGGTGTGGTCCGGGGCGGCGGCGCCAACGATCCCGGGGAGATGGCCCGGCTGACCGAAAAGCTGACAGCGGCCTATGAGATGGGAAAAAAGATTTAAGGAGGAATCGACCATGCGCTCCAGATATGACGGATACTCTTTCCCCCTTCGGGACACCGTTACCAGAGAAAAAGTGCGTTTTCACAATCGCTATGGCATTGCACTGGCGGGCGACCTGTACCTGCCCAGAGGGGCAACCGGCCGGCTGTCCGCGGTGGCCGTATCCGGCCCCTTCGGCGCCGTGAAGGAGCAGTGCTCCGGGCTGTATGCCGAGGAGCTGGCCAGCCGGGGCTTTGCCGCCCTGGCATTTGACCCCTCCTTCATCGGTGAGAGCGGCGGTGAGGCGCGGAATGTGGCCTCCCCCGACATCAACACCGAGGATTTTTCCGCCGCGGTGGACTTTCTCTCCACCCGCGACTTTGTGGACCCGGAGAAGATCGGCATCCTGGGCATCTGCGGCTTTGGCGGTATGGCCCTCAACGCCGCCGCCATGGATACCCGGATCAAGGCCACTGTCACCTCCACCATGTACGACATGACCCGGGTAAATGCCAACGGCTACTTTGACGCCGCCGACAGCGCTGACGCCCGGTATGAGACAAAAAAAGCCCTCAACGCCCAGAGGACGGAGGACTATAGAAACGGGACCTATGCCCGGGCGGGCGGCGTGGCGGACCCACTGCCCCAGGACGCTCCCTTTTTTGTCAAGGATTACTACGACTACTACAAGACGGAGCGGGGCTACACCGAGCGATCCCTCAACTCCAACGACGGCTGGAATGTGACCTCCTCCCTATCCTTCCTCAACATGCCCATTCTGCACTACAGCAATGAGATCCGCAGTGCCGTGCTGATGATCCACGGGGAAAAGGCCCACTCCTGCTACTTCAGCCGGGATGCCTATGCCGCTATGGTGAAGGACAGCCCCTACACCGACAACAAGGAGCTGCTCATCCTCCCCGGCGCGGTCCACACTGATCTCTATGACCGGAAGGACATCATTCCCTTTGATCAGATCGAAGGGTTCCTCCGGACCTACCTGAAGTAAGAAATCCAACGAAAGGGGGATTTTTGTGCGTCTGATCTATATGCTCCTCGCCATCCTGGGGCTCTCCGCCTGCGGGACCGGCGAGGCACCGGCCTCCCCTGGCACACCTCCTCCTCAGGCTGCGGTTTCCGAACAGGAACCGGCCCAGCAGCCATCCACACAGCTGGAATCCGATGGGGATGGCTCCACTTTGAAAATCACCTTCGGAGACTATGAGCTGCTGGCCACCTTTGAGGACAACCCCTCTGCGGAGGCATTCAAAGAGCTGCTCTCCCAGGGACCGGTGACCGTCCAGATGTCGGACTATGGCGGCTTTGAAAAGGTGGGCCCGCTGGGGACAACCCTCCCCCGCAGCGACCAGCAGATCACCACTGAGCCTGGCGATGTGATCCTCTATCAGGGCGATCAGATCACCATTTACTACGGCACCAACTCCTGGAATTTTACCAGGCTTGCCAGAATCGATGACCCCACTGACCTGAGGGAAAAGCTGGGGGATGGAACGGTTTCCATTACATTTTCTCTGGAATAGGAGGTATTCAGTATGGCTGTGAAACAGACGGCGGGCAGAGACGCTCTGGGCGAATTCGCCCCCCAATTCGCGGAATTGAATGATGATGTTCTGTTTGGCCAGGTCTGGAGCCGGGAGGACAAGCTCTCCCTGCGGGACCGGTCCTTGGTTACAGTGGTAGCCCTCATGGCCCAGGGGCTGGTGGACAGCTCCTTCCAGTACCATCTGACCACCGCCAAACACAACGGCATCACCCGGCAGGAGATCGCGGAGATCCTGACCCATGCGGCCTTTTACGCTGGCTGGCCCAAGGCCTGGGCGGCCTTCCGCATGGCCAAGGAGGTCTGGAACGAGGAGGCCGGTGGGGATGCCAAGGCCCGGCACCAAAAAGAGATGGTCTTCCCCATCGGCGCCCCCAACGACGGCTTTGCCCAATATTTTGTGGGTAGGAGCTACCTGTCTCCCCTCTCCACCAGCCAGGTGGGGGTGTACAACGTGACCTTCGAGCCTGGCTGCCGCAACAACTGGCATATCCACCACGCCGTCAAGGGCGGCGGGCAGATACTGCTCTGTTTGGCCGGCCAGGGCTACTACCAGGAGTGGGGCAAGGCGCCCCGGACCCTGCGTCCGGGGGATGTGGTCAACATCCCGCCGGAGGTGAAGCACTGGCACGGCGCCGCCCCAGACAGCTGGTTCTCCCATCTGGCCATCGAGGTCCCCGGCGAGGGCTGCTCCAACGAGTGGCTGGAGGCCGTCACCGACGAGGCATACGACAAGCTGCCCTGAGCGTTGGGAAGCTCCATCCCCTCCTGTCTTCTGGCTCCAACACATACATAGTCCATTTTATTGGACTATGTATGTGTTATTCTAATCCCGGTACCAGGAGAAATACGGGCCGGGAGGGTGACTGCGGTGTATGTTCTAACAGATATTAAGTTGGTCTCGACTTTGGAGAACCCCAACTGTCCCATTCAGTTGGCTGCCATACGGGTCAATGAGGACTGGGACACGGTGGACACCTTCTCTGCCGCAATCGGGTCGAAGGACTGTCCCATACAGCAAGAGGATGATTTGCATCCTTCTTGTTGCTGGGAGACGGATGCCCCGCCATCCGGCGAAACAACAGAGGTATTGCACGCTTTTCAGGCGTGGCTTGTGCCTGACGACATCCTCTGCTGGTGGACAAGAGTGTCCAAGCGGGTCTATTTCCGGCTTTCCCATGCGGATTATGCCAGTTCCAAAGCCGACAAGTCCATTTTTCTGAGCGAATATCTGTTCGGCTGGCTGTTCCAACAGCCCTGCTCCGTGGGAACGCCCCAGAAGCTCTGTATGGCCCATGGCATTCAGGTCCCGCAGGCAGCCGATGACGCTCTGAGTAATATACTCACCATGCAGGCCCTTTTGAAGGGGATCGGATTCCCGCAGAGCAGACTGTATACTCCCCCGGAGCAATGGAGCAAGGATACTCCCGCGCAAAGGGGTTCCCCCACGTTCCGGCTGCTCTATGACCCGGAGACCAGACTGCTCCACCGCTCGGATTGCGACTGTCTGCCGGAAGCTCGGTATCTGCCGGGATATACCTCCTTTCGGGTCCCCATCCGAAGAGGCTATCAGGCCTGCATCTGCTGCCGAAGGGAATATTTTGAGGCTCTGCGCAAACGAAATGCCGAGTGGATCTCTCGCGCTGATTATCCCTTCCTCTATTCCGGTAACTCCCGTGTATTTCACACCAAAAGCTGCCCCCATGTGCTGATGATCCGGGAGATCCGGTACACCTTTCACTATGACACCTGTGCCCGCTCCCGGCGGCCCTGCAAGCTCTGCCGCCCTCACCCCCACACCCCATACCTAGAGGCTCCGAAAAGCACAAGCCCTGTCTCGCCAGCTGAAGTGGCGGACGCCCTAAAGCGGTTTTACCAGGCAAAGCAGGATCAGGATGACATTTGGAGTCAAAAGGGGCTGACCGCGTCACAGCGCGACAGGGCCCTTCAGCTGACGCATCCCGGCCTGGCCTTCTGGGCGGGGGCAGGCTATCAGACCTTCCATGTGAAGAGCTGCCCCAAGATTGCGGGACTCAGCCAGTTCAGGGGCTTCCCCCGGTACCGGGATGCCGTTCAGGCCGGCTATTCTCCCTGCCGTCTGTGCAAGCCAACCGCAAAGCAGGACATCCCATACTCCATCCCTATCACCAGCCAAGTACGCCCCGGTGAGTGCTGCGAAACCCTGGCCCAATGGTGCTCTGAGCACCGTCTCCTCTTCCAGCACGATGAGAGGTACTTTATCCTGCGGACCGCGGCCGGAAAATGGCGTATCCACATGTGTCTGCGGCCAGTCCAGCTGGAACACATCAACCTGATCACAAATCCTCGGTGTCAGACCTATCATGTCCAGCCCCGCCTGTTTCTGTCCCTGCGGGATACCTTTGACTATATCATTCACCATGATAAGACCCTGCTCAAGCGGGTGGGATGCTCCCAGATCGCGCCCAGGCAGAGTGAGGACATATAACGCATCCCGTATTATGCGGGCTGGTTTGCACCCGGCGCCCGTTTGTGGTATCCTGAGATCCAAGCGGCAATGGAGGCATCCCCTCTTGCCAGACACCACCAAAAAGGAGCAGCATCCATGGAATATATGGAGATCCTAAAAGACCCGACCGGCCACATGGGCCAAAACCGGAACCTCCCGCCGGAGCTGAAGAGCAAGGCCAGACGGCTGTGCTGGGAATACAACCAGTCCCCACCAGACGCCGCTCACCGACGTCAGGAGATCCTGAGGGAGCTCTTCGGCACCTGCCACCCACTGACCTTCATTGAACCCTCCTTCCGCTGTGACTTCGGCTTCAACATCCACACCCACGGCCTGGCCGTCATCAATTATAACTGTGTAATCCTGGATACCTCTCCCGTCCACATCGGGGCAGGGGCCTTTCTGGCGCCGGGGGTGTGCCTGAGCTGCGCCGGGCACTCCATCGACCCCGCACAGCGCTCATCGGGCATCAGCACCTCCAGGCCCATTACTTTGGAGGAGGATGTGTGGATCGGCGCCAACGCCGTGGTCTGCGGCGGCGTTACCATTGGCAAGGGCTCTGTCATCGGCGCGGGCAGCGTGGTCACCCGGGACATCCCGGCGGGGGTGGTGGCCGCGGGGGTGCCCTGTCGCCCCATCCGCCCCGTGACCGAAGAGGACAAGATCCCGCCAGAGCGGCTGGCCTTTTGAGGAGGGACGAGGCATGATCCTTTACTTCACCGGCACGGGCAACAGCCGCGCCTGCGCCAAATGGCTCTCATCTGCCCTGGACGACTCCTGTACGGACACATTTTCCTTTATCCGAAACGGCATTGCGGGGGAGTTCACCTCCCAGACCCCCTGGGTGTTTGTGGCGCCCACCTACAGCTGGCGTCTGCCCCGGGTGTTTGCCGAATTTCTCCGCGCCAGCCGCCTCTCCGGCGCCCGGGATGCCTACTTCGTCATGACCTGCGGCGCGGACATCGGCGCCGCCGCCCGGTACAACCACGCCCTCTCCGCCCGGCTGGGCCTGCGCTGCCGGGGGACCCTCCCGGTGGTCATGCCGGAAAATTATATTGCCATGTTCTCTGCCCCGGAGCGAGAGGAGGCCCTCCCCATCCTGGCCGCCGCCCGTCCCACTCTGGAGCGGGCAGCCGCCTGCATTCGGGCGGGAGCGGACTTCCCGGAGGGACGGGTAAGCCTTCTTGACGGTCTGAAATCGGGGATAGTCAATGACCTTTTCTACCGTTTTCAGGTCAAGGCCGGCCCCTTTGCCGTCTCCAATGCCTGCATCTCCTGCGGCAAATGTGAGCGGGATTGCCCTTTGGGCAACATCCGCCTGGAGCAGGGCAGGCCCGTCTGGGGCGGACGGTGTACCCACTGCATGGCCTGCATCTGCGGCTGTCCCACCTCAGCCATTGAATACGGGAAGATCAGCCGGGACAAGCCCCGATACCAGTGCCCGGAGGACCCCTTCCGGGACTGAAGTGTCGGGCAGATGGCCCCCTTCTCCGCCTTTGTGAACCGCTCCGACAGGATTGCGACCCCAACGCCGGGGCAGCGCATGAAATATGCCGCTCCTTTTCCAGCCCAAGCCAGGTTGGAACAGGAGCGGCATTTTGTCCCTTTCCCGCCTCTCAACGGCCCGCCCGCACCGTACGTGCCCCCATCAGATCATAGGTACGGAGAAAGGGGGTCACCGACGCGCCGGCAGCCAGATGGTGGAGCAGAATACGCCCACAGGCCTCGCTGTCGCTGCCTGCCCGGTGGTGGTCCAGCGACAGCCCCAGGCTGCGGCACAGGGTGTCCAGCCGGTGATTGGGCAGCTGGGGCAGCAACCGCCGGCTCATCTGGCAGGTGCAGGCGTAGTCCACCCGCTCCCGCCAGAAGAGCCCATAGGCACGCAGGCATTTGGCCAGCACTGACATATCGAACTGGGCGTTGTGGGCCACCAGCAGTCCGCTCTCAAACACGGGCCGAAGTACCTCCCACACCTCCGGGAAGGTGGGCTTTCCGGCCACCAGGGCGGGGGTAATGCCGGTGAGGGCCACGTTAAAGGGGTCAAAGGGCACCTGAGGGTCGACCAGCAGGTCATAAGTCTCCGCCACACCCCCATCCTCCACCACCGCCACGCCGATGGCGCTCATGCGGTCATTGGCGTGGTTGGGCGTCTCCACATCAAAGGCAATGTACCGTTGGTATCCCATCCTGTCCTCCCTGGCCCTTTTGATGGCCGACCCGCCTCCCGCCGGATTGGGGCCCCATTTTCTTCTATTATAGTCTGCTGGCAGTCCCTGTCAAGCCGGGGCCCCTTGCCATCCCGGCCGTGGACGACTATAATGCTGATATAGGCCCCGCCGGAGAGCGGAGCACTCTGGAGCGGTCCGCCGGCGCGGACCGGAAGGGAGCACCCATGGCAACCATCGTCCCCGTCACCGATCTGACCCACCCCGGTCTCTCCCCCTATGCCCGGCTCACCGAGCACCAGCTGCGGAACAAACGCCGCCCGGAGGAGGGGCTCTTTATCGCCGAGAGCCCCAAGGTCATCGGCCACGCCCTGGACGCCGGCTATGTGCCCGTCTCCCTTCTGATGGAGGAGCGGCACCTCCGGGGGCAGGGCCGGGACCTCATCTCCCGGTGCGGCGAGGTCCCGGTCTACACCGGAGAGAGCGACCTGCTGGAGTCCCTCACCGGCTACCGTCTGACCCGTGGTATCCTGTGCGCCATGCACCGGCCCCCCCTGCCCGAGGTGGAGGCGGTGTGCGCCGGCGCCCGACGGGTGGCCGTGCTGGAGGGCATTGTGGACCCCACCAACGTGGGCGCCGTCTTCCGTTCCGCCGCCGCCCTCCATATGGATGCTGTGCTGGTGACCCCCACCTGCTGTGACCCTCTCCACCGCCGTGCGGTGCGGGTGAGCATGGGAACCGTCTTTCAGATTCCCTGGACGGTCATCGGCAGCCGGGCGGAGGACTGGCCCCACCCTGGGCTGGAGCGTCTGGCCACCCTGGGCTTCTCCACCGCCGCCATGGCGCTGAGCCCAACCGCCCTCTCCATCGAGGACCCCCGGCTTCGGGAGGTGGCGCGGCTGGCCATCGTGCTGGGCACCGAGGGGGACGGCCTCTCCCCCCGCACCATCGCCGGGTGCGACTATACCGTACGTATCCCCATGTCCCACCAGGTGGACTCCCTCAATGTGGCGGCGGCCAGCGCCGTGGCCTTCTGGGAGCTGCGAGCCCGGTGAGCCGGTGGGGGAAGCCAGGACTGTTTTCGCCGGCAATGGGTGAGGAGGTGTGAGCATGCTCAGTGCATACTGCAAACTGGAGATCTTTGTCCCGGAGAGCCACCTGGAGGCTGTCCGCGCCGCCCTCCTGTCGGTGGACGCCGGACACATCGGCGCCTACGACGGCTGCCTCTCCTACGCCCCGGTCACCAGCTGCTGGCGGCCCCTCCCCGGCACCTCCCCCTACCTGGGGAGGGTGGGGGAGCTGTGCACGTCGCCGGAGCTGAAGGTGGAGGTCACCTGCCGGACTGACGACCTGTCCCGGACCATCTCCGCCGTCAAAAAGGTCCACCCCTACGAGGAGCCCGTCATCAACGCCATTCCCCTGCTGGCCACCGGCCTGGGGGAGTAACCGAGAAAGGAAGTGGCCTGCATGCTGGCCTATACCTACGTGGGCCGGGGAGATCTCCGGCTGTTGGAAAAGCCCAAACCGGTGCTGCTGGAGGACCGGGACGCCATCGTCCAGGTGACTCTCTCCAGCATCTGCACCAGCGACCTCCATATCAAGCACGGCTCGGTGCCCCGGGCGGTGCCCGGTATCACCCTGGGCCACGAGATGGTGGGCGTGGTGGAGGCGGTGGGGACCGCCGTCACCCAGGTTAAACCCGGAACCCGGGTGGCGGTGAATGTGGAGACCTTCTGCGGCGAGTGCTTCTTCTGCCGCCGGGGTTGGGTCAACAACTGCACACACCCCAGCGGAGGCTGGGCTCTGGGCTGCCGCATCGACGGCGGACAGGCCCCCTATGTCCGGGTCCCTCTGGCCGATCAGGGTCTGACCCCCATCCCCGACGGGGTGAGCGACCGCCAAGCTCTTTTTGTGGGGGACATCCTGGCCACCGGCTACTGGGCCGCCGACATCACCCCTGTGGATGCCGGGGACACCGTGCTCCTTATCGGCGCCGGCCCCACCGGGGTGTGCACCCTCCAATGCCTGCTGCTCCGCCGCCCCAAACAGGTCATCGTCTGCGAGCGGGACCCCCTGCGCCGGGCCTTTGTGGAGGCTCACTATCCCCAGGTCCTGACAGTGAGCCCGGAAGAGGCGCTCCCCTTTGTTCTATCCCACAGCGACCACGGCGGCGCCGACGCCGTGGTTGAGGCGGCGGGTACGGAGGAGACCTTCCGCCTGGCCTGGCAGTGCGCCCGGCCCAACGCGGTCGTGACCGTGGTGGCCCTGTACGACGGCCCTCAGGTCCTCCCTCTCCCCGATATGTACGGCAAAAATCTCACCTTCAAAACCGGCGGGGTGGACGGCTGCCACTGTGCCAGGACCCTGGACCTCATTGCCCAGGGCAAACTGGACACCACCCCCCTCATTACCCACACCTATCCCCTCCGGGAAATGGACGCCGCCTACGACCTCTTTGAGGGCCACCGGGACGGCGTCATCAAAGTGGCCATTG
Source organism: Candidatus Intestinimonas merdavium (assembly GCA_019115785.1). Taxonomy (GTDB): domain Bacteria; phylum Bacillota; class Clostridia; order Oscillospirales; family Oscillospiraceae; genus Intestinimonas; species Intestinimonas merdavium. The sequence goes on along the minus strand of DXCX01000033.1, from coordinate 47,405 downwards.
ATATGGCCCTGTAACAAACAGGAAAAGGAGCGATCACCATGCTGAACCCCGGTATCCAGGCCCCCGACTTCACCCTCCCTGACAAGGATGGGAACCCCGTCACTCTCTCCGACTTCAGAGGGAAAAAGGTCATTCTCTATTTCTACCCCAAGGACAACACCCCCGGCTGCACCAGGCAGGCCTGCGCCTTTGCCGCCAGCTACGCCGCCTTCCAGGCCCTGGGCGCGGTGGTCATCGGCGTGAGCAAGGACTCCGCCGCCTCCCACCAGCGGTTCGCCCAAAAATATGACCTTCCCTTCCTCCTGCTCTCCGACCCGGAACTGGAGGTCCTACAGGCCTACGGCGTGTGGCAGGAGAAGAAGCTCTACGGCAAGGTGAGTATGGGTGTGGTCCGCACCACCTACCTCATCAACGAGGATGGCGTCATTGAAAAGGTGATGCCCAAGGTCAAGCCCGATACCAACGCCGCCGACATTCTGGCCTATCTCCAGGCCCAATGAACGGACATACCAGAGCGCCCCGGACTTCCGTCCGGGGCGCTCTGCGATTTTAATGCGGCTCCATGAGATTTCGATACCGGCTGTGGAGGACCGGATCGGGATACCAGCGGTCCATGGCCCGGGCCACCGGCCCGGCGGCGGGCTGTCCCGCCTCCCGCTCCTCCATCCGCAGCAGAGCGGCGGCAGAGAGGAGGAGATCCGCCGCCAGCACCAGCGAAAGGACCCTGAGGGCAGCTTGCCCGCCTCGGGGCGGCAGGCGCTCCGTCAGGCGGGCCAGGAGCGGGAACCCCCGGAGGACCCACAACGCCGCCCCCAGGCCCCACAGCAGCGCGAAAATCAGATTGGTCCTTCCCCCCAGGTGGAATGGCATGTGGGAGTAGTCCCAAAAGATCTTGTGGTACATGGCCTCCCCCACCGCGCTGGCCACATATTCAAATCCTCCTCCCAGCACACCGCCCGCCACCAGCAGCACCCAGGGTCCCCGGTGCCGGAAGGGCCAGAGGAACCACGTTACCAGGGCGGCGCCCAGCCCCCACACCAGACTGAAGGGGCCGTAGAGGAGGCTGCTGCGGCTCATGACCTCCCCGGTGGCGCTCCAGATATAGACCACCTCGATGCGCTCCCCCAGAAAGCCTCCTGCCAGGAAGGTCCAGAACAGGTCATAGGCTGCCGGCGGGCGGAAGTCCCTCCTTTCGGGGAACACCCTGGAGGGATAGGGCGGTGGATGCCGGCCGAATTTTCCAGGTCAGGGCCAGTGCGATCATCAGCAGCACAGACAACAGAAACAGCAAGGTGTACCTCTCCCTTCTCTATCCGCCGCTGCCCCCTGACCGCCGGGCCAGGATGGCTGTGGCCAGGTCGCTGGCCCCGTCGGCCAGCAAGGCGAAGCCAAAGACCATGATGACGGCCCGGGCACCCTGAAAGGGGTCGGCCACCAGCAGTCCCCCCAGCACTATGGGCAGCAGGCAGGCGATCAGCTGGGGAAAGCGGTCGGCCCCCCGCCCCCGTACCGCCCGTATTGCCAGAGGCGCCTTCCCGATGCCGTCGACCAGGAGCAAAAGCCCCAGGGTGAGGGGCAGAAAGGACAGAATGGTCAGGGGGCGCAGCAGGGCAAAGGCGGCAAAGGCCAGGGGAAGAACACCCAGGAAAAGATCTCCCGGCGAGTCCTCCGCTGTCCGTCGGCTCTGGCCGTAGCGCCACAGGTGGACAACGCCATACAGTACGGCGCCGGCGGCCAGGGCCCGGATAAAAAATCGCCCGCTGGCGTCTGGAAACAGGAGCAGCAGCAGGCCCAGAACCATATAGAGGACCGCAATCCAGACAGACGCAGCCCGGGTCCAGAAAAATCGGATCACCATAGCGGCACCTCCCAAACTCAGTCTATCCAGCCTGGCCCAACTTATACAGGTATATCTTTTCCCTGCCAGCGCACACTGAAGGTAAAAGGAGGGGTCCATATGGCATGTTTTACCGGCTCTACTCCGCCGCCGGAGGCTGGATGCAGCGCCCTGGCCTGGCACACCGGGGACGGTAAGTCCCTTTGGGGACGGAATTATGATTTTGACCGGCTGGCGGAGGGAGCCAGGATCCTCGTGCTTCCCCGGGGTACCCCTTACCGGCTCTTGTGGGCGGGAGACAGCGGGGGAAAGGACCACACCGCCGCTGTCCTCTACGCCTGCGCCGGCACGGGACTGCTGCTGGGGCCGGCGCCGGTGCTCTATGAGGGACTCAACGAGGCGGGACTGATGGGGGGGCAGCTCTACTACCGGGGCTTTGCCCACTACGGGGAGGGGCCCGCCGCCGGTGCCCGCCCCATCCAACCTCCCTTCCTGGTCCTCCATCTGCTGGCCCAGTGCGCCACCGTGGAGGAGGCCGTCCGCTGTCTGGAGAAGGAGCTGCGTCTGGTTCCCCTCCCCCTCTTGGGAACGGTCCCCCCTCTCCACTGGTCCTTCTCCGACCGGACCGGTGAGAGCATTGTGGTGGAGCCCGACCGGGAGGGGCTCCACATCTACCGAAATACCCTGGGGGTCATGACCAACAGCCCCGGCTACCCCTGGCACCGGCTCAACCTCCTCAACTACGCCGGACTCCGGGATCTGGACCACCCCGGCACCCCTCTGGCCAAGGAGCTGGAGCAGTGCTTCTCCGGCAGCGGCGCCCAGGGCCTTCCCGGGGACTGGAGCTCCCCCTCCCGCTTTGTCCGCCTCGCCTTTCTGCGCGCCTTTGCTCCCACCGGAGAGGGGGAAGCGTCCGGGGTTGCCCGGATGTTCCGCCTGCTTCAGAGCGCCGCCTTCCCCCTGGGGGCGGTGCGGGTGAGCCACCAGAGCCCCGTGACGGAGCTGGACACCCACACCGTCCCTTACGACTATACCGTCTACACCAGCGTCTGCTGCGCCCAGTCCCGCCGCTTTTACTGGACCACCTACGAAAACCAGCGGATACGGTATCTGGAGCTGGAACCCCTGCTGGAGCGCCCGGCCCCCCTCCAGTTTCCTTTGTACCAGACCCCGGACTTTCTTCCGGTCACCGATCTCTTCCGCTAAGACAACGGCAGCGGCCCTCCCGTTTTCCACAGGAGGGCCGCTGCCGTTCAGAAAGGTGATGGGAAATCTATGGTCAGTCCGTCCGCAGGGCGGCTACCGGCGTGAGGCCGGAGGCCATAATGGCCGGGTACATGCCAAAGGCGATGCCCAGTACCACCGAAAAGAGGAAGGCCCCTGCGGACAGGACGGGATCGGGGAAGAGGAGAAATTTCAGGATGAGCTTGCCGGCCACCAGAGTGCCCACAAACCCCAGCAAGATCCCCAGCACGCCCCCCAGGCCGCACACCATGGCCGATTCCACTAGGAACTGGAGGAGGATGGAGGAGCGTGGAGCGCCGATGGCCTTTCGGATGCCGATCTCCCGGGTGCGCTCCGACACAGTGACCAGCATGATATTCATGATGCCGATGCCGCCCACCAGCAGGGAGATCCCGGCGATACCGCCCAGGACCAGGCTCATGGTGTCGTTCTGCCGCTTACTGTCGTCGATAAACTGGTCGTCCGACTGCACCGTACAGTTATCCTTACCTACCTGGCCCTCTAAATAGCCACCCAGGAGGGTGATGGCCTGCTTTACCGCCGCACGGTTTTTGGCCTTAACGGTAAAGCTGGTGATGCGCTCCTGACTTCTGAGGATGCGGGTGGCCGTCTCCGGCACCACCGCCATGTTGTCCATGGAGTACTCGGAGTCCGGGTCCTTGGCCATATAGACCCCGATGACCAGGAAGGGCTGGCCGCCGATGTGCACCTCTTTCCCCACCGGGTCCACCTGGTCGAAGAGGTAGGAGGCCGTCCTGGCCCCCAGTACCACCACGTTCCGGCAGAGCTTGCTGTCCAGATAGCTCAGGTCCCGGCCCCTGCCGATCTTGAAATTGTTGCAGATGGAGTAGTCCGTATTCCCCAGATAGACGCTGGGACCCCCTGTCTCCATCTTGGTGGTGCTTCTGGAATTGTAGCTGATGGGAAGACTTAGGTCCACATCCGGTGTGATGCCGGCAATGAGATCCTTCCTCCGCCCACAGTACTCATAGAGCATCTCTTTGAGCTCCTTCCGGTCCCTGCCGTGAATGAGCACCGTCACCTTATTGTTGCCCAGCCGCTCGAAGTACTCCATCATCTTCTGATTGGAGCCCTTGACCACCGACACCATGATGACCACCGAGGCCACGCCGATGATGATGCCCAGCATGGTGAGGATGGCCCGCACCTTTTTCGCGGTGATGGACCGAATGGCCATTTTAAAGGCCTGCGCGATCTTCATATCTGCTCCCTTCCGCCGCGTTCCGGCGTATTCTGCTCAGGGTCCGCCCTACGGCGAGCCATCATCTCCTCCAAAAAGGGCCAAAATCGCTCCGGTTCTCCCCGGGTGAAGCCGTTGTTGGCCACCACGATGGCCTCGGCGTTGTCCAGCAGGAGCACCGAGAAGGTGGTCAGACGTCTGACCCGGACGATCTGGGCGTAGTCGGCCCAAAAGACCTCCGCCCCCTCTGTGACCCGAATCCGGGGGCCAAATTCCACCACGCCTACCCGCTCCGGGCCGATGCGGGTCCTCCGCCCCTTCCAGTGGGTCAGGACTCTCGCCCCTACGGCGGCAGCCAGGGCCAGCAGTGACAGCCCAAGGCACAGTCCACCCTCCACCCAAAGCCCGCCTCCGGTCAGCAATACGGACAAAATCCCGCCCAGCGCCCCCAGAATGAGGCAGGCCCAGCTCAGGTCCCGGGCCACTGACTCCCGCAGGTAGGCCTGGAGAAGCCCCTCTCCGGCGGGGTATTGATTGATGAATGAACAGGACACGGTCATGCCCTCCTTTCCGGGAACAGAGCACCGCGCTCTTGGTTAGGAAGAGCATAGCACCCAAATCTTACCGTCCCCCTAAACGTCTTTCTTAATTCTTCTTAACACCTCCCAAAAAGCAGATGCCCGGAGGGCGCGCACTCCGCACACTCTCCGGGCTTTTGCCTACACATATCGGAATAGCAGGGTAACCTGGAAATCCTCTCCTGTCCTCCCCCACTCCAGCCGTCCGCCCATCTGCTCCATCAGCCGGGAGGCGCTGGCCAGGCCCACACCGCTGCTCTCCACCGCCCCGCCGCTCACCCCCAGGGCGTTGGTAATTCGGACTCCGTTATAGTCCCTTTCTTCCAATTCCTCCAGAACTATTGGCCGGCAGGGATCGGCGTATTTCATGAGGTTGGAGGTCAGGTTATCCAGCACCCGGGCCGCTCCCTCGCAGTCCATGACCACCTGCCGCCCACTCCAGGGGAGGTGGGCCTCCACCCGAAAGCCGCGATCCGTCAGGCAGGCCGCCAGTTCGGAGAGGGCATCCCCCAGACCGGACTCCAGGGTCACCGGCTCGGTGGTCCCCGCCGCCCCCTCCCCGCTGGAGAGGGCATAGCGGAACAGATGGTCGGCCAGAGTCCTCATCTGCTCCACCTTGCCCTCCAGGCGGTCCAGATACTCCTCCCGTTTCCCTGTGTCTTCGCCGTTCCGGCGCAGAAGCTCCACATAGAGGAGGATGGCGGTGAGGGGTGTGCGCAGGTCGTGAGACATCTCGGTGATCATGCGCTGGTTGGCCTGCACCAGCTGCCGCTCCCGCATGGTCTGACGCAGAAAGGAATCCCGCATGGCATCCAGCCCCTGGGCCAGATCGGTGAGCTCATCCCGACCCCGAATGGTGATGGGCACGTCCAGGGTTCCCCCTTCCAGCACGCCGATCTCCCGGCTCAACTGGCGGATATAGGTAATGGTACCCTGGAGTCCGGCCATAACGATGCCGAGAAACACCAGAAAGGCCCCCGCCAGGGAGAGCACCAGCAGGCGTACATCATACTGGTAATAGTAATAGCCATACAGCCAGACCACGGCCGGTCCGTCGGCAAACATGATCGTGTGATAGTCCCCCCACTCGTAGTGCTGCCCCGCCGCAGGATAGGCAACATAGTCCGCCTCGGGATAGAAGGAGTCATAGGTCACCATCCCATCCCGCACCACCTGGATGGACACCACCGCCTGTTGGTAGACCCACTCCGTGAGCTTGTCGGCGTCCCAGGCTGTCACCGACTCCGCCCGGATATAGTCGCGCAGGTCATCCAGGTACTGCTGGTCCTTCTGATGGACAAAGTCCTCGCTGGTGAGGTATCGGTCCATCAGGTTTCGTCCCACCAGGTCCAGGCCCACAAAGCATAGTCCCGCCACCACTGCCGCCAGCACCAGCAGGCGTCCCAGCCTGGCCCGGATGGAGCTTCTCCTACTCCACAGCCTCAAACCGATACCCCTTTCCCCACTCGGTGACGATCCGCTTTGGCCGCTGGGGGTCACGCTCCACCTTCAGCCGCAGCTTCCGGACGTGGACCATCACCGTACTGCCGCAGCTGTAAAAATAGGGCTCCTCCCACACCCGCTCGTAGAGGGTCTGAGCGGAAAAAATGGTACCGGGGTACTCCATCAGCAGCCGCAGCAGGCGATATTCCAGTCCGGAGAGCCGTACCTCCTTTCCGTCCACCCACACCTGATTGCCCACCGTACTCAGCCGAATGCCGCCGGCATTGAGCTGGGTGGGCTGTTCCCTGACGGGTGACACGCCCTTTCCCCGATAGATCCGGTAGCGCCGCAGGAGGGCCCGGGTGCGGACCATCAGCTCGGTATAGGAAAAGGGCTTGGTGAGGTAGTCGTCCCCCCCGGCCATCAGACCGATGAGCTTGTCCGACTCCTGGGCACGGGCGGTCAGGAAGAGGACAGGCACATTGGAGCTCCTGCGCAGCTCCTGACACACCTTCAGCCCCGACATACCCGGCATCATTATGTCCAGGATCACCAGGTCGGTGTCCTCCCCCACCAGAGCCAGTCCTGTCTCGCCATCGGCGGCCTCGTCCACAAAATAGCCCTCGCTCTCCAGCAGGAGACGCACCCCCTCCCGAATATCCGGGTCATCTTCGATCAAGAGAATTCTGGCCTCGTCCACGGACTCCCGCTCCCTTCCTTCCGGCCTGGCCGGAGATGTGCTCCCATTGTACCCGGTATCGGCGCCAGATGCAACACGATCCCACGCCCAGCTCGCCGCCATGCCGCAAAGGCAGCGCAAAACTGCCGCTGCATCCCTCTTCCGGACACGCAGCGGCAGGTTTATGGGGCGTCAATAGGGTAGGATCAGGGCGGATAGGTTGGAAAAGTCGTTGTCCCCCATGGTATAGAGCCCGTCGTCGTCGGGAGCCACCAGCACCAGGATGCTCTCCACATCCCCGTAGCCCAAAAGGCCCAGCCGACTCCGGCACAGCTCCACAATGCCGGCCGCCCAGGCGTTTTCATACTCGGCCTCCAGCTCTGCCCGTTCCTCCGCCGACCGCCCCTCCAGATCCACGTCGGCGTATTGGGCGGCAAATTCCGTTTGGAAGTCGGCCAGAGCGTCCTCCCGAACCTGGATAAAGAGGTCCATGGGCCGTACCGACACCTCCACGGCATACCGGGTGTCGTCCAGGGCCACCCCCTGCTGGACAGTATACTGGGCCTTTGCCGCCACCTCGGTGAGCAGGTCCAGGACGGACTGGCGGGTCTCCTCGGTGAGGAGGCTGTCGTTGAGGTCAAACTGGTAGGCAAAGCGCCGGTATTCCTCCTCCAAGGAGGCCTCATAGGCGTCCTTGGCCTCTCCATCGGTCAGATCCACAAGATCCAGGAAGGCGTTGTCCCAGGTACCCTTGTACGTCTCGTCCAGCACGCCCTTTACATAGGCGGTGGCGTCAAAGGCGGTCATGGTCTCCCCGGCGCAGGCGGCCAGGGACAGGCTCAACGCCAGGGCGGTTCCCACGGCGGCCCATCGCCGGAACACCCTCCCCCTCACCGGCACAGCTCCGCGATGGCCTGGGTGAAGATCTTGCAGGAGAGGAGCAGGTTGGCGATGCTGGCCTGCTCGTCGGCGGCGTGCATCTTGGGGTCAAAGCCGGGGAAGTCACAGCCGAAGGCCACTCCGCCGGGGATGTCGTGGACATAGGTCCCGCCGCCGATGGCGATGGGCTTGGGGTCCTTCACCCCGGTGTAGGTGGAATAGCAGCTCAGGAGGGTCCGCACCAGGGGGGAGTCAGCCTCCACACAGTGGACGGTGGTCATATCCGGGTCCCCGGTGACGGAAATGCCGTGGGCGGCAAAGCTGGCCTCGCAGGTCCTTTTGCAGTTGTCCTCATTGGCGCACAGGGGGAAGCGCACGTCGAACTTGGCGGTGAAGCCAGTCTCTGTGAGCTTCATGATGGCCAGATTCAGGGTAAGGGGACCGGACTGCTCGTCCTCCTGGGCAATGCCCAGGGCTCTGCCCCGGTTGTCCCCAAAGGGGAAGAAGGCGTGCATGGACCGGATGGCCTTGGTGGAGCCGCAGTCGGCCAGCTCCAGCCCGCCCAGCACCTCCAGCAGGGCGGCAATGGCGTTGATGCCGTCGTCGGGAGAGGCGGCGTGGGCGTTCCTGCCCGCACAGTGGATGTGGCAGCCGTTGGCGGAGCCGTTGACGGTAAAGACAGCGCCGGTCCCTTTGGCCACAGCGTCGCAGAGGTCCTGGACGTCGGCGGGGAATACGCCCAGCACCATGGCCTCGGCCTCAGGAGGCACCACATTCTGGCGGAAGCCGCCGGTCATAGCGGCCACCCTGGGGAGCGCGTCCGAGGCCGCCCACTGGGCGCCGAAGTCGGGGTGATAGTGCCCCTTCTCAATGTTGATGACGGGGAAGTCGGCGTCAGGGGTGAAGGCATAGGGGGCGTAAGGCTCCTTGCTGTAGTAGTAGGCGATGTCGGACGAGCCGCTCTCCTCATCGGTGCCCAGGATCATCCGCGCGTTGGCGGTGAGAGGGAGCCCCAGGTCCCGGACGGCCTTCATGGCCAACAGGGCGCACACCACGGGCCCCTTGTCGTCGCTGACCCCGCGGCCGTAGAGCATGCCATCCTTCTCCACGCAGGTATAGGGATCGGTAGACCAGCCGGAGCCCTCCCCCACCACGTCCAGATGGCCCAGGATGTGGAGGCGGGTCTCCTTGTCGTTGAGGTCGGCCAGACCCACATAGTGGTCATAGTCGGTGGTGGTAAAGCCCAGCTCAGCGCAGAGCTTCAGGGCCTCGTCCAGGGCGGCGGCGGGACCGGCGCCGAAGGGCTTGCCGGGCTCGGCCTCCCCCTTCACGCTCTTCACGGCCACCAGCCGGGAGATGGCGGCCACCAGCTCCCGCTCCCGGTCGGGGTCGCTCCAATAGGCTTCGATCTTTTCCTGATACATGGTATTCCTTCCTTTCCGCGGAGCGGCCGCGCCGCGCCGCGCTGTCTTCATGAGGACGCTTCTCCATCCCGCCTGGCCAGCTCATCCAGATATTTATAGACCGTGTACCGGCTCACTCCCAGGCGGCGGGAGACGAAGGGCACACTCTTGCGGTAGGAGAATGCGTTCTTTTGCTCCAGCATGGCCACCAGCTTGAGCCGGTCGGCTTTACCCAAGGCGTCCACCGGCTTGCCCAGGGCAGCCAGACACTCGTCGAAGAGATCGCCCAGGGCCGTGTCCCCTCCCTGCCACAGGGCCGTCTTCAGGTCGGCCTGGGCACTCATCAGGTCCACCAGGATGCGGTTTGCGTACACCAGGGAGGTATAGTCAAAATTGATGCCCAGGGCCAGATTATAGTCCTCGCCGATGAGATGAAAGGTGGAGGACTTGATCTGGGCCCCCGATGGAGTGGTGGCATATAGGTTGACCTGGTCGCTGGTACGTGCCTCCGGCTCCAGTTCCCGGTCGGTGCCCAGGATGTCCAGGGTGGAGCCCACAGCGCGGCCGGAGACGTGGCCGTTGTAGATGGATAAAATGGGGTGGCTGGGCACACCCATATCGTGGACCAGGGTCTCACAGGAGGAGCCGAACATCTCGGCAATCCCCCGGGCCGCCCGGTCCAGAAATTCAAAGGCTTCCTCACGGGTCATGGCGGACCGTCCACGCTCCTTTCTGCCCTTTGGGCGGAGCGCGGCGCGCCCTGCCCGGCAGACATTATTTTACTCACACCCTGTGGAAAATGCAAGGGCTCATCCCAGGGCAAACTGGCACAGCTTCTTTTCCTCACTGGGCCGGATCTTGATGGAGCGGATGCGGTTCCCCTCGGGGACGCATAGCCGCAGCCCCGCCAGCTCGGGCGCCCGCTCCAGATCCCCCACCACGAAGAGGAGCACCTGCTTGCCCTGAAAATGAAGGGAGGAGAGGTAGTCCTTCAACGGCCGGCCCACCTCCCCCATATAGGCGCTGCCCCCGAAGATAAACAAGTCATAGTCCTGGGGGTCGTAGTTGAGCACTGGGGAGGGGTAGTTGAGTGTAACGGTATATCCGGTCCGGGCCAGGGTCCTGGCCAGGGCCCAGGCAATGGCGTGGTTTTTGCCCCGGTTGGAGGGCTGGTAGATGAGCAGCGCCCCTCTGGCGCCGTAGCCCACCCGCTTTTCCACCGGCCGCCGGACCAGGTCCCGACGCCGTGCGGTCCAGTAGAAGATGCCGGCCAGCAGCAGCCCACCGCCCAGCAGCACCAGAAGACAAATCAGCCAGGGAGACATGCCCGCTCCTCCTTTCCCCCATTTTCTTTGAAAGAGCGCGGCCCAGCCGGACCGCGCTCTTTTCCCGCGTCAGTTGAATTTGTAGATCCGTCTGGCCAGACGGTACAGGCCCACCGAAAGCCTGCGCCCCTGATAGCCCGGGAAATTACTCACGGCGGAGATGGCACGGTACTTCATCTTGTGGTAGATGGCCGGGTCCACCGTGCGCATGTACTCCCACAGCTCGGTCTTCTTCCCCAGAGCGGCAGGTGAGCCGTCTATGAGAAGGAAGATGGAAGAGATGGTCATCATCATGGCCAGGTAGTTGAACATATACCGGCTCAGGCGGCGGTGCTGGGCCGCCACCTTCCGCAGGTCGTGGGCCTCGATCATCAGCTTGGTCACCCGGACCTGCTGGTCCACCCGCTTTACCATCACCTGCTCATTGACACTCTGGTCGGCCCGGCCGATGAAGTAGCGGTAGAAGTCCAGATCCATGTAGTAGAGGGTCTCCACAAAGGGGAGGGGCTGATAGACGAAGATGTTGTCCACATAAAAGGTGTGCTTGGGCAGCTCCAGACCGCAGTCCCGCAGCAGCTGGGTGCGGTAGAATACCGAATGCATCAGCAGATACTGGGAGGGCCGGAACCGGCCGATCTCCTCCCAGGTGAAGACCCGCTCCCGGGGGAAGACATTGGTGTAGCGCATGATCTTCTGGGTGTTGTCCTCCACATGCTCATAGACATAGTTGCACACCAGCAGATCCACGGGCTTTTCCATTTGGGAGAATTCCCGCAGCTTTTCAATGACCTTTTTGAGGGACTCCACATCGGCCCAGTCGTCGGAATCCACCACCTTATAATAAAGGCCGCTGGCCCGGCGCAGGCCCTGATTGACCCCCTCGCCATGGCCTCCGTTCTCCTGATGGACCGCCTTGACAATGGTGGGGTACTGGGCGGCGTAGCGGTCGGCGATGTCGCCGGTGCCGTCCTTGGAGCCGTCATCCACCAGGATGATCTCCACATCCTCCCCACCCTCCAGCAGGGTCTGAATACAGTGTTCCATGTAGGCCTCGGAATTATAGCAGGGTACCGCGAATGTCAGCAATTTCACAAGATCCGCTCCTGTCACTTCTGTAAGAGGCCATCGCACAGCTCCAGAGCCCGGAGGGCGATGGCATCCATATTGTAATATTTATACTCGGCCAGCCGACCCAGCAGATGGAGATCGCCGCAGCCCTCCGCCAGCGCCCGGTATCGCTCATAGAGTGCGTTGTTCTCCGGGTTGATAATGGCGTAATAGGGGGTTTCCCCCACCGCTCCGGTATAGGCGCGGGAGTACTCTTTCATAATGGTGGTCACACCGGGCAGCACCTGTCCGGTGAGCTGTTTGTACTCTGTGATACGGGTATAGTCTTCGCTGACGGTGTAGTTCACCGTGGCCGCCGGCTGGAACCGGTCCATGGTCAGGGTCTCGAAACCGAAGTCCAGGGTGCGGTAGGGCAGGCGCCCGAACCGGAAGCCAAAGAGCTCGTCCACCTGGCCGGTGTAGATCACCGTCCCGGCAAAGGGGGCTCCGTCAACGGTGACCGCGCCCTCCTCCAGACGCAGCCGGTCCCGGGCATCCACACCCAGCTCCACAGTGATGTTGGGATGGTCCAGGATCTTTTGGAACATGGAGGCATAGCCCTCCAGAGGCATGCCCTGATAGGGGTCCTGGAAGTACCGGTCGTCCCTGCTCAGCAGGATGGGCACCCGGGCAGTGGTGGCGGGATCGATCTCCTCCGGGGTCTGACCCCACTGCTTCATGGTGTAGTAGACGAAGACATTTTCATAGACGTAATCGGCCACCGCCCGGACCTCCGGGTCTGTGTTCTCCCGCAGCTCCAGGATGGTGACTCGGGCCCCTTCCCCATAGGCGGCGAGGAGCTTTTCCTCCAGCCGGGCAGCCTGCTGGGCGGGAAAGGCCATGTGAAGAGAGGTCAGATTGAAGGGGACGGGCATGTACACGCCGTGGACGTTGGCCAGCACCCGGTGCTGATAATCCCTCCACTGGGTAAACCGGCTGAGCCAGTCATAGACTCGTCTGCTGGCGGTGTGAAAGATATGGGGGCCGTACTGGTGGATGAGCACGCCGTTCTGATCCAGGCAGTCATAGGCATTGCCGGCCACATGGTCCCGGCGCTCCAGCACCAGCACCCGCTTTCCGCCCCGCTCGGCCAGCTCCCGGGCGGCCACGGCCCCGGCGTAGCCGGCCCCGATCACCAGGCAGTCAAAGGTCCTCTCCATCCGATGTCCTCACTTTCTCCGCCTCTTTGTTGGCCTTGCCAAAACCAAAAGAGGCATAGATTCCTGTCAGTGAACTATATTTTACCACAGGAAAATATAAATGGGAACGAAAAAAGTATTAAGGTTTGATAAAAGTCCCGGCTTCTCAGCGGTTGGAGCTTGGCTTTCCGGAGGTGGGGCGGGTCACGCCCAGGAAGCTCTCGCTGTAGTGGTCCATAGCCCGCTGGATGACCTCCACGGCGGCCTTCCGGTCGCTGACATCACCAGCCACGGCCTCTTTGCCCTCCAGGGCCTTGTAGACCGAGAAGAAGTGGGCCATCTCGTCAAAGATGTGTCCGGGGAGCTCCCAGATGTCCTGATAGCTGTTGTAGGTGGGATCGGAGAAGGGGATGGCAATGATCTTCTCGTCGTTCTTTCCGCCGTCCAGCATGGAGATGAAGCCCACAGGATAGACCCGCACCAGGGTGAGGGGGTCCATGGACTCGGAGCAGAGGACCAACACATCCAGAGGGTCGCCATCGTCGCCATAGGTCCGGGGGATAAAGCCATAATTGGCAGGGTAGTGGGTGGAGGTGTGGAGGACCCGGTCCAGGATGATGAGGCCGGTCTCCTTATCCAGCTCATATTTCTTCTTGCTGCCCTTGGGGATCTCGATGACGGCCACGAAGTCTTCCGGTTTGATGCGGTCGGGACTGATGTCGTGCCAGATGTTGGACATGAGGACACGCTCCTTTTCTTTCTAATCTCTGCCGGGCCAGGGTGGCCCGGACCAGTCGTCAGAGTTATTATACCTGTTTTCTGTCGGAAATACAACCGCACCCTCCACCCGCGCGTATTCCGGCAGAGAAAAGGCCGGCGGCACGCTGCTGCGTGCCGCCGGCCTGAGCATCTGCCAGAAGTGATACCGCACTGGATGGAAAGGGCCTTTTGACTGCCTTATGCCTGGGGCAGGATCATGTCGATTCCCTTTTGGAGGGTGGCGCTGTCAATGGCGCCGATGGCCCGGGCCACCACATAGCCGTCGGCGTCAATAAAGTAGGTGGTGGGCAGCGAGTAGGCCCCATAGGCGATGGCCGCCTCAGACTGGGTGTCAAAGAAGACGGGGAAGGAGAAGTCCTGCTCCTCCACATAGGCCTTGGCGGTGTCCATCGTCTCCCGGGAGCCGTCGGTCATATTGACCATAAGGAAGTGGACCTCCTCCCCCTGCTCCCCCCAAGCCTCGTTGAAATCAGGCATCTCGCTTTTGCAGGGGGAACACCAGCTGGCCCAGAAATTGAGGACGATGGGCTTGCCCACGTAGTCTGTGAGCTTGACCTCTGTCCCGTCGGCGTCCACCACGGTGAAGTCGGGAGCCTCCACCCTGGGACTTTCCTCCCCTCCGGCCGTCTCCGTCTCCTGGGCGGGCGCGGCCGCCTGGGCGGACAGGTTGTCGGACTGGGTGCCGGCGCTCAGACGGCTGTAGAGCACATAGGCGCCGCCGATGAGCACCACGAATACCAGAATAAGCACCAGAAGCGATGTCTTTTTCTTCATAGAGAGCCTCCTTAATTCAGGACTTCCAACAGTCGCCCCAGGGTGCCGGTGGCCATGAGCACACCGATGAGCACCAGGAGAGCGCCGCTGACCAGGTTGATGGCGCGGTAGTTGCGCTTGATCCAGTCGAAGGTGGACTTGAGCCTGTCAATGAGCACAGCGCTGAGCAGGAAGGGAACCCCCAGGCCCAGGGAATAGACCAGGAGCATACCCATGCCCTCCAGCACATGCCCCTGCTGGGAGGCCAGCAGCAGGGCGGAGCCCAGGAAGGCCCCCACACAGGGGGTCCACCCCAGAGAGAAAATAACGCCGAAAAGGATGGCGGAGAAAAAATTCATGCCCTCCGCTTTCACGCTGTGGCCGCCGCCCTGGAAGAGGGGGAGCTTCAAAACCCCCATGTAGCTGAGCCCGAAGAGGATGACCACGGCGCCGGAGACCAGATTGACCCCAGTCTGGTGGCTTTTGAGAAAGCCGCCCACCGTCCCGGCCAAGGCGCCCATGGCCACAAAGACCAGGGTGAAGCCCAGCACGAAGCCGGCGGCGCCGGCCAGGGTCCGGCCGGTGCTCCGCTCGCCGCCCCCGGCGAAATAGGTGATGTAGATGGGCAGCATCGGCAGCAGGCAGGGGGAGATAAAGGTGATGACTCCTTCCAGGAAGGAGATCAGATACTGCATGTCGTCACGCTCCTTTGTTGTCTTGCCTCCGCGAATGCGGGATGGAAACAAGGCCGCATCTGTGGTACAATGGGATCGTCCGGCGGCGCTGTTTCCCCATTATACCGTACCCGCCTTATGTGTCAAGGGGCCAGATTCCCTTGCACGGCCGGGAGATCCTAAACTGCGCGGAGGTATCGGCATGGACCTTTCCAACGCTTTTCCCTTCTGGGAAAAACTCACATCTGAACAGCGCCAGCGGCTCAAGGAAGGGGCCGTCCTGCGCACGGTGAAGGCCGGAGCGGTGCTCCACCAGGACGGCACCGACTGTCTGGGCCTGCTGGTGGTTTGTTCCGGACAGCTGCGGACCTATATTCTCTCCGATCAGGGCCGGGAGATCACCCTCTATCGGCTCTTTGACCTGGACATCTGCCTCTTCTCCGCCTCCTGCCTTCTGCGAAACATCCAGTTTGACGTCACCATCGCGGCGGAGAAGGACACCCAGCTCTGGGTGATCCCCTCCGACATCTATCAATCCCTCATGGAGGAGTCGGCCGCTGTGGCCAACTACACCAATGACATCATGGGCAGCCGGTTTTCCGAGGTCATGTGGCTCATGGAGCAGGTGATGTGGAAGAGCTTCGACACCCGCCTGGCCGCCTTTCTGCTGGAGGAGAGCCTGCTGGAGGGGACCACCACCCTCCACCTCACCCATGAGCGCATTGCCAACCATATGGGCACCGCCCGGGAGGTGGTCACCCGGATGCTCCGCTACTTTCAGAGCGAGGGAATGGTCCACCTCACCCGGGGGGCGGTAGAGCTCACGGACATCGAGCGTCTCACAAGCCTGCGCAACGCCTGATTCACTGCCCGCCGGGGGACCCCGGCGGGCAGTGTTCGTCTCCCTGACCGGATCAGCTCCCCCGGTGCCGGGCCTTGCAGATGAGCTGGGTCATGGTGCCCATGGGGCAGTAGACACACCAGGAGCGTGGCTTGAAGAGCAGCATGGTCACAAAGCCCAGCACTGTGGAGGTGAGCATGACGCTGTAAAAGCCAAAGGCGAACTGAGCCACCCAGGGGGTCACCCCGCCGGAATAGGCCCATTGCCACGGCAGCCGGAAGGTCCACACCAGGGTGACCACCTGCCGGAGGTCCTGCGCGCCGGAAAAAACCAGGTAAGTTGTCCACAACATCTGGAAAAACATGAGGAAGAAGAAGATCAGGAAGCCATAGCGAAACCCTTTGCTCTTGAGCCAGCGGGGCACGTCCTTCCGCCGGGACAGGCCAAAGCGCCCACCCACCAGGGAAAAGAGCTGCCCCCGGCCACAGTAGCGGTTGCAGTAGCCCTTGTTCCCCCCAATGATGGCGATGAGGAGGGGGATGAAAAAGCACAGCAGCCCCAGCCAGGCAAACAGGATGTTGAAAAATCCCAGGATCAGATAGGTCAGCGACAGGACCCACAGATAGTCGTACCAGTGCTTCTTCATGCCGGCACCTCCCGGATCTCAATGACGGTGCCCGGGCACTCCCTGGCGCACTTGCCGCAGCCCACGCAGCGCTCCCCGTCCACCTGGGCCGCGATGCCCTTTACCACGGCGATGGCCCCCAGGGGGCACACCTTTACACAGCAGCCGCAGGCCACGCAGTCCTCCCTGGTCACGAAGGCTCTGCGGAGCCTTCTTCCCGTCTTCTCCATGTATACCGCCTTTCCGCCGTCTCGGTCCTCTCGACGGCACTGATCTTGGACACTCTCCATTTCTATTTTATATCCTACCTGTTTTCCCCATGCCTTTCCGTGACATTGTCACCATGGCGCAGAAAGGCCGGCGTGAGCCGTTCACTCACGCCGGCCTTGCCCCGTCACAAAGGTGAAGTGCCGATCCATCCAGCCTCCGATCACCCCGATGGTCTTTCCCATGGTCAGCGCCGCCAGCACCGTGCCAATCCCGATTCCCCGTATCCGCCCCAAAAAGCAGAAGGTCAGCCCCGCCGTCACCATGAGACAGAGGGCGTCAAAGGAGATCTTGACCTTGGGGTATCCGATGCCGGTGATCTGGGAAAATTCCCTGGGGAACAGGTCGGTGGGGACAATGGGCAGTCCGCAGCGGTTGGAAAAGGCGATGCCCACACAGATAAGCAGGTAGCTCACCACAAAGTAGAGCACGCACCAGCCAAGCCGGGTGGGCAGCACGCCGATCCACAGCTCATGCAGATCCAGCAGCTCACTGAAGACAAAGCCCACCACAAAGCTGAGAAGATACGGCAATACGAATTTCCGGCGCAGCATCATCAGGCTGAGCACCAGCGCCGCCTGAAAAAGATAGGTCCAGGTCCCCAGGGTGAGGAGGGGGAATGCCTCCGAGAAGGCGTAGGGGACGCTGGAGATGGCCGAGATGCCCGCGCCGGAATAGAGCATCAGCACAACGCCGAAGGAGTTGATCACCACGGCAATGGCAAGGGCCAGCTCGCCGCGAAATACAGGCAGCTTTTGAGAGAGAATCGGCTTTTCCACCATAGGGGCCTCCCCGTCTTTACAAGATCCGCTTCATTGTACCCTCCTGTCACTCCCATGTATAATACATCATCTCAATAAAACCATAGATATTATTTATGACAGGCGGTATAATGGGGGAGGAAGGAGTGGACGGGAGATGAATCTGGACTACCTGCGCTATTTTGTCCGGTTGGCCGAGGTGGGACACTACACAAAGGCCGCTGAGCAGCTGTGCATCACCCAGCCCAGCCTGAGCCACGCCATCCGCCAGCTGGAGGCGGAGCTGGGGGTACCGCTTTTTGAACGGGCGGGACGAAACACCACCCTGACCCGCTTCGGGGCCGAGTTCCTCGACTGCGCCCGGCAGACCCTGTCCACCTTGGACCAGGGGGTGTCCTCCCTCCAGCGCAGCGCCCAGGGGGAGGGCCTCATTCGTCTGGGCTTTCTGCGCCCCCTGGGGATCGAGTACATCCCCAGGCTGGCAGCCCGATTCCTGGAGGCCAATCCGGGAAAGCGGCTCCGCTTTGAATTCCACACAGACCGCACTCGGGGGCTATTGGAGGGGCTGCTGGCTCGGAATTTTGATCTGGTCTTCTCCTCCAGACCGGCACCGGATCTGGGGCTGACCGCCCTCCCGGTGACCCAGCAGGACCTGGTGCTGATCGCCCCCAAGGACCACCCTCTAGCCGGGCGGCACAGTGTCGATCTTTTGGAGGCCCTGCCCTATCCACAGGTCTATTTCTCCAGGAGCTCCGGCCTGCGCGACCTGGTGGACAGCCTCTTCACCGCGGTGGGCGGCACCCCCATCATCGCCTATGAGACGGAGGAGGATCAGGTGATCGCCGGTCTGGTGGCCCAGGGCTTTGGCATCGCCGTGGTTCCCTACATGGACCTGCTGCTCAAACTGGACCTGGCCATCCTACAGATCAGCGCTCCCCCTTACCGGCGGGACTTCTTCCTGGTCACCAACGACGCCGTCTTCCTCTCCCCCGCCGCTCAGGCCTTTCGCACCTTCGTACTGCACTGCTCCTCTGGCGCCGCATCCATATCTCCCCCCCCCCCTTTTCTATGGAACCATAGATAAAATACATGATCAGGCGGCCGCCCGGCGGCCCGTCTCGTTTCTCCCTGGCGAATTTTATCTCAAATTCTGCCCAATTTGTGCTATGCTATGGATCAGTGTGGAACCGCTGGAGGCATAGCCGTCCACCTGGCGCGCATCCCGACGGGCAGGAGCTTTGGAGAGGAGGACCTTCCGTGCCGAATCTGTATTATTACGATGCCCTTAAGCGGGGGCAAAAGGAGTTTCGCGCCTGCACGGCCAGAGGCGAGTATCCCTATCTGCCCGCCCTGTGCGAGGTGGCGGGGGAGGATCAGCTGTGCCACACCGCCAATCTCGGGACCGTACCCATCCCGCTGGAGTTTGTGGTGGGCACCAAATCTCTGGGGCGCACCCAGTCCTTTTCCCGGAGCTTCATGCCCCTGATGAGTCCCGACACGGAGTTTGCCGGGAAGTGGCAGCGGCTGTGTCAGGCCCATCTGGAGGAGGGCCTCTGGGAGCCCATCAAGGTGTGGGAATACCGGAACCGCTTTTATGTGGAGGAGGGCCACAAGCGGGTCAGCGTACTGAAGTTTTTTGACGCCACCAGCATCAGCGCCCAGGTCACCCGAATCCTTCCCCGACGGGATGGGAGCCGTGGGATGGAGCTCTACTACGAATTTGCGGACTTCTACCAGTGCAGCCGGATCAATTTCCTGGAGTTCTCCAAGCCAGGCAGCTATGCCGAGCTGCAAAAGCTGTTGGGAAAGCTGCCGGATCAGGCGTGGAGCGAAGACGAACGCCGGGACTTCACCGCCGCCTATTACTGTTTCCATCAGGCCTATGACGCCCAGGGCGGCGGCCGGCTCACCTCCACTGTGGGAGACGCCCTGCTGGCCTTTCTCAAGATCTACGACTATGACGCTCTGCGGGGTAAGACCGCCCAGGACATCCAGTCCGCGGTGGCCAAGGTCTGGGAGGACATCACCCTCCAGCAGGAGGAGGAGCCCATCGACGTCAAGCTCTCCCCCCAAGAGGCGGAAAAAAAGAGCTCCAGCCTCCTCTCCTGGTTTTTGCCCAAGGGTGAGCAGAAGATCCTACGGATCGCCTTTGTCCACGACAAGGACCCGGAGCACTCCAACTGGACCTATGGCCACGAGCTGGGGAGGCGGCATCTGGAAAAGGTGTTTGGCGGCGGTCTGGAGACCTCCGCCCAGTACAACGCCATGGAGACGGACCCCCTCCAGATCCTCCAGAAGGTCATCGACGAGGGCAGCGGCGTGATTTTCACCACCTCTCCCCTCCTCCTGCCCGCCAGCCTGCGGGCGGCGGTGGACCATCCGGAGGTCATCATCCTCAACTGCTCCCTCAATACCTCTCACCGCTATATCCGCACCTATTACGCCCGGATGTATGAGGTAAAATTTATCGCCGGCGCCATTGCCGGCGCCCTGGCCGGAAATGACCCGGTGGGCTATATCTGCGACTATCCCATCTACGGCCAGGTGGCCGGCAT
The DNA here is from genome assembly GCA_019115785.1 of Candidatus Intestinimonas merdavium. Classification (GTDB taxonomy): domain Bacteria; phylum Bacillota; class Clostridia; order Oscillospirales; family Oscillospiraceae; genus Intestinimonas; species Intestinimonas merdavium. The sequence goes on along the minus strand of DXCX01000033.1, from coordinate 27,313 downwards.
CAACGCCTTTGCCCTGGGGGTACAGCTCACCAATCCCCTGGCCCGGGTCCATCTGGAGTGGTCCTCCGTGGACGACGACAAGACCGCTGTCCAGCGCCTGACCGACAAGGGCATCCGCCTCATCTCCGCCCAGGACCCTGCCCGGCGGAGCGCCTCCAGCCACAGCTTCGGCCTCTCCCTCATCGAGTCTGACCACCAGGTCAACCTGGCCATGCCGGTCTGGAACTGGGGGGTCTACTATGAGGCCATTCTTCGGCGCATCCAGGACCGCTCCTTCCAAATCGAGTATCAGGAGAGCCACAAGGCCCTCAACTACTACTGGGGCCTCTCCGCCGGCGTGGTGGACCTGAACTGCTCCTTCCGCCTGCCTGACAGCACCCGGAAGCTGGCCGACCTGCTGCGGGACGGCATCCGCAGCGGCAGCTGCCACCCCTTCCGCGGCCCCATCTACGACCAGGAGGGCCGGCAGCAGGTCCCGGAGGGTGACGTGCTGGACGTAGAGGGCATCATCACCATGGACTGGCTGGTGGAAAATGTCGTGGGCGCTCTGCCCGCCTACGAGGAGCTCAGTGACACCGGAAAGGCCACCGTGGGCATCGTGGGTGTGGACGCCACCAAGGAAAAACGGAGCTGACATCTCTTGCCCGGCGCAATGGGGCGTCCGGCTCTCCAACAGGAGGAAAAGCTGTGCGGATTCTTACGGTATCAGACGAGGAGTCTTCCTATTATTATGACCACTATGTCCCCGGCAGGCTGGAGGGCTTCGATCTGATCCTCTCCTGCGGCGACCTGCGCCGGGAGTATCTGGAGTTTTTGAGCACTCTGGCCGGCTGCCCGGTGGTCTATGTCCGGGGCAACCATGACGACCGGCTGGAGAACGCCCCCCCAGAGGGCTGCCTCTGCGCAGAGGATAAGATCGTGGTCTGCCATGGCCTGCGGATTCTGGGTCTGGGCGGCTCCCACCGCTACCGCCCCGGAAAGAACATGTATACCGAGGCCCAGATGCGGCGGCGGATCGCCCGTCTGCGCCTCCAGCTCTGGCGCCACCAAGGCTTCGATATCCTTCTCACCCACGCCCCCGCCCGGCATATCAACGACCTGGAGAACCTCCCTCACCGTGGCTTCCAATGCTTTGTGGACCTGTTGGACCGATATGCTCCCCGGTACTTTATCCACGGACACATCCATCTGAATTACGGCCCCGGACTTCCCAGGCGGACAGAACGCGGCCCCACCTCCATCATCAACGCCTACCGGCACTATGTTCTGGAGACGTCATAAAAACAGCCCGGAGCCAAACGGCTCCGGGCGCTCTCTTTTATGAACGCAGATCAGTCCGCCAGCAGATTCCTCTCTGTGGCGGGATCAAAAAGATGGACGAGATGGCTGTGGAAGGTAAAGTTCAGCTTGGTCCCGAAGGGCACCCCGGAACGGTAGACCTCCGGCAGGTCCCCGGTCTGGACCCGCATGACCAGGTTCTGCTGCTCAGCCCCCTCGCCCACGGTGCCGTGGAGATAGAACTCACTGCCCATCAGCTCAGAGACCTCCACGGTGCAGGTGATGGAGGACGCGGGATCCGCCTGGAGAGAGATGTGCTCCGGGCGCACGCCCAGGATCACATCGGTGCTCTCCCGGCCCTTGGCGGCCAGTTTGGAGGCCATATCGGCGGTCACAGGAATGGCGGCGCCCATACACCGGATGAGATAGCCCTCGCCGGACTTCTCCAGCCGGGCGTGGAAGAAGTTCATCTGGGGGGTGCCGATAAAGCCGGCCACAAAGAGGTTCACCGGGCTCTCAAATACCTGCTGGGGGGTGCCGATCTGCTGCACAAAGCCGTCCTTCATGATGACGATCCGGTCGCCCAGGGTCATGGCCTCGGTCTGGTCGTGGGTGACATAGATAAAGGTGGTATTGATGCGCTGCCTGAGCTTGATGATCTCGGCCCGCATCTGATTGCGGAGCTTGGCGTCCAGATTGGAAAGAGGCTCGTCCATCAGCAGCACCTTGGGCTCCCGGACGATGGCCCGGCCGATGGCCACACGCTGCCGCTGGCCGCCGGAGAGGGCCTTGGGCTTGCGGTCCAGATACTGGGTGATGTCCAGGGTCTCGGCGGCCTGATTGACCCGCCGGGCGATCTCCGCCTTGTCCATTTTCCGCAGCTTCAGAGGGAAGGCCATGTTTTCCCGTACCGTCATGTGGGGATAAAGGGCGTAGCTCTGGAATACCATGGCGATGTCCCGATCCTTGGGCTCCACATCGTTGACCAGCTTGTCGTCGATGCGCAGCTCTCCTTTGGTGATCTCCTCCAATCCGGCCACCATCCGCAGAGTGGTGGACTTGCCGCAGCCCGAGGGTCCCACCAAGACGATGAATTCCTTGTCGGCAATCTCCAGATTGAAGTCACTCACCGCGGTCACATTTCCATCGTAGATCTTGAAGATGTTCTTGAGGCTTACAGTCGCCATATCAGCTTGGCCGTGGCCGTCCCGCCTCCGCGAGAGGGCCTTCCCGTCCGGGAGCAGAACCCTGACGGGTTTACGGCAGGTCTCCACACTGCCGCACCGCCGGCCGGCGGTCTTTTTCCTCCTTTTCTGGGTCCGCAAAGCTATGGAAATGGAGTAGCCAGGAGGACCCGTGCTCCGGACCCGACCGTCTGCCGTCCGCTCCAGCGGCGGACCAGCATAACCACACGGGTCATCTTATCTATGATTTTAACAATACCCTGGTGGAATAATCAAGAGAAAGCTGACAGGCCCCAACGTTTTTGTAACATTGATAAAACCGATTACATTTTTTTGTGGATTATCGCCAAACATTTCGGGTGTGGACGCGGCCTGCGGCCCACTTTTTTATTTTTATCTATTTTATTGAGAATTGGGCTGGAAAAACCGGTTACATATGATACAATAAGGCTATCTTTCCCGGGCCATGACGGCCACCACTCTATATCAGAAGGATGATTCCTCATGATCGGATACGACGCTTTCCAGCGTACCATCACCCTGAACACCCGCAGCACCAGCTATCAGATGAAGATCGCCCCCACCGGAGTGCTGCTGCACACCTATTATGGGCAGAGGCTTCGGGGTGGCGACCTCTCCCGGCTCATCTGCCCCGAGGACCGGGGATTCTCACCCAACCCTGATGAGGTGGGAACCGACCGCACCTGGTCTCTGGACACCCAGCCTCAGGAGTACTCCTCCAGCGGCGTGGGGGACTTCCGTCTCCCCTCCCTGGAAACCGACCTGGAAAACGGCAGCCATACCGCGGACCTGCGCTATGTGAGACACACCGTTTCCCAGGGCAAATATGCTCTGGATGGCCTGCCCGCCTTCTACGGCGACGGAGTCACCGCCCAGACCCTCATCGTGGAACTCCGGGACCTGTGCAGCGGCCTGACAGTGGAGCTGCTCTACGGGGTACTGGAGGAGTATGATATGATCACCCGGGCCGTCCGCGTCCGGAATGACGGTGCCGCCCCCGTCCGACTCACCCGGGTGGCCTCGGCCTGCCTGGACTTCCCCGCGGGAGAGCACGACCTCATCACCCTGGGCGGCGCCTATGCCCGGGAGCGGGAGCCGGTACGGGCCCGGCTCACCCAGGGCGTCCACACCGCCGGCAGCGTCCGGGGCTCCTCCAGCCACCAGCAAAACCCCTTCCTGATCCTCTGCGACCGGGACGCCACCGAGGACGCCGGTCGGTGCTGGGGCATGGCCCTGGTCTACTCGGGCAACTTCCTGGCCTCCACCGAGTACACCCAGTTCCACGAGACGCGAATGACCATGGGTATCCACCCCTTCCACTTCGCCTGGCTCCTACAACCTGGTGAGACCTTCACCGCTCCGGAGGCCGCCATGGTCTTCTCCGCCCGGGGCCTGGGCCACATGAGCCGCATGTTCCATCGGGCCATCCGCCTCAACCTGTGCCGGGGGCCCTGGAAGGACGCCCGGCGGCCCATCCTCATCAACAACTGGGAGGCCACCCTCTTCCACTTTGACGCTGAAAAGCTCTACTCCATCGCCCAGGCGGCCAGCCGGGTGGGGGTGGAGATGATGGTCATGGACGACGGTTGGTTCGGGGAGCGCAACGACGATTTTGGCGGTCTAGGCGACTGGAACGTCAATGAGAAGAAGCTCCCCGGCGGCCTGGCCCCTCTGGCCGGACGCATCGGTAGTCTGGGCATGAAGTTCGGCCTCTGGGTGGAGCCGGAGATGGTCAATGAAAATTCCGATCTCTACCGGGCCCACCCTGACTGGGCCTTCCAGGTGCCCGGCCGGCCTGTCACCCGGGGCCGCTATCAGCTGGTACTGGACCTCTCCCGTCCGGAGGTGCGGCAGTACATCCTGGACCATCTGTGCGCCACCCTCAAAAGCGCCGACATCTCCTATCTCAAATGGGACATGAACCGCAGCCTCACCGATGTGTGGAGCGCCGCCCTGCCCCCGGAGCGGCAGGGCGAGGTCTACCACCGCTTTGTGTTGGGCGTGTATGAGATTCTGGAGGCCCTGCACCGGGAGTTTCCCGACCTGCTTATCGAGGGATGCAGCGGCGGCGGCGGGCGCTTTGACTGCGGCATGCTCTACTACACCCCCCAGATCTGGTGCTCCGACAACACCGATGCCATGGACCGCCTGCGTATCCAGTACGGTACCTCCTTCTGCTATCCCTGCGCCTCCATGGGCGCCCATGTCTCCGCCGTGCCCAACGGTCTGACCCACCGTTCCACCCCCCTCCACACCCGGGGCGTGGTGGCCGCCGCCGGCACCTTCGGCTATGAGCTGGACCTCAACGAGCTCACCGCCGCCGAGCTGGAGGAGGTCTCGGCTCAGATCGCCGGCTTCCGCACCTATTGGGATCTGGTGATGCGGGGAGACTACTACCGCATCAGCGATCCTTTCCGGCAGGAGGTGCCCTTCTGCGCCTGGATGCACGTCTCCCCCGACCGGGATCGGGCTCTGGTGGGACTGGTCCAGACCCAGCGCCACGCCAACCCGGTGCGCCCCCTGCTGCGCCTCAAAGGTCTGGACCCGGACCGGAATTACCGGATCAACGGCCAGGTTTACGGCGGCGACGAGCTTATGTACGCCGGTCTGGCCCTGCCCTTCCTGGACGAGTGCGAGGCCGTCCAGTACTATATTGAGTCCGTGTAAGGGAGGTCATCCAACGTGAATAAGGCATGGTGGAAGGAGAGCGTCATCTACCAGATCTATCCCCGCAGCTTCTGCGACTCCAACGGTGACGGCATCGGTGACCTGGCCGGTATCACCAGCAAGCTGGACTACATCCGTGCCCTGGGGGTCAACGTGATCTGGCTTTCGCCGGTCTACCGCTCTCCCAACGACGACAACGGCTACGACATCAGCGACTACCAGGCCATCATGGAGGCGTTCGGCACCATGGCCGACTTTGACCGCCTCCTCTCCCAGGCCCACGCCCGGGGCCTCAAGATCGTCATGGACCTGGTGGTCAACCACACCTCCGACGAGCACCCCTGGTTCGTGGAGAGCCGCCGGTCCAAGGACAGCCCCAAACGGGACTTCTACATCTGGCGGGAGGGCAGGAACGGAAAGGAGCCCAACAACTGGGGCTCCTCCTTCTCCGGGCCGGCCTGGACCTACGACGATACCACCGGCATGTACTACCTCCACTGCTTTTCCCCCAAGCAGCCCGACCTCAACTGGGACAACCCGGAGGTCCGGCAGGCCGTCTTTGACATGATGACCTGGTGGTGCGAAAAGGGCATCGACGGCTTCCGCATGGACGTCATCTCCATGATCTCCAAGCGGGAGGGGCTGCCCGACGTACCCACCGGCGGCGCCCCCTACGGACCCTGCGGCCTGGGCTGCTGCAACGGCCCCCACGTCCATGAATACCTCCAGGAGATGCGCCGGAAGGTCCTCTCCAACTATGACCTGCTGACGGTGGGCGAGTGCGCCGGGGTAACCATTGACCAGGCCAAGCAGTACGCCAACGCCCAGGGCACCGAGCTCAACATGGTCTTCCAATTCGAGCATGTGGACCTGGATGGCGGCGACGCCGTCACCGGGAAGTGGAGCACCCGGAAAATCGACCTGGTGGTCCTCAAAAGGCTGCTCTCCCGGTGGCAGGACGAGCTGGACGAGGTGGCCTGGAACAGCCTCTACTTCTGTAACCATGACCAGCCCCGCATCGTCTCCCGGCTGGGGGACGACTCCCCCCGGTACCGGGAGCTTTCAGCCAAGTGCATCGCCACCTGCCTCCATATGATGCAGGGCACCCCCTACGTCTATCAGGGGGAGGAGTTGGGTATGACCAACGTCCCCTTCGGACCCATTGAAAACTACCGGGACCTGGAGTCCATCAATGCCTACCGGGACCTGAGTGCGCGGAGGGTACTCCCGAAGGAGGAACTGCTGGCGGCCATCGCCTACAAAAGCCGGGACAACGCCCGCACCCCCTTCCAGTGGGATGACTCCCCCAACGCCGGCTTCACCACCGGTACGCCCTGGATCATGGTCAACCCCAACTATAAAGAGATCAACGCCCGGGAGCAGTTGGGGCGGGCCGACTCCGTATTCCACTATTACCAAAAGCTCATCACCCTGCGCCGGAGCTCTCCTGACAGCGCGCTCATCGTCTACGGCAAATACCGCCTCCTCCTGCCGGACCACCCGCAGCTCTTCGCCTATACCCGTACCCTGGAGGACAAAGTCCTGCTTACGGTGTGCAACCTCTCCGGCGCCCCGGCGGACTTCACCCCGCCGGCAGCGCTGGCGGGAAGGTCTGGCCGCCTGCTCATCGCCAACTGGCCCAGCGCCCCCGCCGTCCCATCTACGATGATTTTCCAGCCCTGGGAGGCCGCCGTCTGGGTCCTGGAGGGCTGACCTGGGAAAAACAAATACGCTCTGGACTCTGCAATCAGCAGAATCCAGAGCGTATTCTTTTTCTCAAAACAGGAACGGTTCCAGTCATACCGGCGCGCCCCAGGCCATAACATGAGACAGGCCCTTCAGCACTCCGCGGAACATCCCTCGGTGGACTCCCGCCGGATGAGTACCGGGTCGATCACCAGATGGACAGGCTTTCTCCCCCGCATGGGCCTGCCCTTCTTACGGGCGTCGATCTGCTCCACCACCAAACGCACTGCCTCAGCAGCCAGCCTGTCCACCTGCTGGCCCACGGTGCTGATGGGGACGATGGCCTCCCGGGAGGCCGGGGAATTGTCAAAGCCTACGATAAGATAGTCCTCAGGAAGCTTCCCGTACTTTCGGAAGAGCAGGTTCAGGAGGGTACTGGCCAAGGTGTCGTTGGAGAGGAAAATCCCCTTTTTCTTTCCCCCGTAGGTCTGCTCCAGGGTGCCGACGATCTCCCGGAGGATCGCCAGATCCCCCTCATGGGACCGGTCCACCGCCCGGAACATGACCTCGTGCATGACGCCCCGCTCCCGGCAGCAGTCCTGAAAGCCTGTGATGCGCCCATAGGCCGGGATGCGCGGATCGGTGGGCGAATTGATGTGGATGAGCACGTCACAGCCGTGCTCCGCCAGCAGCGCCGCGGCCCGGTAACCCCCGGTGTAGTTGTCTGTGTTGACGCTGCATACATGCTCGTCTTCCCGCTCGATGGTCACAATGGGAATCTGGAGCCGGGAGAGCACCTCCGACGAAATGGTATGGCTAAGGACAATCATCCCCTCGATCTGATAGGAGAGCAGCTCCTGGATGTACCGGCGCTCACTCTCTTCGTTGCGGTTTCCCACAAACACCAGGAATTTATAGCCGTACGTCTCGTAGGTGGAGAGAATCTGGTTGAGCACCTCGGAAAAAAAACGGTGGTAAAACTCCGGGACTATGATCCCGATAAATTCCGTCTGGCCGTTGGCCAGGATGCGAGCCACCTTGTTCTCCTTGTAGTCCAGCTTTACCAGGGCCTCGGAGATGATCCGCTGGCTCTCCGGCGCCAGCGTGTCGGGGTTGTTGAAGTACCGGGAGATCGTGGTTTTAGAAAAATTGGTGTATCGCGCAATGTCGTCAAATGTGATTTTTTTCTTCCCTTCCATAACAGCGCCCCTTGTTTCCCTGTCGGTCTTTCCCCTTATTGGGTTAATTTTCATCATTATATCAGAGAATTTGACGGCATACAACCAAAAGCCGCCCTGGCTCTTGTTAAATGTGTATAATTAGACTAAATCAAATCATACAATATTTACAAAATTGGGATATTTGACGACAAACGATTGACGTATTCTTTAAAAAAATGTTAATATAAAGCTAAAGTAACCGGTTTCATGCAGTGTTTTATTGACCTTTTAAAACAGGAGGCGTGAATATGAAAAAAAGCATCTTTTCCAGGCTGATCGCCTTAGGGGTGCTGTCTGCCCTGATCGCGACAGCCTCCACTGGGTGCCGGTTCGGCTTTGCCAGCAACCCGGACGACCCCAACGAGGTGGAGGAGGTGGAACCCATCGACACTTCCGTGGACACCTTTGCGTACGATCCGTCGCTTCAGGGGACGAGCATCACCCTGCTCAACTCCAAGGCGGAGATCCAGAGCGCCCTGGTGGAGATGGGAGCTGAGTTTGAGAAGAAATCCGGTGTCCACGTGGAGGTCATGCCCGTGACTGACGGCGATTCCCCCTACACCAAGGTGGTCAGCCTCTACAACTCCGGCAATCCCCCCACCATGTCCATTCTTGACACCACCGATGTCATCGCCCTGGCAGAGGAGAAGGCCGCCGATCTGTCCAGCGAGCCCTGGCTGGCCGAGGCGGAGGGCTACCTCACCGAGGTCAACGGCAAGGTCTACAGCTTCCCCCTCTGCATCGAGGGCCGCGGCATGATCTACAACAAGGCGGTCATCGAGACGGCCCTGGGCGAGACCTTTGACCCCGCCTCCATCCGTACCCTGGACGACTTTACGGCCCTGCTGGACCGCCTGGTGGAGGCGGGCATCGAGCGCCCTGTCTCCCTGGCCATGGAGGACTGGTCCCTGGGCGCCCATCATCTCCAGTATGTCTATGAGACCTACGACGGGACTTCCGCCGGCGCCGCTGAGGCCATCGAGCTGCTCAAGAGCGGACAGCTGGACCTCACCAGCTACGACCGCATGTCCCAGTTCCTGGATATGTTTGATGTGCTCCGCACCTATAATGTAGCCAAGAGCGACCCTCTGGGCGCCGACTACGACGAGATGGCCATTGACCTGGTGGATGGGAAGACCGCCTTCTGGTTCAACGGCAACTGGGCCTGGCCCAACCTGGAGGATGCCGACGCGGAGAAGGACGACGAGTACGGCTTCCTGCCCTACTTCATGAACAACGACCCCGACGACTTTGTGAACTGGCAGATCCAGGCCTCCCCCTCCAAGCAGGTCATGCTGGACGGCGTGGTGGCCACCGAGCAGCAGCTGGCCGCCGCCAAGGAATTCCTCAACTGGATCGTATACAGCGAGATCGGGCAGCAGATGCTGGTCAAAACCTGCAACATCATCCCCCCCTTCCGGAACAACCCCTATGAGCCCTCCGACCCCCTCAGCCGGGACATTTATAGCCATGTGCACGATGGGACCGCGTTCAACGCCTCCGCCATCGTGCCCAACGACCACTGGTCGATCCTCGGCGCTGCCATGCAGAAATATCTGGCCGGACGCAGCGACCGGGCGGAGCTCATCGCCTCCATCGAGGACTACTGGGCACAACAGAAATAAGGAGGAAACAAAATGAAAGGGAAAAGTGGAGGAAAGGACTTCTGCGGCTTTGCGCTGCCCGGTATGTTCTGCTTCTTTGCCGTGGTCATCATTCCATTTCTTTACGGCGTCTATCTCACCATGACGGACTGGAACGGCGTGTCCGCTGTAAAGAATTTTGTGGCGTTCCAAAACTTCGCCAGTGTGCTCAAGGACACCCAGTTCTGGACGTCCCTACTGCTCACCTTTAAATATGTGATCTTTGTGGTCATCATCGTCAACATACTGGCCTTTGCCATCGCCTATCTGCTCACCCGCGGCATCAAGGGCCAGAACTTCTTCCGGGCCGGCTTCTTCACGCCCAACCTCATCGGCGGCCTGGTGCTGGGCTATATCTGGCAGTTCGTCTTCTCCCGGGTCTTTGTGGGCATCGGTGAGGCCACCGGCTGGAGCCTTTTTGAGAGCTCCTGGCTCTCCGACCCCAACCTGGCCTTTGCCGCCCTGGTGCTGGTCTCCGTGTGGCAGCTGTCCGGCTACATGATCCTCATCTACGTGGCCGGCTTCATGGGGCTCAACCAGGATGTGATGGAGGCCGCCAGCATCGACGGCGCCACCGGCTGGGTCAAGCTCAGAAGCATTATCCTCCCCCTCATGATGTCTTCTATCACCATCTGCCTCTTCCTTACCCTGTCCCGGGCATTCATGGTATACGACGTCAACCTCTCCCTGACCGCCGGCGCCCCCTACGGCACCACCGAAATGGCCGCTATGCACGTCTATGAAAAGGCCTTCACCTCCCGCCAGTTCGGCGTGGGCCAGGCTGAGGCCCTCATCCTCTTCGTCATTGTGGCCATCATCAGCGGGATTCAGGTCTACCTCACCAAGCGACAGGAGGTCGAGGCATAATGAACAACGCATCCATTGGCGGCAGCAAACGCAAGATGACCAACGCGCTGGCCATGACCGGCCTTATCATCATCTTCATCGCCTACATGTTCCCCTTCGTCATGGTGGTCATCAACTCCCTCAAGGAAAAGCGCGACATCATCAAGAGCCCCTTCTCCTGGCTCTTTACCATCAAAGGCCTGTCCTTTGACAACTTTGTCAAGGCCTTTACCCAGATGGACTTCCTCAACGCCTTTAAAAACTCCCTTATCGTCACCGTCTGCTCCACCCTGCTGGTGACCCTTCTGGCCTCCATGCTGGCCTATTACATCGTCCGCCACAACAACAAGATCTCCAAGATCACCTTTGCCCTCATGGTGGCCTCTATGATCATCCCCTTCCAGGCCATCATGATCCCCCTGGTGAGCATCTATGGCGGCACCCTCAATGTGCTCAACCACCGCCTCACCCTCATCTTTATGCACACCGGCTTTTCCATGTCTATGTCGGTCTTCATGTTCCACGGGTTTATCAAGGGAAATATTCCCATTGCCTTGGAGGAGGCCGCCTATATTGACGGCTGTACCCACACACAGACCTTCTTCAAGATCGTTCTCCCCCTGCTCAAGCCCATCATCTCCACCATGGTCATTCTCAACTCCCTGGCCTTCTGGAATGACTACCTTCTGCCCTCCCTGGTCCTCACCGATAAGGAGCTGCTCACCCTGCCTCTGTCTACATACAGCTTCTACGGCACCTACTCGGCGGACTATGGAACCATTATGGCAGGCCTGCTGCTGTGTGTTATCCCCATCCTGATCCTGTACGTGATCCTTCAGAAGCAGATCATCGGCGGTGTGGTGTCCGGCGCGGTGAAATAAGGGCTATCAAAAGCGCTCCCCTTGTGGTACAATCTGTGTCTGCATGGAGGCCATCCGCCTTGCCGGCACGGTCCCGGCGGCGCGGCCCTCCTGTCGGGAGCCTCGTGAGGAGGCTCCCGATTTTTATGGGAGCGCCAGGACAGACCCAAAGGCTTATCAAATAATGTGGAGGAAACCGGGTGTTGAAGGACTGTGTACATCTAAAAGCGCCGGGAAACTGGAGCAACGATCCCAACGGCTTTATCTACTATCAAGGAGAATACCACCTCTTCTATCAGCATTTCCCCTATGCCCCCCGCTGGGGCACCATGCACTGGGGCCACGCGGTAAGCCGGGACCTGGTTCACTGGGAGCACCTGGGCGTGGCCCTCTTTCCCACCAAGGACTATGACCGAAACGGGATCTTCTCCGGCAGCGCTCTGGAGATCGACGGCCGGATGCACCTTTATTACTCGGCGGTCAAGTATGAACAGCCCTCGGCGGAGGACATCCATCTGGCAGAAGGGGACCGGTATGAGACCTCCCAGGCCATGCTCATCTCCCGGGACGGCCGGCACTTTGACAACTGGGAGGACAAGCGGCAGATCATTCCCGTGCTCACCGATCCGGCCCTGGGGGACCGAAAGGACACCCGGGATCCCAAGGTGTGGAGGGAGGGAGACCACTACTATATGGTCCTGGGGAGTACCCGCGGCGGCACCGGGCGGGTCCTCTTCTTCCGCAGCGACGACGGACTCTCCTGGACCTATGCCAACCAGTACGCCTCCCGGGAGCTGGGCAGGGTCCTGGAGTGTCCCGACCTGGCCCGGCTGGACGACGGCTATCTCTTCCTGGGCTCCCCCATGGGGATCACGGACGACGGCCTCTCCTACGCCGACCAGGCCATGTACGCCCGGGCCGACTTTGACCCGGAGACCTGTCGGATGACGCTGAGAGACCCCCTCGCCTTCCTGGACCATGGCCTGGACCTCTACGCCCCCCAGAGCACCCTGGACCGTGAGGGCCGCCGGGTGGTGGTGGCATGGATGCGCATGCCCCAGCCCGTGCCGGAGGCGCCGGACGGCCGTGGGCCATGGAATGGCATGATGTGCCTGCCCAGGGTGGTGCAGCTCCGGGAGGGCCGTGTGTGCTTCCCGGTCCACCCCGATGTATCCGCCGCCTTCACCCGTCCGGTATCTGACCTCTCCCCCCTGGCGGAACATAAACCCGTCCGGCTCCGGGCCACTCTGCGTGAGGGGGACTGCCTGGACCTGGGCGGTTACCAGGTCCGTCTGCGGGACGGCCGGATCGAGGGGGACCGGAGCGCCGTCTTCGCCGGACTCCAGGGCCGCCGCCTCATCGCCCGAAGTCCCCGGCTGACCGGGGCGTGCTGCCGGCTGGACATCTTTATTGACCCGAATCTGATCGAGCTCTTTATCAACGAGGGCGAGTATGTGCTCAGCCATGTGGTCTACGGCCTGGGGACCCAGCTGGACGGCCCTCTGGAGCAGATCTGCACCATATGATTTTTGCGCAGAGAAAGGAAGCGGTTACGCCATGATGGATATTACCACCATCGGAGAGGTGCTCATCGACCTGACCCAGACCGGTGCTACCTCCCAAAATGTGCCTTTGCTTGCCGCCAATCCCGGCGGCGCCCCCGCCAACGTAGCGGTGGCCGCCGCCCGTCTGGGGGGCAAAACGGCCTTCCTGGGCAAGGTGGGCCGGGACGGCTTCGGCGATTATCTCACAAATGTACTCTCAGAAAACAGCGTGGACATATCCGGTGTGCGGACCGACGCCTCCCCCACCACGATGGCGGTGGTCACCGTCTCCGCCTCCGGAGAGCGCTCCTTCCGCTTCGTCCGGGGCGCGGACAGCGCTCTTACCCCGGAGGAGGTGGATACCCGGCTGGTGGAGAATACCAAGATTCTCCACTTTGGCTCGGTGAGTCTCACCGCCGCTCCCGCCCGCTCGGCCACCCTCTTTGCCGCCCGGCACGCCCGGTCCCACGGCGTACTGGTAAGCTATGACCCCAACTACCGGGAGGCCCTCTGGAGCAGCCGGGAGGAGGCCGTGGAGTGGATGCGCACCCCCCTGCCCCTGGTGGACATCCTCAAGCTCTCCGATGAGGAGCTCCCTCTCATCACCGGCACCGGCGACCCGGAGGAGGGCAGCCGCCGCCTGGCTGACCAGGGCATTCCCCTGGTCCTCATTACCCTGGGCGCCGACGGCGCCTTCTACCGCTGGCAGGGACAGTCGGGTCTGGTGTCCGGCGTGACCACCTCCGTGGCCGACACCAACGGCGCGGGCGACACCTTCCTGGGGGCGGTTCTCAGCCGTCTGACCCGGCGGGGAGTGCGCCCACTGGAAGATCTCACCACCCAGGAGCTGGAGGAGATCCTCGCCTTTGCCAACCGGGCGGCCTCCAAAACCTGCTCCCGCAGCGGCGCCATCCCCGCCATGCCCACCCTGTCGGAGCTGGAAGACGGTAAGGAGGCTGCACGATGAAAAACAAACGAATCCGTTCCACAGGCGGCACCGGCCCCCGGACTAAAAGGCCGTCCGCCTCCCCAGCCTCTCCCGCCGCCCTGGACTGCGATGTCTTTGACCGGCGGCTGGCCCGGCACTATGACGAGCTCAAGTGGCTCTACTGTGAGCTCTACCATGGAGACCTGGCCGCCTTTGACTACTTCATCTCCATGCTCCGCCGGAGCTGGGACGGCCGTAAGGCCGACCTGCGTGCCCAGGACCAGCGCAGGGAGGCCGACCCCCACTGGTACCGCCGCCGGGACCTGCTGGGGATGATGCTCTACACCGGCGCCTTTGCCGGCACCCTGGAGGGGGTGCGGGAGAAGCTGCCCTACCTGGAGGAGTGCGGTGTGAACTACCTCCACCTGATGCCCCTGCTGGAGAGTCCAAAGGGCCGCAGCGACGGCGGATACGCGGTGTCCGATTTTCGGAAGGTGCAGCCAGAGCTGGGCACCATGGAGGATCTGGAGCGTCTGGCCGACGACTGCCGCCAGAGCGGCATCAGCCTGTGTCTGGACTTTGTGATGAACCACACCAGCGAGGACCATCCGTGGGCCAGGAAGGCCCGGGCCGGTGTCCCCAACTACCGGGAGCGCTACTTTTTTTACGACAGCTGGGATATTCCCCGGGCCTTTGAAAAGACAGTGCCCCAGGTCTTTCCCACCACCGCGCCCGGCTGCTTCACATGGCTGGTGGACTGCCAGCAGGCGGTCATGACCAATTTCTACCCCTACCAGTGGGACCTCAACTACGCAAACCCCGTGGTCTTCAACGACATGACCGAAAACCTCCTCTTCCTGGCCAATCGGGGCATAGACATCATCCGTCTCGACGCCGTCCCCTACATCTGGAAGGAGCTGGGCACCAGCTGCCGCAACCTGCCCCAGGTCCACACCCTGGTACGGATGATGCGTATGGTCTGCGAGGTGGTCTGCCCCAGCGTATTGCTGTTGGGCGAGGTGGTCATGGAGCCATCCAAGGTGGTCCCCTACTTCGGTACCCCGGACAAGCCTGAGTGCCACATGCTCTACAACGTGACCACCATGGCCACCACCTGGCACACCCTGGCCACCGGGGACGTCTCCCTTCTCCGCCATCAGCTGGATACCGTGTCCGCCCTGCCCAGGGATTTTCTCTTCCTCAATTACCTGCGCTGTCACGACGACATCGGCTGGGGGCTGGACTACCCCTGGCTCCACACCCACTTCGGCACCGACGAGGTGGCACACAAGAAATTCCTCAACGACTACTTCACCGGCCGCTGGCCCTCCAGCGACAGCCGCGGCGAGCTCTACAACGACGACCCACGGCTAGGGGACGCCCGACTGTGCGGTACCACCGCCTCCCTGTGCGGGGTGGAGGCCGCTGACTATGAACGCGACCCCATCAAGCTGGAGCGCTCCATCGCCTGTGACCTGATGCTCCACGCCTGGATGCTCACACAAAGCGGCATACCGGTGCTGTACAGCGGCGACGAGGTGGGACAGCTCAACGACTACTCCTACCACCAGGACGAGGAAAAGCGGGAGGACAGCCGGTATCTCCATCGAGGGGCCTTTCAATGGGCGCTGGCCGAGCTGCGCCATGACCCGGATACCCGCCAGGGAAAGCAGTTTTTGGGCCTGCGCCGGCTGGAGGAGCTGCGGTGTGCCGAGCCGGCCTTCGACGCCCGGGCAGATGTCTGGACCTTTGACACCGGCAGCCCTCACGTGCTGGGCGTGGGACGCTGGTACAACGGCCGCAAGCTCATCGCCCTGTTCAACTTCAGCGGTCAGTTCCTCACCGCCTCCTGTCGGGAGACCGGCCCCTTTGAGGAGCTGATCTACGGCGGTCACTTCAACGACCTCGGCCATGTGGAGCTGTGTCCCTATGGCTTTGTCTGGCTTTTGCACACCGAGGCGTGACTTCTTCAGCCGTACCTCACAGGGAAGATCAGAAGTTCCACATCTGTCAATTCCGCCTTGCGGCCTGCCGCTTACCGCTATATAACGGGGGTAACAACGGGCGGATATTTAGTGGCCCACTGTCATGGGGAGCATATAGAGCTGCCGGACAGTCTCGTCCATTTGGGTCCGGCAGCTTCCACACCAGTCATCTCGAAGGGACGCCTTCAGTTTACTGAAAATTCCCATATCAGACGTTCTGTGTTCTGGCGGCTTCCAATATCTTTACCATCATATCGGCCTTGGAGATGCCGGTGAGGATATAGTCGCTGTCCATGCGCCACCTCTTGTTGGAGAAAAACGTATTGACCCGGACCTTGACGCCATCGGCGAGAAAGAGAAAGCTGACCCGGTTACTGCCCTCCATGAAGCCCGCGCCAAAGCGGCCGTCATCCACCCAGGCCTTGGAAATGCGGCTGGTTGGGAGGACAAAATACGCAAAGGGATTCCAGCGGAAGAGCAGCGCGATCTGTCCGTTTTCTGCGTCAACGATCACTGTGCAGTCACTGCCTTTGAAGGTATGGTTGCGGACAAATCCCTTGGCATCCAGTTCCTTTTCCATGGCCTTTCTCTTTCTGTCATAGATCATCCGGCCGCCAAAAACCCACCAGAGTACGGAGAGAATAAATGGTCCCGTAAACAGTGCCGACGCTATTTTTCCTTTGCTGCCAAAAAAGGTGGCGCCACACCACGCACATAAGACAATGACCACGATGGGGATCAGGATGTACCCCAGCAGATAAAGCATATTGACCTTTTTCACTTTTTTGTTTTCCATATGGTTTTCCTCTCCTCTCGCTTTCTCACTTCAGGCATCCATCAGACGCCGAAAACTTGAATTATTACCCCATTTCCACCTTCATTTCTTGTCAGAAGTGCACCGTAACAGTATGAGTAAAAGGTGCCACATGCAAAAAAAGTCGCCGCGGACGTCATATCGTTCGCGGCGACGTGGTGCGCCTGAAGGGACTCGAACCCACACGCATCGCTGCACGAGAACCTAAATCTCGCATGTCTACCAATTCCATCACAGGCGCATATTCAGTTTTAAAGATCGCGGGCACCGGAAATGGAACGGTAATTCTTCACTGGGGTGACAACACCTAAATCTCGCATATCTACCAATTCCATCACAGGCGCATATTTTATTCTGGACTAGGCCAGTCCCCCATTCTCCTATGGAGTATAGGTCATATTCTACCATTGAACCTGAAAAAAGTCAATTGCGCGGCGTTAGGGGACGTGGTATCATGGGGACATAAGTACGGGTGTCCGGCCCCAAGGCATGGGCGGACGCCATGGAGGGATTCCATGAATCGCACGCCAAAGGTGGCCGCTGTCCACGATCTGTCCGGTTTGGGCCGCTGTTCTCTTTCGGTAATCCTGCCCGTGCTCTCCGTCATGGGCGCCCAGTGCTGCCCTTTGCCCACAGCGGTGCTCTCCGCGCACACCGCCTTCCCCGCCCCGGAGGTCGCCGCCTTCCAGGACCTCACCGGTGCCATGGAGCAGACCCTAGTCCATTGGGAGGCCCTGCATACCTCCTTTGACGCCATTTACTCCGGCTTCCTGGGCTCTCTCCAGCAGATCGATGTCCTCCAGAGCCTGATCCACCGTCTGCGCCGGAAGGAGACTCTGGTCCTGATCGATCCCGTCATGGGCGATCACGGCCGTGTCTACCGCACCTACACCCCTGAGATGTGTGAACAGATGATCCGGTTGGCTGCCGAGGCCGACCTCATCACCCCTAACCTCACCGAGGCCGCCCTTCTTCTGGGGGAGCCCTTTCACCGCATTCCCACCAGCCAGTCCGGTATGGAGGAGTGGCTCCGCCGCCTCTCCCTGGATGGGAAACGCTCCGTGGTGGTCACCGGCGTCAGCTTCACCCCAAAAGCCCTGGGCGCCGGCTGTCTGGACTGCCGCAGCGGCAAGATCCGCTTCGCTATGGCGCCCCTGGAGCCAGGCCATTTTTTCGGTACCGGGGACCTCTTTGCCGCCGTGCTGCTGGGCAGCCTTCTCCGGGGGGAGACCCTTTCCGAGTCCACCGCCAGGGCTGTGGACTTCATCCAAAAATCTGTGGCTCGCACCCTGGCCGTCGGCACCCCTATGCTGGATGGCGTCCAATTTGAACCCCTTCTCCGGGAACTGCTTTGATATGGACCATGCCCGCTGTCTGTGGACAGCGGGCATGGTATTTTTTACCGGACAGAGCCGCTCTTCCGGTGCTGGACCTCCCAGCATAGCCGGGCCAGGATCTTGTCGGGCACAAAGCGCTGGAAGAAGTGGACCGCTTTCATTCGCGCGCCGGGGAGGATGAGGAGCTGCCCCCGGAGGGTCCCCTCCACCGCCAGCCGGGCCACCATCCGGCTGTCCGTCCCGGGAATGGAGAAGCGCACATCCGCCACCTGGTCAAACTCCGTGGGGACCGGCCCAGGGCACAGGACGCTGATCGTCACCCCGCTCCCCGCCCGCCGCAGCTCCTCCGCCACCGCCTCGGAAAGCCGCAGCACGTAGGCCTTGGATGCGTAGTAGGAGGAGAGCAGCGGCCCCGGCAGGAAGGCCGCCGAGGAGGCCACGTTCAGGATGCGGCCGCTTCCTCTTGCCTTCATCTTGGGCAGGAACAGCTTCATAAGGGTGTGGAGTGCCACAATGTTGACCTCCAGCATCTCAAGCTCGGTGTCCAGGTCTGTCTCATCAAAGGGCCCAAAGAGCCCCCGGCCGGCGTTGTTTACCAGGATGTCAATGTCCTCCCCCTTCACCTTCTCCCACAGGGTCCGCACCTGAGCCCGGTCGGTGAGGTCGGCAGGGAGCACCTCTACCTTTACCGGCAGCTCCGCCGCCAGAGCCGCCAGACGGTCGGTCCGCCGGGCCGTCAGAATGAGGTCATACCCCCGCTGGGCCAGCACTCTGGCGATCTCCCGTCCGATGCCCGAGCTGGCACCTGTCACCAGCGCCTTCATTGGTCCATCTCCTTTTCTTTTTTCTATAGTTTACCACGTTCGGCCCCCATGGCATACCCCCTTTTCTCCATTCCCAGCAGGGCCCGAAGGGAGATTCCCTGGGCGGACAGGGCAGCCAGGTAGATCACAGCGCCGAACAGGAGGCAGACCGTCCCGCTCCCCCCTTTGGAGAGGCCCTGGTCCTGAAGCACCTGGAAGAGGAGGTTGACATCCAGTCCCATGAGGAGGGCGGCCAGACCAGGGGCGGTGAGCCACCGGAAGAACTCCGGTCGCAGCCCGGCGGCCCGGCACAGGGAGACGAGGTTCAGCACCACCCCCAGCAGCTCACTGACCAGAGCGGAGAGCACATATCCTTTGAGCCCCACCCCGGGGATGCCCACGGTAAGGGCGGTGAGCCCCAGCTCTGCCGCTCCGGCCAGGAGGGCGTTGCGGGCTGCGGCGGCCTGCCTCCCCACCCCGTTGAGGGAGCAGGCCAGGACGGAGCGGTAGCAGGAGAGGGCCACCGATACCGCCAGAGGCGGCAGGTAGGCCCCGGCGGTGGGCTCCCGGAAGAGGAGGACCCCCAGGTCAGGCCCCAGTACCGCCAGCAGGGCCATGGCGGGGAGCATGAGTACTGAAGTGGCCAGCATGGCCCCGCTCACCCGCCGCCGCACCTCCTGCCACCGGCCCAAAGCGGCAGCCTGGGACAGCTTTGGCATGAGGACCAGTCCAAGGGCCGAGATGAAGGCGGTGGGCAGACCCAGCATGGGCAGGGACATGCCGAACAGCACGCCGAAGGCGGAGACGGCCTGCGACACCTCCATCCCCCCCTCCACCAGCTTCTGGGGAATGATTACGGCACAGGCCGAGCCCATCAGATTGCCCAGCAGGGCGGTGGCCGCTACCGGCAGCGCCACCTTGGCAATGCGCCGGTCCAGAACGCGGCCCCTCTCCCGCTCTCCGCCTCCTCCCTGCCTCCGGTGCCACAGCAGGGTGAGGGTACAGGCGGAGAAGACCTCGCAGATCACCATACCGGCCACAATGAGCCCCACCGTCCGCTCTGGGTTCTGGGGCAGGAAGAGAAGGAGGAGCCCCAGTACGGCGCAGGTGCGGACCACCTGCTCCAGCACCTCGGAAAAGGCAGGGGGCCGGACCAGGCCGGCGCCGTAGAAGGCATGCTTGTGGAGATTTTCCACCCCGGTGAGGAGGACACAGGGGGGCAGCAGCAGCAGGCCCAGCCGGGTCCGTGCGTCCCCCAGGATATAGACCGAGATGGGATCGGAGAAAACGAGCAGCGCCAGAGTGGGCAGGACCAACAGGCACGCCAGCAGCACCAGGCAGCGCCGCAGGACCTGTTCTGCCGCTCCCTCCCGGCCCAGGGCCCGGTACTCGGCGGTGAGGTTGGCCACCGCCGCTGTCAGACCGATGGCGGTCACCGACAGCAGCACCGAAAAGACCGGCATCACCAGCTGATAGAGTCCCATGACCTCCGCTCCCACCAGCCGGGAGAGCAGGATGCGGTAGACAAAGCCCAGAAGCTGATTCACAAGGCCGGTGATGGTGAGGAGCAGCGTGCCGTAGCGCACGGATGCGGGGTCCCACTTCAAGGGAACACCTCCCTTCTCAGGGAAGTATATTCCCCCTGGTACGGAAACTTGCCTGGGCCTTCTCCATTGTCAAGGACCGTCAAATGGTGTATAATAAAACACAATGACCAGATCGTCCGGGGCTGCCGCCCGGGGCGCAAAACATGGGAAAGGGTGCCATCACATGTCCATGACCTATCAAGAGGAATTCATCACCTTTATGGTGCGCTCCGGCGTGCTCACCTTCGGCGACTTTACCACCAAGTCCGGCCGGAAGACCCCCTACTTTATCAACACCGGCAACTACAAGACCGGCGCTCAGGCCGCCAAGCTGGGGGACTATTACGCCGCCTGCATCCAGCAGAATCTGCCCGACGGCGTCACCTGCCTCTTTGGTCCGGCCTACAAGGGCATCCCTCTGGCCGTCTCGGCCGCCGCCTCCCTCTACCGCAACTACGGGCGTGACCTCCCCTACTGCTTCAACCGCAAGGAGGCCAAAGACCACGGCGAGGGCGGCTCCATGGTGGGCTACAAACCCCAGGACGGCGACCATGTGGTCATCGTGGAGGACGTAGTCACCGCCGGCACCGCCGTGCGGGAGTCCATTGAGCTCTTCAAACAGGTGGCCAAGGTGAACATGAAGGCCCTCATTGTCTCGGTGGACCGGATGGAGCGGGGGACTAGAGACTGCTCCACCTTGGATGAGCTGCGGGCCGACCACGGCATCGCCGTCTACCCCATTGTGACCGTCCGTGAGATCATCGCCTTCCTTCACAACCGGGAGATCGACGGCAAGGTCTACATTGACGACGAGATGAAGGCAAAGATGGAGGCCTATCTGGAGCAGTACGGCCCCAAGGGCTGATCCCAAAAGCCCCCGTCCCCTCGGAGAGCAGAAGGGGGTCTCCGGGGGAAACTGGTTCCCCCCGGAAAATGCGGCGCGCGGAGCGCGGTGGTTTTTCCCGCAGGAAAAACCCGCATTTTGGATGGAGGCCTATCTGGAGCAGTACGGCCCCAAGGCATAAAAGGAACAGGAGACAGGGCGGCCCTCAGCCCCCGCCGCGGCGGGACCGGCGGAGGGCCGTCCTCCACTGCGCAGAAAAGGAGGTGCGGCATCCATGGGACTCCACGACGGCCACCGCAAGCGGCTCAAGGCCCAGTTCCTCACCCACGGAGACGGCTTCCATGACCACCAGCTCCTGGAGCTGCTGCTCTGCTACGCCATCCCTCAGGGAGATGTGAATGCGCTGGCCCACCGGCTGCTGGACCGGTTCGGCTCCCTGTCCGGCGTGCTGGACGCCCTGCCCGAGACCCTCACCCAGGTCCCAGGCGTGGGAGAGCACACCGCTGTCCTCCTCAAGCTCATCCCCGCCCTCTCCGGCCGCTATCATGCAGATCGGTCCGGTGTGGGCACCATTCTGGACTCCACCCATGCCGCCGGCCAGTACCTCCGGCCCTTCTTTTCCCAGGGCGCACGAAACGAAATGGCGTATCTCGTCTGTCTGGATGGGAAATATAAGGTATTGGGCTGCCATAAGCTGAGCGAGGGCTCGGTAAACGCCGCCGAGATCACCCCCAGAAAGGTGGTAGAGCTGGCCTTGGCCCATAACGCTGCCGCCGCCATCCTGGCCCACAACCACCTCTCCGGACTGGCCCTCCCCTCCAACGCCGACCTCATGACCACACAACGGCTCTGCGCCATCCTACAGAGCGTGGGTGTGGAGCTGCTGGACCACCTGATCTTTACCGATGACGACATGGTTTCCCTCAAGGACAGCGGTCTCTTTTCCTGCTGACGAAACCTGTTCCTTTTCTATTGCAATAGAACAAATGTTTTGGTAAAATGTTGGTACATCGGACGCGAAAAGCGCCCAGATCCACCCGAGGAGGTCTTCAACTGTGCCCGACTTTGAAGTGGTATCCCCCTACTCTCCCGCGGGAGACCAGCCCGAGGCCATCGCCGCCCTGGCCGCCGGCATTGAAAACGGCCTCTCCGAGCAGACCCTGCTGGGCGTCACCGGCTCGGGCAAGACCTTCACCATGGCCAAGGTCATCGAGGCCGTCCAGCGTCCCACCCTGGTGCTGGCCCACAACAAGACTCTGGCCGCCCAGCTCTGTGCCGAGTTCAAGGAGTTTTTCCCGAAAAACGCGGTAGAGTACTTCGTCTCCTACTATGACTACTACCAGCCCGAGGCCTATATCCCCCACACCGACACCTATATCGAGAAGGACTCGGCCACCAATGACGAGATTGACCGGCTGCGGCTCTCGGCCACCGCCTCCCTCATGGAGCGCCGGGACGTCATTGTGGTTTCCTCCGTCTCCTGCATCTATGGCCTGGGCGAGCCCGACGACTACGCCAAGATGATGGTCCCCCTCCGGGTGGGGACGGAGTTCCCCCGGGACGAGCTTTTAAAGCGCCTCATCGAGATCCGCTATGAGCGCAACGACATCGCCTTTGAGCGCAATATGTTCCGGGTCCGGGGCGATACCGTGGAGCTGTGGCCGGCCTACTACAAGGACACCGCCATCCGGGTGGAGTACTTTGGGGACGAGATCGACCGCATCAGCGAGATCAACGTGGTCACCGGCGTCCCTGTCCGGCGGCTGGAGCACATCCCCATCTTCCCCGCCAGCCACTATATCACCCCCAAGGAGAAGATGGACAAGGCCATCCAGCTGATCTACAAGGAGCTGGAGGAGCGGGTAGCCTGGTTCCAGGAGCGGAACATGCTGGTGGAAGCCCAGCGCATCAAGCAGCGGACCATGTACGACATTGAGATGATGCAGGAGCTGGGCTACTGCTCCGGCATCGAAAACTACTCCCGGCCCATCGCCGGCCGTCCCGCTGGCTCCGCCCCCATGACGCTGATGGACTATTTTCCCAAGGACTTCCTCATGTTCATCGACGAGTCCCACGTCACCCTCCCCCAGGTCCGGGCCATGTACAACGGCGACCGGGCCAGAAAGACCACCTTGGTGGATTACGGCTTCCGGCTGCCCAGCGCTTTTGATAACCGTCCGTTGAAATTCGAGGAATTTGAACAGCGAGTTAATCAGGTGGTCTATGTCTCGGCAACCCCCGGGGAGTATGAGAAAACCCGCTCGGGTCAGATCGTGGAGCAGGTCATCCGCCCCACCGGCCTGCTGGACCCCAGAATCGACGTGCGCCCTGTGGAGGGCCAGATCGACGACCTCATCGGGGAGATCAACCAGCGGGTGGAACGGAACGAGCGGGTGCTGGTCACCACCCTGACCAAGAAGATGGCGGAGGACCTGACCGCCTATCTCAAAAACGCCGGCATCAAGGTGCAGTATATGCACCACGATATCGACACCATCGAGCGACAGGAGATCATCCGGGACCTGCGGCTGGGGACCTACGACGTGCTGGTGGGCATCAACCTGCTGCGCGAGGGCCTGGACCTCCCGGAGGTGAGTCTGGTGGCCATTCTGGACGCCGACAAGGAGGGCTTCCTCCGGTCGGAGACCTCCCTCATCCAGACCATTGGGCGGGCCGCCCGGAACGCCGACGGTCTGGTGGTCATGTACGCCGACAAGATGACCCCCTCCATGATGGCGGCCATCGGCGAAACGGAGCGCCGCCGCAGGAAGCAGGACGCCTTCAACAAGGAGCACGGCATCATCCCCAAGACCGTCATCAAGTCGGTGCGGGATGTCATCGAGCTCTCCGCCGCCGAGGAGGAGAGCGAGCAGCTGCTGCGGAAGAAGACTCATCTCTCCAAGAAGGAGCGGGATGCCGCCATCGAAAAGCTGGAAAAGGAGATGAAGGAGGCCAGCAAGCGTCTGGAGTTTGAGTACGCCGCCGTCCTCCGGGACCGGATCATCGAGCTCAGGGGCAGGTGAGAGGCCGAGGCCATCCATGTAGAGAGTGACCCCCGCAGCGAGGCTGGCTGCCTGAAACGCTGGCTCTGTATGGAGCAAAGCTTTGTTAGATGAGGAGGATATTCCATGAAGAAGGTAAAGATTACGGTGCTGAAAACCGAATTTTATCCCGAGCTAGCTCAGCGTTACCTCACCGACGGACGGGAGGCCGGGCCCTGCCCCATTCAGACGCCGGGGGATATCTTTTATTATGACGGCGGCGCGGAGAAACCGGATGGCCTGTGTCCCTGGGCCTGGATTGATCTCTACCGGGCCATCTCCGCCCTCTCCAACGGCCCCATCTCCAACGACTGGTATTCCCATGCAGACCGCCACGTCCTCTGCTGTACCGACGGTGTCCGTCCGGTGGTTTATGAGCTGGCCGTCCTGGACGAGGACACCACAAAATAATTTGACAGGCAAGGAATGACTTTATGCTCGACCATATTTATGTCAAGGGCGCCCGCGCCAACAACCTCAAAAACATCGACGTCACCATCCCCCGGGACAAGCTGGTGGTCCTCACCGGCCTCTCCGGCAGCGGCAAGTCCTCCCTGGCCTTTGACACCATCTACGCCGAGGGCCAGCGGCGGTATGTGGAGTCCCTCTCCTCCTATGCCCGGATGTTCCTGGGCCAGATGGAAAAGCCCGATGTGGACTACATTGACGGCCTCTCCCCCGCCATCTCCATCGACCAGAAGACCACCTCCAAAAACCCCCGGTCCACCGTGGGCACCGTCACCGAGATCTATGACTACCTCCGCCTTCTGTGGGCCCGGGTGGGCACCCCACACTGCCCCAAGTGCGGCAAGGAGATCCAGCAGCAGACCATTGACCAGATCATCGATCAGGTCATGGCCCTCCCCGAGGCCACACGTATTCAGGTCATGGCCCCCGTCATCCGGGGCAAAAAGGGCGAGCACCAAAAGATCTTTGAGGACGCCCGCCGCTCCGGCTATGTCCGGGTCCGTTGTGACGGCTCCATCTACGACCTCACTGAGGAGATCAAGCCGGATAAGAACAAGAAGCACAACATCGAGGTGGTGGTGGACCGGCTGGTCATCCGACCCGACATTGCCCGGCGGCTCACCGACTCGGTGGAGACGGCCTCCACCCTCTCCGGCGGACTGGTTCTCATCAACATCGTGGGGGAGGACCGGGACATCCTCTTTTCCCAGAACTACGCCTGTGAGGACTGCGGCATCTCCATCGAGGAGCTCTCCCCCCGGATGTTCTCCTTCAACAATCCCTTCGGCGCCTGTCCCACCTGCACCGGCCTGGGCTCCCAGCTGAAGGTGGATGTGGACCTCATCATTCCCAACAAGGACCTCTCCATCCTGGAGGGGGCCATCACCGCCAGCGGCTGGAACAACGTGAAGGGGGACTCCATCTCCCGGATGTACTTTGAGGCCCTGGCCAAGCAGTACAAGTTCAAGCTCACCACTCCGGTGAAGGACCTGCCCCCCGAGGTGCTGGACATCATCCTCCACGGCACCAAGGGTGAAAAGCTCAAGCTCACCTATGAGCGGGAAAACGGCCAGGGCACCCTGATGCAGGCCTTCGAGGGCGTGGTCAACAATTTGGAGCGGCGCTACCGGGAGACCCAGTCCGACGCCATGCGCCGGGACCTGGAGGACTGCATGAGCCAGCGCCCCTGTCCCGACTGCGGCGGGAAGCGACTGCGGAAGGAGGCCCTGGCCGTCACCGTGGGGGGCATCAACATCGACGATTTCTGCCACAAGTCGGTGACCGAGGCCCTGGCCTTTGTGGACGGCCTCACCCTGAGCGAGCAGAAAATGCGCATCGCCGAGCGGATCTTGAAGGAGATCCGGAGCCGTCTGGGCTTTCTCCAGTCGGTGGGCCTCCAGTACCTGACCCTGAGCCGGGCTGCCGCCACCCTCTCCGGCGGCGAGAGCCAGCGCATCCGCCTGGCCACCCAGATCGGCTCCTCCCTCATGGGGGTCCTCTATATCCTGGACGAGCCCTCCATCGGCCTCCACCAGCGGGACAACGACATGCTGCTGGACACCATGAAGCACCTGCGGGATCTGGGCAACACCCTTCTGGTGGTGGAGCACGACGAGGATACCATGCGGGCCGCCGACTATATCGTGGACATCGGCCCCGGGGCCGGGGTCCACGGCGGGCAGATGGTGGCCTGCGGCACCGCCGAGGAGGTCATGAACACCCCCGGCTCCATCACCGGAGACTACCTCTCCGGCCGGAAGCGGGTCCCCGTCCCCACCCAGCGCCGGGCCGGCAACGGCCATTTTCTCACCATCCGTGGGGCGGCGGAGAACAACCTGCGGAATGTGGACGTGTCCATCCCCCTGGGGACCTTTACCTGCGTCACCGGGGTCTCCGGCAGCGGCAAATCCTCCCTGGTCAACGAGATCCTCTACAAGCGGCTGGCCGCCGATCTCAACCGGGCCAAGACCCGGCCGGGAAAGCACGCCGGCATCGAGGGAGAGGAATTTCTGGACAAGGTCATTGACATCGACCAATCCCCCATCGGACGGACCCCCCGGTCCAATCCGGCCACCTACACCGGCCTATTCAACGACATCCGGGATCTCTTTGCCTCCACCCCTGACGCCAAGGCCAGGGGCTACGGCCCCGGCCGGTTCTCCTTCAACGTCCGGGGCGGGCGGTGTGAGGCCTGCTCCGGCGACGGCCTCATCAAGATCGAGATGCACTTTCTCCCCGACATCTACGTCCCCTGCGAGGTATGCAAGGGCAAGCGGTATAACCGGGAGACCCTGGAGGTACGCTACAAGGGCAAGAACATCTATGAGGTGCTGGACATGACGGTGGAGGAAGCCCTCCCCTTCTTTGAGAACCTGCCCCGGCTCTACAACAAGATCCGTACCCTCCAGGAGGTGGGCCTGGGCTATGTGAAGCTGGGCCAACCTTCCACCGAGCTCTCCGGCGGCGAGGCCCAGCGGGTCAAGCTGGCCACTGAGTTGGCCAAACGCTCCACCGGCAAGACCATTTATATCCTGGACGAACCCACCACCGGCCTGCAC
>DXCX01000032.1 GCA_019115785.1 Candidatus Intestinimonas merdavium | reverse complement strand
TGGAACCGGAGGAAGAACGTGAAGATAGGAAATGTGGAGATCTACTCCCAGCTGGTGCTGGCCCCCATGGCGGGGGTCACCGACCTGGGATTTCGTACCATCTGCCGGGAGCTGGGGGCGGGCTACACCGTCACCGAGATGGTGAGCGCCAAGGCCCTGTGCTACCAGGATAAAAAGTCCGTGCCCCTGCTGAAGCTGGGGGAGGGGGAGCACCCCGCCGCCGCCCAGATCTTCGGCTCCGACCCGGCTTGCATGGAGGCGGCCGCCGCCATCGCCGGGGAGGTGTCCGGGGCCGACATCATCGACATCAATATGGGCTGTCCCGTGCCCAAGGTGGCCAATTCCGGGGACGGCTCGGGGCTCATGCGCACCCCGGACCTGGCCGTCCGGGTGGCCGAGGCGGTGGTGAAGGGGGCGGGAGGCCGGCCCGTCACCGTCAAGATGCGCCTGGGCTGGGACAAGGGCTCCATCAACTGCGTGGAGCTGGCCCGGGCCATGGAGGAGGCCGGCGTGGCCGCCGTGGCCGTCCACGGGCGGACCCGGAGCCAGCAGTATTCCGGCACCGCCGACTGGGACGCCATCCGGGGGGTGAAGGAGGCCGTGGGCATCCCGGTCATGGCCAACGGCGACGTCTTCCAGGGGAAGGACGCGGTGCGCATCCTGCGCTGGACGGGGGCCGACGCCGTGATGATCGGCCGGGGGTGCTTCGGCAATCCATGGCTCTTCCAGCAGGCCCAGGCCGCCCTGGAGGGGCGGGAGATCCCCCCGCTGCCCCCTCTGGCGGAGCGGTGCCGCGCCGCCATGCGGCAGTTTGAGCTCAACGCCGCCCACAAGGGGGAGAAGATCGCCTGCCTGGAGGCCCGGAAGCAGTACTGCTGGTACCTGAAGGGGGTGCCCCACGCGGGCTACTGGAAGGAGCAGATCTGTCATGTGGAGACCATGGAGGACCTGCGCCGGATCACGGCGGGCATCGTGCGGGACCTCCAATAAAACAGAGGAAGGAAGGGTGGGTGAGGGTTCGCCTTGACGGAGCAGGAGCTGGTGGCACGGGCCAGGAGGGGGGACGAAACCGCCTTTGAAGCCCTGGTCACCGAGAATGAAAAGCGGATCTACAATCTCTGCCGGCGGCTTACCGGGAACCAGGAGGACGCCGCCGAGCTGACCCAGGAGGCCTTTCTCAACGCCTGGCGGGGGCTGGGCCGCTTCCAGGGGGAGAGCAGCTTCTCCACCTGGCTCTACCGGCTGGCCACCAACGCCTGCATTGACTTTCTGCGGAAGGAGAAGCGTCGGCAGAGTCTCTCCATGACGGTCTCCCTGGACGACGAGGAGGAGGCCCGGCAGGTGGAGCTCCCCGACGAGCGCTACGCCCCTGAGGGGGCGCTGGAGCGCGCCGAGGCCCGGCGTGCGGTGGCGGAGGGGCTGGAGCGGCTGACCTTGGAGCACCGGCAGGTGCTGGTCATGCGGGAGATCCACGGCCTCAGCTACGCCGAGATCGGCCAGGTCCTGGGCCTGGAGGAGGGGACGGTGAAGTCCCGCATTGCCCGGGCCCGGGGGGCCCTGCGAAAAGTTTTGACCGAGCGGGGGAACCTTTTCGGCGAGCCATCGTCTAAAAAGCGATAAACGAGGAGAGGAGGTGACCCGTGCCATGTGTGATTGTGACCGCGCCCTGGAGCTCATCAGCCTGAGGCTGGATGGAGAACTGACGCCGGAGGAACTGGGGGAGCTGGAGGCCCATCTGGCCGGCTGCGGCGACTGCCGGCGGGCGGAGGAGGAGCTCAGGGCGCTCCACACCCTCCTGCCCGAGCTGGAGGAGGAGGCGCCCCAGGGGCTCCACCAGGCCATCATGGACCGGATCGGCGGGGAAAAGGTGGTCCCCCTCTCCAGGGCGAAGCCCACGTCCCACCTCCGTCGGTGGGCCTCCCTGGCGGCGGTCTTCGCCGTGATTTTGCTGGGGGCGGGGGCCTGGCAGGCCCTCCAGGGAGGAAGTGCCACCTCCGGCGCCGCCGCTCCCGCCGCCCTGGCCCCGGAGGTCCGGGACGGGACGGGCAGCGCCGCCGGCGGCGAGACAGGCGGAAAGGCCAAGGAGGCAGAGTCCACAACGGCCGTCGTCACCAGTGACGCCGCTCTGCCGGAGGAGAGCGGGGACGTGGCCGCGCAGGACGCCGGGGCTGTCCTGCGGATGGACCCGAAGGGGACGGAGACGCCCGCCCAGGAGGATGGCGGCGGGGAGAACAGTGTGGTCCAGGCCCCCCAGGCGGTCACCTTCGGACTGACCCCGGCGGAGGCTGCTCCCAGCCTCGAGAGTGAGTCTGACCAGGGCGCCGTGGACACCCTGAAGGCCAACTGCGCCGCCTGGCTGGAAAACTCTGCCCTGGAACAGCGGGACCGGGTGGACACCGGCCTGGCGTCGGTGGCCCCAATCACCCAGGGGGACCTGGCGGCGGCGGTCTGTGACGACGCCGAGGGGCAGGCCCTGTTGGACGGTACCGACTGGGCGGTGACCCTGGGGGACACTTCGGGGCACGATTTCGTCGTCCTTTTGTGCGACAGCCAGACCCTGGAGGTTTTGGGGTATGTGCCCATAGAATGAGAAATGAGAAGTACGCCAAGGAGGGCCCGCCCGGGAACCACGGTTCCCGGGCGGGCCCTCCTTGGGGAAAGACGGAAAAACACCCCTGCAGCCGATCGAGGATGGCCGGATGCAGGGGTGTTCCATTGAAGGGGGAGGGTCACTTTTTCGTGGGCCATCCCGATGTGGTGATGGAGTTGTAGTCCAGGCAGCCGAAATAGGTCCACCCCATCTGATAGAGCACCTGGCACAGCTGGGCCCGGGTGAGGGTGGCGTAGGGGTCAAAGCGCCCCGCGCTGTCCACACCGGTGAAGAGCCCCAGGTTCCAGGCCCGCAGGATGTACAACTCGCTGGATTCGGGGATCTCCGAGTTCCGGATGCTGCTGCCCTTGTGGATGGTCTCCCGCATGAGGGAGACGGTCTCGCTGCTCCACTGGTGGATGGCGGCGGCGTCGGGGAAGTCCTCGATGGTGTAGCGGTAGGAGATGTTCTTGCCGGCGGAGGCCAGCCAGTTGTCATAGATGCACCGCATCACCCAGATGAAGGCCATGTTGGGGTCGGAGCCGGGGACCAGCCCATCCACGTAGTCCCCCTTTTCCGGGTCAAAGGTCTTGAGCACCATCATGATGCCGGGCACATAGTCCGTCTCCCGCAGGAGGAGGGAGCTCTCATACATCGTGGGGTAGACGTGATCCCCATAGGACAGCCCGTTGGCCAGGACCACGGCGGCAAAGCCCCGGTCGGCGGGGGCGTTGTCGGTGAAGTCATAATAGTTGTGGTTATGCAGACGGTTGAGGATGATCTGGACCTGCGCCCGGGTCACCGGGTCGTCGGGGCCGAAGGTGCCGTCGTCATAGCCGTTGAAGACGCCCCCCTCGGTCACGGTCATGACGGCGTCGTAGTACCAGGCGGAGGGGTCCACGTCGCTGAAGCTGTGGCTGTAGCTGCCGGCGGGTACGCTGGGGGTGAAGGTGCGCCAGGCGGTGCCCCGGTTGCGGTCGTGGGTGGCGGGGGCGCCCAGGTTGGTGGTGTAGTTGCTGATGGTGTAGGAGGCGCCGTCCGTGGTGTCATAGTGGGCCTGCATGGCATAGGAGTCGTACACCTCACTGTACCGGTAAAAGTCCACCACCAGGCCGGCGGGGATGGTCAGATCCTTGTACCGGTTGATGAGGTATCTGGTGTTGCTGGCGGGCTCCAGCACCAGGACCCTCCCGCCGGAGGGCCAGACAAAGGACTCGGCCGTCACATGGTCGTAGTCGGTGACCAGGTCGTACACCGACTGGTCAAAGTCCGACCACTTGCCGCTGGCGCCGTTGAGTCCCACGGGCAGCCTGGCGGCAGAGGCGGAGACGGAGAGGAAAAGGAAGGCCGACAGCAGCGCCGCGGCCACCACCGCACGGAGCGTCTTTTTCAATGGCTTCATAGGAAAACCTCCTCGCGTTATGTCATGTGTATGGGTTCGGCCCCATACAAGTAAAGTTTACATCAAACTTTTCCTTTGTCAATCCATTCGTCTGGGACCGGTCTTCAGGGAGCGGAAATGGAAAAATCTGCATGGAGACGACATTTTTTATAAAAAATCAGTTGTCAATCGCCGGCCATTGAGATATAATGACTAAGACAGTGACGCATAGAAACGGGCGGCGCTTTCGTGAGATCCCAAATGTAAGGAGAGGAAACAAGATATGAGCTATTCCGTACAAAATATTCGTAACGTATGCCTGCTGGGCCACGGTGGAAACGGAAAGACTTCCCTGGCCGAGAGCATGCTGTTTCAGACCGGCGCCATTGACCGTCTCGGCAAGGTGACCGACGGGAATACCACCTGTGACTACGACGCAGAAGAGGTCCGCCGTCAGTTTTCCATCTCCACCGCCGTGGCGCCCGTGGAATATAAGGGCTGCAAGATCAACATTCTGGACACCACCGGCTACTTTGACTTCTCCGGCGAGGTCATGGAGGCCCTCCGGGTGGCCGACGCCGCCGTCATCGTCTGCTCGGCCAAGAGCGGCATGAGCGTGGGCGCCGAGAAGGCCTGGAAGTACTGCGAGGAGCGGAAGATGCCCCGCATCCTCTACATCTCCAAGACCGATGAGGACAACGCCGACTACAACGCCGCCTTTGACACCCTCCGGGAGCGCTTCGGCAAGAACGTGGCCCCTGTGGTGGCCCCCATCTGGGACGAGAACAAGAAGGTCATCGGTATCATCGACGTGCTCAACAAGCGGGCCTACGACATCGAAAACGGCAAGCGCCACGAGATCCCTGTGCCCGAGAACAAGCAGGAGGTCCTCGACGAGCTCTACAACGCCCTGGTGGAGTCGGTGGCCGAGACCAGCGAGGAGTTCATGGACCGCTACTTCAACGGCGAGGAGTTCACCTACGCCGAGATGATCCAGGGCCTCCACGCCGGCGTGAAGGACCTCTCCCTCTTCCCGGTGGTGTGCGGCTCCGCCCTCACCGGCCTGGGCACCCAGATGCTGCTGGACAATATCGTCAACCTCCTGCCCTCCCCCCTGGAGGGCAAGCCTGAGACCGGCGAGGACGACCACGGCGACGTGGTGGAGTTCGCCGTCTCCCCCGGCGCTGTGCCGGTGGCCTTTGTGTGGAAGACCGTCTCCGACCAGTACGGCAAGTACTCCTATGTGAAGGTCCTCTCCGGCACCATCGAGTCCGATATGCCCATGGTCAACGCCCGCACCGGCCTCACCGAGAAGCTGGGCCGCCTCTACCAGGTGAAGGGCAAGAAGACCGAGGAGGTCAAGAAGCTCTCCTGCGGCGACATCGGCGCCATCGGCAAGATGGATAAGCTGAAGACCGGCGACACCCTGTGTGATCCCCGGAACATCATCAAGCTGGAGCCCATCACCTTCCCCGAGCCGGTGTACTCCATGGCCATCGCCCCCAAGACCAAGGGGCAGGACGACAAGATCGCCGCTGGCCTGGCCCGTCTGGGCGAGGAGGACCAGACCTTTACCGTGGTCAACAACGCCGAGACCCGCCAGGTGGTGGTCTCGGGCACCGGCGACATCCAGCTTGACGTGCTGGTGTCCCGGCTGAAGAGCCGCTTCGGCGTGGAGGCCGAGCTCTCCACACCCCGTGTGCCCTACCGGGAGAAGATCCGCAAGAAGGTGGAGGTCCAGGGCCGCCACAAGAAGCAGACCGGCGGTCACGGCCAGTTCGGCGACGTGTGGATTCGCTTTGAGCCCAGCGACCAGGAGGAGATGGAGTTCTGCGAGGAGGTCGTGGGCGGCGCCGTGCCCAAGAACTACTTCCCCGCCGTGGAGAAGGGCCTGCGGGAGGCGGTGCAGCACGGCGTGCTGGCCGGCTACCCTGTGGTGTACCTGAAGGCCACCCTGTACGACGGCTCCTACCACCCCGTGGACTCCTCCGAAATGGCCTTCAAGACGGCGGCCCAGCTGGCCTATAAGGCCGCCCTGGCCCAGGCCAACCCTGTGCTGCTGGAGCCCATCGGCGAGCTGAAGGTCACCATCCCCGACAGCTACATGGGCGACATCATCGGCGACCTGAACAAGCGCCGGGGCCGGGTCATGGGCATGACCCCCACCGGCGACGGCGACCAGGTGGTGGAGGCGGAGGTCCCCATGGCGGAGATGATGACCTACGCCATCGACCTGCGGAGCATGAGCCAGTCCCGGGGCTCCTTCACCTTCCACTTTGTCCGCTACGAGGAGTGCCCGCCCGCAGCCCAGGAGAAGGCCATTGCTGAAGCCAAAGCCCTGGCCGAAGCGGAGTAACAAGCCATCAGGAGCCCCCGGTCAGCCGGCCGGGGGCTCTTCGTTCGCCTTTGAAGCGGGCTCCCTCTCCTGCGCTCCCCTTTATAAAAATTCCATCTTTCTTGCACAAATTTTCTACCGCGTTTCTGGATCAGTTTCTCCATCTGGGACAAACCGTGCCTGAAACCCCAAAAAATTCTTGACAGTTCTCAGGATTTGGGGTATACTGCGCCCATAGGCGAGGACAAAGACGTTCCCTAAAGCGGATCGTCTTTGTCCATTTTTTTATTCGTCCATCGTTCGGCTGGTCCGTGGAACTCCCCCAGGCCCCTCGATATCAGACCCGGGGGAGATGCGGCGCCCCGGCGGAGGGCAGGAGCCGGAAGGCCGCTCCCGCTTCACGGCCAGCCGCTATCAACCGCCAGAGGAGGAGAGGAAAATGGAGCCAATCATTCTGGCACTCCAGCGGGAGAGAAGCTGCTGGAAAGCAAAAGAAATCCTGGAGAGCTCCGGAACCGCCCTCTGCCTGATCTGCCGCTCCGCCGACCAGGTGCGCCGGACGGCCCGTCGGCTCCGCGTTTCCGCGGTCGTCTGCGGGTACAAGCTGGGGGACCAGCCGGCGGAGGCCCTGTTTGAGGACCTGCCCGCCTTCTGCTCCATGCTGGTGCTGGCGCCCCAGAACCTGCTGGATCAGATGGAAAACGACGGCATCGCCCGGCTCCCCATCCCGGTTTCCCGGCGGGATCTGATCGCCTCTGTCCAGATGCTCCTCCAGATGGAGCGCCGCCCGGCGCCTGCCGCTCCCAGCCGGCGTCCGCCGGAGGAGCAGGCGGTGATCGACCAGGCCAAGCAGCTGCT
>DXCX01000031.1 GCA_019115785.1 Candidatus Intestinimonas merdavium | reverse complement strand
CCGGGCCGGTGCTTACATCAAGCCACTTCTTGTTCAATGCGCCCTCAATGCGATTCGCGCAAAGAAATTTCCGGAAGTCCGCAATCGCTATCTTGCACTCAAGAAACGCCGGGGACATAAAAAGGCCATTACCTTGCGTCTCCTATACCGCTTCGCATAGGGTCTGCAATGGCGTTGCAACAGCCCACAATGCCTTTCTATGTATCGCCACTTGTCTCCCTAGGGCCTAAAGTTGGTGCGGTATCCTGGCCTTAATCCGGCTCTTTCTGCCTGCCCACTTTCTTCCTGAGCCTTCAAGAGCTGGGCGTTAGCAACTCTCCGTAGCCGCTGGCTCTTGATTTCTGAGATGTCACGGGTTACTCGCTTCCTCCACTTGGGGGATCTGTTCCAGTTGTTCATAATCCAGTTTACTAAGAGCAGCTCCCTCGTTTCTTCATCCCGGCACACAACTCCATGCCCCTTCTGAAGCCTGGACAGGGCGCGTTCTACCATGTATCCCTCCAGGCCGGTTTCGATGGCAATCGTTCTTGTGCTGATCTCGCAGCATCCGCACATGGAAAGGTGTTTGTTTGTGCACAGGAACAGATAAAGAAACTTCTCTTCCGCAGAGAACGAATCCGCCACAGCTGCGCTCGTCCAGAAGTCTGCGTCTATCGTGAAATGCTTTCCCAATCCGATTACTCCCTCCTGCCGTTTGCCCCGGGGCCCTCGCTACTCCAGAAGGATCTGCTGGGCAAGCCGTTTCCTCCGCTCAGCATTTCCTTTCCTCCGGCTCTGGCCGACCATCTTTATGGGCATGGGGCACATATCCAGCACCCGGTCATAGATTCTGGCGTACTGCATGGAGGTGGGGTGTTCCAGCTCCTCAAGCGTCAGGTTCGTGGTCACGATCACGGGTAGCCTGGAGCTGGCGCGGGCATCAATGATATTGAATATCTGCTCGGCTGCATAGGGGCTGTCCCGCTCCACGCCCAAATCATCGATAATAAGCAACTTATAGATGGACAGCCGGTCAAGAAGCTTCTGCCTGTCCATCGTGCCCTGCAGTAGATTCAGCAGGCGGGGAAAGTTTGTGGCTGCAACCGGGACCTGCTTCTCAAGCAGCGCATTTCCAATGCAGGAGGAAAAGAAACTTTTACCGGTACCCACGGTGCCATAGAACAAAATTCCAATGTTTTCGGCCCTCATCTCCTCCCAGCGCTCCACATACCGCCGGCAGGCATCGGATATCCGAGGCTTGGCTCCGTCATCCTCCGCGAAGGTGTGACGCAAACCATCCGGACATGAGATTCCGTCCTCCCGGCGCCGAGCCATATCTTGCTGAAACCGCTCACGTTCAGCCCGCTTCCGCTCCGCCTCTGCGGCTTCTTTCTGGCACTTGCAGGCCGTATGTACTAATGTCTGCTTCTTTCCTCTGGTGGCCGGGTCGAAGCTCAGCCGCATTTGCTTGGGCGTGTGGCACTTGCCGCAGTACAGCAGACCATCGCTTCCTACATAGTCGCCGGGCTCCTCCTTCGTGGACATCAGCCGGCCAAGGTCAATATTCATCCAGTACACCCCTCTC
The DNA here is from genome assembly GCA_019115785.1 of Candidatus Intestinimonas merdavium. Classification (GTDB taxonomy): domain Bacteria; phylum Bacillota; class Clostridia; order Oscillospirales; family Oscillospiraceae; genus Intestinimonas; species Intestinimonas merdavium. The sequence goes on along the minus strand of DXCX01000031.1, from coordinate 20,659 downwards.
TATCGTGTAAAGAAATCATCGCCGCTTTCATAATCAGAAGCGGTCTTGACATCATTTCTGGTACTTGGCCTTTGCCATCGCTCCCACTTCTCAGCGTTTCGGCATGCTGCTTTCCAGTCGACCATTTTACTTTTGCCAACCATCCAGCCCTTGGCTGCGTAGAAGTCTACGAAACCCTGTGGGTCAACATTGCTTCCTCGCTCCTGGACATAGGCAGCTACTTCCTCCAATGTCGGAGGAATAAAGCTTTGTCGTTTCTTTTTCCCACAAGCGGGTGAGGCAACAGACTCCCTCTCCGTTTCCTTTTCCCTCTCCTTCTCCTTTTCCTTCTCTTGGTTTTCGCTAGGTTCTGCCTGGGTTTTTGCCGGGTTTTCACTGGGTTTTGGCTTGGGCGGTCGTCCTCCCTTTTTCCCGTTTTCAACCGACGCAGCGTAGCGGCTGGATGAGCTGTCAATATTGGGCCTCAGCAGAACAAAGTAGCCGTTTAGAATCGGTGGCAAATCCACAGGCTCTACCCCTTGAAACGCATAGTCCATGATGGCGTCATATAATGCCAACCTTTGGTCATCTGGGAGTGGTCGAATGGCCTCATAGTACGATGGCAACATCATAAATCCATACCCCATTCACCATCACCGCCTCCTGGCATTATCAAGATCCGGATGGGTTGCCGACCATACCGAAGCCAGTGTTCCTTGAAAAGTCGTGATGACGCTCATGGTTCGATTGTCGGTCTTCGTACCTGACTTTTCACTGGCTTGGAGCAAATCGAAATACAGAACAACACCAGGGCAGTTCTGCGCCATACACTCCACCTCCTTTGTATGGGTATTTCTTTGATACCATCATGCGTCTCCATTTGACGACCCGGGGATGTTGGGCGTAAAGTCGCCGCTCTACTCCTGCTGTTTTCTCCATTCTAGATACTCCTCCGGATAATCCGGAGTTTTATCCTCGGATATCGCACGGAGTACTTCGATCAGATCCTTCTTCTGGTTAACAGAAAGGCCCTTCAGCATCTCTATAAACTCCTGAGTCTGTGTACTCCGGCGCTCGTGGATTGGAACAGGTTTATGAGCATCTGCCTCAGCTCGGGCAACCCCATCAAGCTCTCTCAAACGACGGCATACATCGATCATGTAGTCCAAAGCGATTTCAAGCCTCCAACAGAGTTCCTCGTAGTTGGCATATGCTATGTGCTGTGGCAGGTGACCGATATTCTCACCATACGATGAATAGTTCGAGGAAGCATCGCAAAGGGTTCTATACGCCAAATCCGCTTTGGAAAGAATCATATAGAGTTCATCCGACAACTCATACGCTGCGTGGGCTTTAATGGAATCCATAAACTTTACCTCCAGTTTTTATCTTGACTGTTTCTCTGTGAATGGTTATGATGGAGGTATCAACTCGCTTTTGCGCGTTGACACTGCGCGGCATTTGTGCTTCTTGGTCGGAGGCAAATGCCGCCTTTTCTATTTTGTGGGCGTCTCTGCAGTCGCATCTCTCACCATGATCCAGATTTGCGCCGCATAACGGGCATGTCCAATAAAAGGCCATCCTGCTACCTCCTCCGCGGCTTCCTGTATGTTGTTGCAACAGAATTTACCGGTTTGGCGGGAAGGGTGCAGCGAGCCAGCCATGCGTCTATATGCTCTTTTTTGAAAAACACTCTTCCCCCGGGCTTAAACTGGATGTAAGCCAGTTCTCCAGAAGCTCGAGCTTTATCGATAACAGAAAGATCGCAAGGGATGCTCTCGGCCAACTCTTTACGGGAAATTAAGGCGCTCATTCCATTACCTCCAGTAACTCTGAAATATCAACATTGAGTGCGCGAGCGATTCGTCCGGCAGTCTTAGGGCTTACACTACGTCCGGTAATTGCATTATTGATGGTGGGACGAGGCATTTCAGCAGCCTTCTGAAGTTCCTCTGTGCTCATACATGCGCGCGCCATTGCGATTTTCAGTTTTTCGCGATGGATTTTCATCTGCTCACCTCCGAATAGCATTAGTTCAAATGGCATATACTACAATAAAGCATTTAATCTAATCTGTCAAGATACATTTGCATTTGTTTTAATGCCTTTTTATTGACTGAGAGTTAAAAACCATATATCATATCAGTGTGAGGTGATACACGAATGACTATCGGAGAGGAAATTCGAAGGATTCGGCTTCAAAAGGGACTAAAACAAAAAGACTTGGCGGCTTTGGCTGGCGTCCCTACCATTACCCTGCAGCAATATGAACGTGGTGTAACAAAACAGCCAAAACTTGAGCAACTACAAAAGATTGCTGCAGCACTTGAAATCCCTATTTCATTTTTTATCGACACTGACATAGAAGACCGGGTGCGTCAAGAACACATAGAACGGATAGAAACTGAATTAGGGGGTTTCACTCTGCAGGAAGGTGTTGATCCAGCGAAGATTGCCGAGCGGGCAGAAGAATTGCGGCAACAAAATCACCTTCATCGCCCAATCCTGGATCATGATGAAATCAATCAGAGAATTGCAGAGGCAGAGCAGGAACTCAAAGCATATGTGGAAAGCCTTTGTTTTGATCCGGAAATGCCTGCGGAAGACTATCCAGCCAGAATTCGTTATATTACCTCCTTTGTTGAGAAGAATGCAGATATGCTAAAGTTGGCAATGCCCGGATCTCGTATGCTTCCGGATGACATCAAAGCAGCGGAGAGAATACGGACTTCTGGGAAATCAGGCGACAAAAAATAAATGCCGCCCAGGAATCACAACCTGAAGCGGCACCAATGGGATTATATGATCAGTCACATCTACGGAGGAATCTACTGATGGACAAGCAATTTGAATTTTTAGTTTATAATTCTTCGGAAGGTGATGTCTCTGTTGAGGCTTTTGTCCAAGACGAAACCATTTGGCTGACAGCAAATCAGATGGCCCAGATCTTCGACAAAGACGAAAAGACTATCCGCAAGCATATCAATAACATTTTCGATGAAGGGGAACTGGAGCGTGAGAACAACACGCAAAAAATGCGTGTTGTTGGTGTCAAGCAGCCAGTTGCTTTTTATAACCTGGATGTCACGATCTCTGTGGGATATCGCGTCAATTCCCGCCGCGCCACACAGTTTCGTATCTGGGCAACCGGCGTTCTCAAAGAGTATATGACCAAGGGCTTTGCTCTTGATGATGAACGGCTGAAACAGGGGAAGACTGCGTTCGGAAAAGATTATTTCCGAGAACTACTTGAACGGGTCCGTTCGATTCGGGCCAGTGAGCGTCGCATCTGGCAGCAGATTACCGATATCTTTGCTGAATGCAGCATCGACTATGACCGCAATTCTTCTGTGACCCATGAATTTTATGCCATGGTACAAAACAAGTTTCACTATGCTATCGTCGGCCAGACTGCAGCTGAGATTATCTATTCTCACGCCGATCGAAGTAAAGCCAATATGGGGCTCACTACATGGAAAAATGCTCCGGATGGACGCATTTTGAAATCCGATGTGTCGATTGCAAAAAACTACCTGGATGAAAAACAGATTCGTCAACTGGAGCGAACGGTAACCGGCTATTTTGATTATATCGAAGATTTGATTGAACGAGAGAATACCTTTACCATGGAGGAGTTCTCCGCCAGTGTAAACGAGTTTCTTGCCTTCCGTAGATATCAAATTCTACCGGATAAGGGGCGTATTTCTGCCCAGGCTGCAAAGATGAAGGCAGAGGAAGAATATGCCGCATTTAATAAAACGCAATGTATTTCCTCTGACTTCGACAAAGAAATCAAGCGGATGTTGGAAAACAGCCAGCAGGGAGGTTCGGACTGATGGGCCGGCCAAAGAAACAGCGGCCCCAATACAGCACTGACACAATAAACGGGTATACCTATTACCGGACCCGTATCACGGATGCTGACGGCAAGAGAGTTTCTCTTCGAGCCAAGTCCCCCGAGGAACTGGAGGCAAAAAAGCGTGAGGCGCTGCGGCAGATTGCAGAGGCCACATTTAGACTTGAAAACCCTACTGTTGCCGAATACTGTGAAAAGTGGTTGACGATGAAAACAGCCAATATACGGGAGACCACTTTGATGGATTACCAGTCGAAGATCAAGCGGCATATTGTTAATCCACTGGGTAATAAGTTCATGGCTGATGTGACGCCAGATGATATCAACATGGCAATCCTGCCGGCATCGAAGCTGTCTCAGTCTGTTTATCAATCTGTCCAGATGCTTTATAAAGCGATTTTCGAATCTGCGGTCAAAAGTCATGTTATTCAGAATAATCCTGCTGCTGAGTTGAATCCGCGGGGAGGAAAACCTCCCAAAGAGACGGAGGCCCTGACCGATGAACAGGTAGAGATTTTGCTGAACGCTATCCAAGGGCTTCCACCGTATCCGTTTGTTATGATTGGGCTTTATGCCGGCCTGCGCAGGGAAGAGATTCTTGCACTGAAATGGGACAGTATTGAGCTTGACGGAAAGACGCCGATGATTCGGGTTTGCCGAGCATGGCACACTGAACACAATCGGCCGGTCATTTCGGATCAGCTGAAAACCAAAGCCGCACGGCGGAATATACCCATACCCCCGCAGCTCGTTGAGTGCCTAAGGGATGTCAAAACGAAATCGACCTCAGAATATGTATTTGCCAGCAGCATTGATGGCGGTCCATTGTCATACACGCAGTTTGCCCGGCTCTGGAAGTACATCACTGTTCGATCGACCAAGGAGCGGACTTATACCCGGTATGTGAATGGCCAGCCGGTGAAGCACACTGTGACGCCGGTGCTGGGTGAAAAAGCCGCGCATAACGGAAAGGTTGTTTACAGCATGGACTTTCAGGTAAAGACCCATCAGCTGCGCCGGACCTATATTACCAATCTCATTCATGCTAATGTAGACCCCAAGACTGTGCAATACCTGGCCGGTCACGAGAACATTAAGGAAACCCTTGATATTTACGCAAAGGTCAAATATAATCGTCCGGAGGATATTGCCGCTACCATCAATAGTACATTTGCAACAAGGAAACCTCAGCTCACCGAAAACGATTAGAAAAAGGGCTAAAGAATGGGCTAAATTTTGCCGGAAAGGCAGAAAAATACTGATATGTAACAGGTTGTTGACGGGCAAAAATAAGCAGTACGGCCTCAAAGCCGCCCGTCGCGCTCCCCAGTTCAGCAAGCGCTGATTTCATTGCCTGCGTTACAAAAACACCGCCCGGCCGGGCGGTGTTTTTTCTTGCGCGCCCGGCCGGGCGGAGCTTTTTTCATATACTTCACAAATAGTTCATATCATGAATAAAAATTGACATGTTATCTGCCATCGGTTATAATGAGAGCGAAGAAACCATGTGAAAGGTGGCGGTTTTGTGTCAGCGTATTTTCAGAGTGAAAACCCCTTTAATATTCAGGCCCGTTGGATCGCCAACCTGCCTGGAATCAATCAGGAATTATACCAAAGCAAGGATAATCGTGATGTGCTGGCGGACACGGACGATTGGGATAACAAAGCCGACAAGCTGTTCTCCAGCCTTCCTGAATTCGACGATGTTGATGCGCTGCTCCGCAACGGCGTGAGCCGGGAGGCAGAGGGCCGTCTGGAGACGTGGCGGGAAAAAAACTCCGGTTTTGCGCCCAATCTGGCCCTGGTCTGCGGTTTAGACCGCAGACTGGATTGGAATCATATCTTACAGTCCACCTATCTGAGGGTCTATCTGAAGGACGGCTTCCAGAGCCTGAACGACAACTGGGATGAGACCGGCATCTACGTCCTGCCCCGGGTCCCCTCCCTGAACGACCCCCTGGACCGGGCCGGAGCGTCCCCTGCCCATAAGACCTGGGCCCACGCCTGGGAGCGGGGCGTCAATGAGGAGCTGACCAACACCTATTACGTGGAGCAGAACTGGCTGGACATGGAACATAATTCCTATACGGTGATTCATAAAGTGGTGACGGATTGGGTGACGACCAACCCCATCAGAGTTGCCGTCTCCCCCGTTTCCAGCGGGGTACAGCTCCAGGCGCCGCACTGCTATGAGACCGACGGGAGGCGCCGTTTTTCCATTACCGGGCTCAACGACCCGGACTATGTCCGGCGCCGGGTCCGGGCCAGCTATAAAATGGCGGCGGAGCTGGGGGCGAATATACTGGCTTATCCGGAAATGCTGGGGGACGCCTCCATGTTCGGCCCGACGGAGGCGGGCAGCGACTTTTTCGCCCAGCTGAGCGAGGAGGTGGGGCGCATGGGGTACAGCGCCCCCGGCCTCCTCCTGCCCCCCACGTACTGGCATGAGAAAAACAACCGCCTCTATGTCACCGGCGGGGATGGCCGCCGCCTGTGCGTACAGGATAAGCAGAATCCCTTCCTGTACCACGACAGCGCCACGGACAAGGACTATCTGGAGGACCTGGAGGGAAAAACGAAGGTGATCCGCGTCATCCACATCCCCTCTGTCGGGCGGCTCACCTTTCCCATCTGCAAGGATTGTCTGGTAGAGCCCTATCGGACTCTGCTGGTGCGGGCGCTCCGCAGCACCATGCTGCTGTGTTCCTCCTACTCCAAGGGGAGCTTTTCCTTCCGGATCTCGGCGCCGGCCAGTCTGGAGTACGGCTGCTATACCCTGTGGACGAACACCTGCTCCGCCCGGCCGGAGTGCGGCGCGCCCCCCGATTATGTCGGACTCATCGCCGCGCCCAACGCCAAGATGGTCTATCCCTTTCAGCCCCAGTGCCAGGGGCGGTGCGGCGGCCCCGACGACGTCTGTTTGTTCCTCGCGGAGATCAGGCGCGCGGGGGGCGCCCCTGAGGTCACAATGAGAGAACATATTCATCCAAATCAAAAAACTTGAAAAGGGGGAAGTGATTATGAGCAACAGGGAATTTGATCTGAGACAGGCGGTCATAGATGGGGATCGGGTTGGCGTCGAGTGCTTTGTGGCGGACGAGCAAAACGAGATCTTGAAGCAGTGGCGTGCCGGGGAACGGAAGGAGCTGGGCCCCGCCTTGCAGCGCTCCCTGCAAAAGTCCCACAGAGCCAGGTGGCAGCTGGTGAGGCCCGAGCAGGAGATCCCCTACCAGCTGGGCGCCTGGGAGGGGTGGCTCCAGGCCTTTCACGTCCTGTATGAGGACGAGGAGCGGGAATATGACATTGTGGAGATGGCCGTGGCCAAAAGTCCCAACGCGGATAAAATCATCCGCTTTTTGTATCAATATGGGCAGCCGATCCGCCACGGAGAGCTGGCCGAAAAGCTGGGTATGAGCGATAGCGCCCTTTCAAACGCCATGAAACGGGTCGTCGGATGCGGCGCGGTGTCCGCCTCCAGAACAGGGAGGAACACACGCTACACCCTGACCCCCGCCGCCATACAATACTGTAAGAAAATGGACAGGTGGAAAAGTATTTCCCGGCAAAACAAAAAAAACGCGGTGCTGGAGGAGATCGCGCGGCTTTGCAAGCAGGGCATGGAGGAGACCCCGGTCCCGGCGGGGGAGAGCCTCCCCGCCTGTGCCCAGGGAAAACACCTGGCCCCCACACTTGAAGTCAAGTACTTTTTAAAAAAACCATGGGCGGAGACGGCAGAGATCATGACGGAGAGAAAACAGCCGGATAACATCAATCAAGTATATTTCAGCCCATTGGAGAAATGCGTACAACTGCAAGCCGTCGATAATTGTGGGTAGGTGCTTTTCATTCTAAGGAGTATGAATATGAATACAGCCAGTATGGAAGAAAAATTTTCTGAAATTGTGGAAAAAAATAGCGATAGTATTTATGAAAGCTGCAAAAAATGCGTGGATTTGTTAGAAGGGTGGGGCAGAGAGGCGCAGGAGGGGTTTCAATACTTCCTGACGCAGGTCCCGCTGCCCCAGTATGCGCCCGGCGAGGTGCCCAAGGGGTTTATCCAGATCAGGGAGGAGGAGGTGGACGCCCCGACGCAGAAGCGGATTCGGGAGATGGAGTTCCAGATCGTGAAGGAGCTGATCCTTCAGGATGTGACGGAAAAAAAGTTCTACCAGGAGCTGTGGAAGCGCTTTTGCGACACGCTGCTCATTTCCGACCGCTACCAGAGGGCCTACTTCCTGCTCCGGACATGGCTGGACCCGCGTATCCCCTATTACCGGCTGGGCCTCGGCCTGCGTATGGACGACGAGACCTTCCAGGCGTGCATACAGCAGGTGGAGCTGCCATTTAAAAAGATGCTCTTTGCCATGAACGCGGGTTATCCGCAGAAAACACAGAAGGCGTCCATTCTCATGGAGATCGCCGACGCCATCCCCGATCAAAAGCAGCGGGTCGTCTTTTGGGCCCTTACACTGGGAAGACTGGAAAAAGAAATCGTGGATCTGAGGCGGCAGGTAAAGGCGCTCAAGGCCTGCCGCGCGCCTACGGACCCGGACGGAGCGTAAGCGCCGTCGAAGGGGACCGGCGCGCGAAAAGAGAGCTCGCTTCCTTCCGTCGTCCGCGGACGACGGAAGGAAGCGAGCTCTTGTACAAAATCTGGCGGATTTGTGTTTTTTACCAGTCTGGCCCGGGCCCTAGCCCACCTTGATCTGCCCTAAAATCTCCCCGATGGGCCCCGAGAGGGTGAGGTCGGCCCGGGCGTCCATGGCGGTGGCCCCCTTGTTGATGAGGACCAGCTTGTCCCCGCTGTAGTAGTCGATGAGCCCGGCGGCGGGGTAGACCACCAGGGAGGTCCCCCCGATGATGAGGAGGTCGGCCTTCCGGATGTAGTCCACCGCCCGGAGCGTCACATCGCTGTCCAGGGCCTCCTCGTAGAGGACCACGTCGGGCTTGATCACCCCGCCGCAGGGGCAGCGGGGGACCCCCGACGCCTCCGCCACCGCCGACGTGTCGTAAAACCTCCCGCACCGGTCGCAGTGGTTGCGCAGGGTGGAGCCGTGGAGCTCCAGCACCTCCCGGCTCCCCGCCAGCTGGTGGAGGCCGTCGATGTTCTGGGTGATGACCGCCCGGAGCTTCCCCGCCTCCTCCAGCTCGGCAAGCTTCCGGTGGGCGGCGTTGGGCTCGGCCCCCTTCACCAGCAGCTTTTTCCGGTAAAAGTCGAAAAATTCCTCCGGGTGACGCGCATAGAAGCTGTGGCTGAGCATCACCTCCGGGGGGTAGGCGAACTGCTGGTGGTACAGCCCGTCCACGCTGCGGAAGTCCGGGATGCCCGACTCGGTGCTCACCCCCGCCCCGCCGAAAAACACGATGTTGTCGCTGCCGTCGATCCACGCCTGAAGCTGTTCCAGTTGGGTCATGTGCCTTCCTCCTGTCCGGTGTGGGGGCGTGGGGAACGCCCCTTTTTTGTTATCCTACCCCTTTTCCCGGGAAAAGGCAAGGAGGGCCGCCGTCATTTTGACCGATGTCACGAATTCAGCCTGTCGGATTTAGCCGAAATGTAAAACTTCCGGAAAAGCCGCCGCCCCCATTTACGATGGGCGAAAAGACCGGTATAATGGAAATAAGCAGACACGGCAATGGGGCCGTGTCTCAATGCTGTGAAACCCCGGCGGCACGGGGACCCAAATGGAACCCAGCGGAGCGGTTCCATTTGGGAGAGGAGGAGCAAGGGAGTGAAATGAAGTTTTCGCCGCCAGGCGGAAACGGAATGGAACGTACTTTGCTCCGACGTAGGGAGGAATCGCGGTGAACATCACTGACATCATCACTCTGGTGGGGGCCATCGCCACCTTCCTCTTCGGCATGTCCACCATGACCGACGGACTGGAGAAGCTCTCCAGCGGACGCCTGGAGAGCATCCTGGAGCGGCTCACCAGCAATGTGGTCAAGGGGGTCCTCCTGGGCGCCCTGGTCACCGGCCTCATCCAGTCCTCCGCCGCCACCACCGTCATGTGCGTGGGCTTCGTCAACGCCGGCATCATGCGCCTGGAGCAGACCGTGGGCATCATCATGGGGGCCAACATCGGCACCACCGTCACCGCCCAGCTCCTCCGCCTGGGGGACCTCTCCGGCGACAACCTCCTCTTCGCCCTCCTCAACCCCGACCTCCTGGGGCCCCTCCTGGCCGCCGTGGGCGTGGTCTTCTACATGTTCATCCGGGGAGGCAAAAAGCGCATCATCGGCCAGATCATCCTGGGCCTGGGCCTCCTCTTCATCGGCATGAAGACCATGGAGGGGGCCGTGGCCGGACTCCAGGCCCTCCCCGAGTTCCGGGCCCTCTTCTCCGCCTTCTCCAACCCCCTCCTGGGCATTCTGGTGGGGGCCGCCGTCACCGCCCTCCTCCAGTCCTCCTCCGCCTCCATGGGCATCCTCCAGGCGGTGAGCTCCACCGGCCTGGTCACCTTCCACACCGCCATCCCCCTCATCATGGGCCAGAACATCGGCACCTGCGTCACCGCCATCCTCTCCTCCATCGGCGCCAGCCGCAACGCCAAGCGCACCGCCATGATCCACCTCCTCTTCAACGTCATCGGCACCGCCGTCTTCCTGGCCGCCCTCTACCTGGGCAACGCCCTCTTCACCTTCCCCTTCTGGACCGCCGTCATGGACATGGGCTCCATCGCCAACCTCCACCTGGGCTTCAACGTGGGCTGCACCCTCCTCCTCCTGCCCTTCCACAAGCTCCTGGTCAAGATCGTGGAGCGCCTGGTCCCCGGCGACGCCGCCGCCCCCGAGTTCAACCTCCTGGACGAGCGCTTCCTCTCCTCCCCCTCGGTGGCCCTGGAGCAGGCCCGCTCCGCCGTCCTCTCCATGGGCCGGAAGGCCAGGGAGGACCTGGGCCTGGCCGTGGAGCTCCTCGCCGGCTTTGACGAGAAGAAGCTCGAGCGCCTCACTGAGAACGAGGCCACCATCGACAAGCTGGAAAACACCCTGGACAGCTACCTGGTCAAGCTCACCGACCGGGCCCTCACCGACCCCGAGAGCGCCCTGGTCTCCGAGCTGCTCCACACCCTCACCAACTTCGAGCGCATCGGCGACTACGCCGTCAACGTCTCCGAGATCGCCGCCACCATGCACCAGCGGGAGATCGCCTTCTCCGACGTGGCCCGCAGGGAGGTGGACGCCCTCACCAACGCCGTGGAGGCCACCCTGGACATCACCCTGGAGTGCTACGAAAAGCGGGACCGGGCCCTGGCCCTCCACGTGGAGCCCCTGGAGGAGGTGGTGGACCTCATGGAGGAGGTCCTCAAAAACCGCCATGTGGAGCGCCTGAAGGCCGGCATGTGTACCATCGAGCTGGGCACCCAGTTCCTGGAGCTCACCATCAACTTAGAGCGCATCTCCGACCACTGCTCCAACGTGGCCATGCTCATCGTCCGCCAGACCACCCCCGCCAAGGAGCACCTCCCCGACACCCACGCCTACCTCAAATACCTCCACGCCGGCGGAAGCAAGGAGTTCGACGCCCTCTTCGCCGCCTACCGGGAGGAGTACTTCGGCCCCATCGAGCACGACGAAGTCCCCGCCGCCCAGCCGTAATACGCAAAAAAATGCCCGCCCATGCGCAAAACATGGGCGGGCGTCTTTCTGCCCTTTTTTTGAGGGGAGGCCCCCGCCGTCATCCGCCCCGGGGGCGCTTGTTACAGCAGGCGCTGGGCCGTGACGTCAAAGACGCCCCCCGTGGTGAGCCGCAGGCTGGGGATCACGGGGATGGCCATAAAGCTCAGGGTCATGAAGGGGTCGATCCCCCGGCGCACCCCCAGCCCGTGGGCCCGGGCCTTGGCCCGCTCCAGCTGTTCGTTCACCACGGGGAGGGCCTGGTCGCTCATGATGCCGGCGATGGGCAGGGCCACCTCCGCCTCGGCCCGGTCCCCCCGCCACACCACGATGCCCCCCTTCAGGGCGATGACCCGGTTGGCGGCGGCGGCCATCTCGGCCTCGCTGGTCCCCACCACGATGATGTTGTTGGCGTCGTGGGAGACGTAGGTGGCCACGGCCCCCTCCTTCAGCCCGTAGCCCTTGAGAAAGCCCAGGCCGATGGCCCCGGTGTGGCGGTGGCGCTCCACGACGGCGGCCTTCAGAATGTCCCGGGCGGGGTCGATCCGGTCGGAGCGCCCCATGGGGACGGTGGTGATCTCCCCCGCCACCATGCCGATGACCGGCAGCCAGCCGCCCCCGGAGAAGTCCGCCGGGGAGAGGACGCCCACGTGGAAGGTGCGGCGGGCGCCCCCCTCCAGGCGGGGGTCGATCCCGGGGGGCGCCCCCTCCGGAACGCCCTCCGGGGTGAGGACGGGGACGCCCCCCCTCCACACCTGCTCCACGGTGAAGTCGGTGAAGTTGTCGATGAGCACAAGGTCCCCCCGGTATCCCGGGGCCACGGCCCCCCGCCCCCGGAGGGAGAAGTGGCGGGCGGCGTTGTAGGTGGCGGCCTTGACCGCCAGGATGGGGTCGGCCCCCAGGGAGATGGCACGGCGCACGATGTGGTCCATGTGGCCCCGGTCCAAAAGGTCGTTGGGGTGCTTGTCGTCGGTGCAGAACAGGCACCGGTCGCAGTACGGGGGGGAGAGCAGGGGGAGCAGGGCCTCCAGGTTGCGGGCGGCGGTGCCCTCCCGGATCAGGATGGTCTGGCCCAGCCGCAGCTTGGCCAGGGCGTCCTCCAGGTCGTGGCACTCGTGGTCGGAGCCGATGCCCGCGGCCACATAGGCGCTGAGGGCCGGCTGGGGCAGGTCGGGGGCGTGGCCGTCCACGGGCCGGCCCCTGTGGTGGGCGGCCTCCAGCTTTTCCAGGAGGTCCAGGTCCCCCCTCACCACGCCCATAAAGTCCATCACCTCCCCCAGGCCCAGCACCCGGGGATGGCGGTACAGGGGGTCGATGGCCCGGGCGTCCAGCCGCGCCCCGGAGGCCTCCATGGCGGTGGCGGGCACGCAGGAGGGGAGCATGAAGTAGACGTCCACCGGCAGGCCCTCGGTGGCCTGGAGCAGATACTCGATCCCGTCCGTGCCCATGACGTTGGCGATCTCGTGGGGGTCGGCCACCACGGCGCCGGTCCCGTGGGGCAAAACGGCCCTGACAAATTCCCAGGGGGTGACCAGGGCGCTCTCCAGGTGGATGTGCCCGTCGATGAGGGCGGGCAGGACGATCCTTCCGGCGCAGTCGTAGGCCCGGCGGCCCGTGTAGGAGCCGATGCCCACGATGTGCCCGGCCTCCAGGGCGATGTCCCCATGGCCCAGCTCGTTGGAAAACACGTTGACATAGGCGGCGTTCTTTAAAACCAGCTCCGCCGGGACCTCGCCGGCGGCGGCACGGAGCATCCGCCCCCTCACCCGGGCCCGGCGCTGTATCCTTTCCCAATCAGATTCCATCCTCATCGTCCTTTCCCTTTGATGTCCGGAGGGCGCGGCTGCGGCAGCCGCACCGGCGGCGGTTGACCACATGGTAACCCATCCGGGCCGTCTTTGTAAAGCCCCGGAGGGAAAAACGCCCGCCCATGCGCGAAACATGGGCGGGCGTGTCTTCGCCGGCGCCGTCCCCCTCCAGGCCCCCGCCCCGCGGGTCCAGGCCAGGGCGGGGGCGGGGAAGGGGACGAAAAAGCCCCTGAGCGCCCAGGCGCTCAGGGACTTTGCCCCGACGTCGTCACATCAGCTTGACCGTGTAGTACACGGCCATGATGAACAGCCAGCCCACCAGGGCGAAAATGAGGTAGTAGGCGGCGGCGGTGCCCAGCAGGAAGCCGGCGGCCACGGCCACCGCCACCACGGCGCAGGTGAGGTAGATCATGCCGTAGCTGGCGCTGTGGGGGAAGATCTGGCGCTTTTCCCCCCAGAGTTTCATGGCACCGCCCTGGGCGGCCAGGGCACGGCACCCCAGCACGGCGGCCACCAGGATCACGGCCAGCGCCGCCAGATAGGCGTACACCAGGGTATCGTGGGCCCCCCCCGCCCGGCGGAAGAGCCACAGGCCCAGCAGGCCCAGGGCCGAGAGGATGGTCACCAGGAAGAACTCATGCTGATAGAGGTAGTACACCAGGGCCAGCACCGCCGCCACCGGCACGATGCCGCACAAAAACTGTACGCCGGCGCCGTAGAAGCGGTAGGTGATCACCGAGATCACCAGGGCGGTGAGAAACACACCGAACAGGACCCCGGGAAGGGTGGCCTTCTTGCCCCCCTTGGCCTGGAAGATGGCCCAGAGCAGGCAGATCACGGCGCCCACGGCGGTGACGCCGATGAGGACCGGCCAGGCCTTCAGCAGAGCGCCGGCAAACTCGATCTCGCCGGGCGCGGTGGTAACATTGACGTAGTAGCGGTTGAGCAGAAGCAGAACGAGCTCCGCCACCACGGCGGCCCCAAACCAGATCAGCACCCGGTTCAGGATGGCGTCCTCCTTGTGGCCGCGTGCCGCGCGCTTGTCCGCCGCGCGTTTTTCTTTGTCCATGGATCCATCTCCTTGTTTGATGCTCAAAACGACTGGCCCGCAGGAGGACCAGTCTAACGGATGATATTCTACCAGAAATCCCGCCGTTTTGCAACAAGAAAAAACAACGAATCTCTACTTATTGTTGCCAGGAAGAATGGGATATGATACAATCAATTTATCTTTTTCCAATGAGGCAGAACATGAGACGTATGCTACCCCTCCTGTGCGCCGCCGCCCTCCTGTCGGGCTGCGCCGCCCGGTCAGAGCCCACCATTCAAACCTTTTTCGCCATGGACACCACCATGTCCGTCACCGCCTACGCCGAAGACCCCACCGACGCCCTGGTGGCCGCCCAGCAGGCCGTCAACCGCCTGGACGCCCTCTGGTCCCGCACCCGCCCGGACAGCGACATCGCCCGGCTCAACGCCGCCGCCGGGACCGGGGCCGTGGCCGTGGACGGCGACACCGCCGCCCTCCTCACCACCGCCAACGCCGTGGCGGAGGAGAGCGGCCTGGCCTTCAACCCCGTCCTGTGTCCCGTCATGGACGCCTGGGGCTTCGGCTCCACCGAGAGCGAGACCACCGCCGTCCACCGGGTCCCCGCCCAGGCCGAGCTGGACGAGCTCCTCCCCCTCACCCGGGACCTCCCCCTGGTGGATGGGGATACCGCCGCCCTCGCCCTCCCCGGCCAGGCCGTGGACCTGGGGGGCATCGCCAAGGGGGCCGCCGCCCGCTACGTGGTGGACGCCCTCACCCAGAACGGGGTGGAGCGCGCCATCATCGCCCTGGGGGGCAACATCACCGCCCTGGGCGTCCGCCCCGACGGCCACCCCTTCCGGGTCTACGTCCGGGACCCCAGAGGGGAGGGGGAGGACTACCTGTGCCTCATCGCCCTCCCCGACGGCCGCACCTGCTCCACCTCCGGGGGCTATGAGCGCTGCTTCGTCGCCGACGGGGTGACCTACCACCACATCATCGACCCCGCGAACGGCTACCCCGCCCAGTCCGGACTCCTCTCCGTCACCGTGGTGGCCGACGACCCCGCCCTGGCCGACGCCTGGTCCACCGCCCTCTTCGTCCTGGGCCCCGACGAGGCCCTCCGCCGCTGGAAAAGCGGCCAGGGGACCGTGGCCGGCATGGACCTCATCCTGGTCACCGACGCCGGTCACGTCTACGTCACCCAGGGCCTGGAGGAGGGCCTGGAGACCCTGGGAGAGGAGGCCGGCTACACCTATGAGATCGTCCGCCGCTGACCGCGTCCGCCCCACCCCCCTGGACGCCCTGGTGGCCCTGGCCGTGCTGGCCGCCGCCGCCGCCATTTTATTTGCCTTTCGCCCAAAATCCGGCAACTTTCTCACCGCCCGGATCGTCTTAGACAATGAGCTGGTGGCGGAGCTGCCCCTGAGCGCCCTCTCCGAGACCGTCACCCTGGACGTCCCCGGGGCCAGATACCCCATCACCGTGGAGGCCGAGCAGGGCCGGGTCCGGGTGTCCCACAGCGAATGTCCCAGCCAGGACTGCGTCCACACCGGATGGGTCTCCCGCTCCGGGGGGCAGATCATCTGCCTGCCCAACCGACTGGTCATCACCGTCACCGGCGGCGGCGCCGACGCCGACGCCGTCACCGGCTAGAAGGGGAGGGAAGACCATGACAAGCTCCGTCCGCGCCCTCACCCGCTGCGCCGTGCTCACCGCCCTGGCCCTGGCCATCTCCGTGTGCGAGGGCCTGGTCCCCCTGAGCGTCCTCCTCCCGCTCCCCGGCCTCCGCCTGGGCCTGGCCAACCTGGTCACCGTCTTCGCCCTGTGCCGCCTCTCCCCAAAGGAGGCCCTGGGCATCCTCGTCGCCCGGTGCCTCCTGGGCGCCAACCTGGGGGGGAACCTCTCCGCCCTGGCCTTCTCCCTCACCGGGGGCGTGCTGGCCTTCGCCGTCATGTGGCTCCTCCTCCGCCTGCCCGGCCTCTCCCTCTTCGGGGTGTGCGTCGCCGGGGCCGCCGCCCACAACACCGGCCAGATCCTGGCCGCCATGGCCGTGCTGGCCTCCCCCGCCATCGCCGTGTACCTGGCCCCCCTCCTGGTGGCCAGCCTCTTCACCGGCGCCGTCACCGGCGGGGCCTCCATCCTCCTCCTGCGCCGGGTGCCCTGGGGATCGGAACGGGGAATGTAACGGGTCTGTTGTCCGTTCGCGGCGCTTTTTCCGGTGGTTTGAACGATGACGCGGATACCACGGTACACAACAAAGAGACAACAAAGGAGAATCGCCATGAAGCACCTCACCCGTCCCGCCGCCCTGGTCCTCTCCCTGGCCCTCACCCTCTCCCTGGCCGCCTGCGCGCCCAGGGAGAGCGGGGGAGAGGAGGCTCAGACCACACCCGTCCCCTCCGCCGAGGCCGTGCCCTCGCCCTCGCCCACCCCCGCCGCCGACCCCTACGACGCCGTGCGCGCCTACTGGTCCGAAGACCAGCTCACCCAGGAGTGGGGGCCTGAGCAGCCCGTGGAGCACCTCTTCTTCCACCCCGTCATCGCCTACCCCGACTACGCCTTCTCCGACGCCGTCCCCGCCGACCGCCAGAAGGGCCTGGACGACTGGATGGTCACCGTGGACGAGTACAAAAAAATCCTCCAGAGCCTCTACGACAAGGGCTACATCCTGGTGGCCATGGAGGACGTGTGGAGCGAGGTGAGCGACGGGGGAGAGGCGCGCATGGTCCGCAACACCCTCATGCTCCCCCAGGGGAAAAAGCCCCTCATCCTCTCCTTCGACGACGTCAACTACTACGACTATATGCTGGCCGAGGGCTTCACCTCCAAGCTGGTGCTGGGGGCCGACGGCCAGATCTGGGCCCAGTGCACCGACCCCCACACCAAGGAGACCTTCCTCACCCAGGACCTGGACGCCACCCCCATTCTGGACAACTTCGTCCTGGAGCACCCCGACTTCTCCCTCAACGGGGCCAAGGCCATCTACTCCCTCACCGGCTACCAGGGGATTCTGGGCTACCGCACCCAGAACGACCGGGACATCCCCACCGATGACCCCCGCCGGCCCGAGTTTGAAGCCTTCCGCCAGGGGGAGATCGACGCCGTCAAGCCCGTCATTGAGCGCCTCAAGGAGACGGGCTGGACCTTCGGCTCCCACACCTGGGGCCACATCAACCTGGGCAGCGAAACCCGCTCCCTGGCCTCTGTCCAGACCGACACCGAGCGGTGGCTGGAGGAGGTGGGCAGCCTGGTGGGGCCCACCAACATCCTCTTTTACCCCCACGGCGCCCGCCCCGACGGCGACGACTGGCACAAGACCGGCCCCATGTTCCAGTACCTCCAGAGCATGGGCTTCCGGGTCTTCGCCAGCGTGGGGGTGAACGACTTCTCCTACATCAAAACCGATATTTCCGCCGTCATCTGCGACCGCCTCCACCCCGACGGCACCACCCTCCGGTGGTCCCGGGACCGCTACCTCCAGTTCTACGACGCCAAGGACATCATCGACCTGGCCGTCCGACCCGACCTGGGGGTGGGGTGGTAACACGCTCTCGCACGTACAAGGCCGCCCCGGACATTCGTCCGGGGCGGCCTTTGCGCTACGAAAAAGGGGACCCCACGGGAGCCCAGCGCAGCGGGAAAACAGGGGCCCCCGCGGGAGCCCAGCGCAGCGGGTCCCGTGGGGAAGAGGAGGAGCAAGGAAGTGCAGTGAAGTTTTCGCCGTTAGGCGGAAACGGAACGAAACGGACTTTGCTCCGACGACGGGGCGGCCTTTGGCCCGACGCTAATATTTATTGCCGCTGTCGAAGCCGGCGGCGGCCCCCGCGGGGACGGGCGAGCCCTGCGCCTCGGCCGGGCCGTCGGCCTGGCCCAGCTTGAAGTGGGAGATCTGCTCGCGCATCATGCCGGCCTGGCCGGAGAGCTCCTGGCTGGCCGCCGCGCTCTCCTCCGCCGTGGCCGAGTTGGTCTGCACCACCTGGGCGATCTGATCCACCCCGCTGGAGATCTCCGCGAGCTTGTCGGCCTGGCCCTGGTAGGCCTGGGCCACCGTCTCGATGGTCTCCGTGGCCTGCTTGGTCTCCCGGGACACCGCCGCCAGGGAGTCCGCCGTCAGCTCCGTCAGCTCCGCCCCCCGCTTGACCGCCTGGACCGAGCGCTCAATGAGCTCGTTGGTCTTCTTGGCCGCCTCGGCGCTCTTGCCCGCCAGACTGCGCACCTCGTCGGCCACCACGGCAAAGCCCTTGCCGGCCTCGCCCGCCCGGGCCGCCTCCACCGCCGCGTTCAGCGCCAGAATGTTGGTCTGGAAGGCGATGTCGTCGATGGTCTTGATGATGCCCCGGATGGCGGCGGACTGGGTGGTGATGTCCGCCATGGCCTGGCGCATGGTCTCCATCTGGTCGTTGCTCTTGTTCACCTCGTCCTTGATCTGCTCCAGGAAACGCCCGGCCTCCCCGGCCTTCCCGGCCTCCTCCGTGGCCTGGGCCGAGAGCTCCTGCACCGCCGACGCCAGCTCCTCCACGCTGCTGGCCTGCTCCGTGGCCCCCTGGGCCAGGGCCTGGGCCCCGCTGGCGATCTGCTCCGCGCCCGCGTTCACCTGGTCCGCCGACTGGGCGATGGAGGTGAGGGTGGCCGTCAGGGTCCCCCGGATGTCCAGCAGGGCGTCCTTGATCCTGGCAAACTCCCCGGCGTAGTCGTGCTCCAGGGTGAACACCAGGTTCCCCTTGCCGATCTCATAGAGCACCGACGAGACCTCATTGATGTAGTCGATGTACTTTTTCAGCCGGGCCACGATCTCCGACACGTTCCTGCCCAGATCCGCCACCTCGTCCCGGCCGCGGGTGTCCACCGCCACGTCCAGCTCCCCGGCGGCCAGCCGGGCCGCCGCCGCGTCCAGCCGCTTCACCGGCCGGGTGATGGACAGGGCGATGAAGACGCACACCGCCGCCAGCAGCACGCCGCAGCACACCATGCCGACGATCATGACCCGCAGCAGCGCCGACACGTGGGAGCTGTACTCCGCCACCGGCATGACCCCCAGCACCACCAGCTCCATGTCGCCCACCGGCGTGGTGCTGCCGTAGTAGTCCGTGCCGCCCCGGGTGTAGCGCATGGCCGCCGAGTCCTCTTTGTTCACAATGGCGCTGAGCATGTTCTCCGAGTAGCCGGCGTCCGCCGCGTTCACCCCCATCACCGCGCTGTCCGGGTGGAACAGGATGAGGTTGTCCCGGTCATAGAGGGTGATGTAGCCCGTCTGGCCCACCGTCACCTCCATGAGAAGCTCCTGCAGATGGGCAAGGTCGATGTCCATCCCCACCACGGCCACCGTCTCCCCGTTGTAGCTCACCGGCGTGGCGATGGTCACCACCTCGTCCCCGTTGGCGCTCTCATAGGACTCCGTGGTGATGGTGGCGCCCCGCTCCGTGGCCAGCTGGTACCACGAGCAGGTGGGAAAGTCGATCTCCCCCGCCCGGAAAAAGGCGCCGTCGCTCTGGAGCAGCTCCTCTGTGCTCAGATCGGCCACCCAGATGTAGTCCATGTCCGCCGCGTTCTCCCGCTGGACCAGCCGCAGCGTCTCCAGCAGTTCTCCGTACAGCTCGTGGGACCACATGCTGCCCGCCGCGCTCTCGGTGGTCACGTCCCGGACCAGCTGGGTGGCCCCCAGGGTCTCGCTCACCCCGTAGTAGTGGTCCAGAAAGGCCTCTACCTGGGCCGCCGCCGCCTCCGTCGCCGCCTCCAGCTCGGCGTTCATCACCGTGTTGACCGTGGACGCGCTCCGAAGACCCAGAAAAACCGTGATGAGGGTCAGTACCGCGAACAGGGGACACAGAATACTCAACAGCAGCTTGGGGACAATGCCGAATGTTACGCCCCGCCGGTCAGATGGTCTGCTCACACGTGCTTTCTTCATCATGATTCCCTCCAGATCTTACCGCTCGATTTCCTTTGGATACCCTTGACACGCCGCGCTGACAGCGGTGAGAATCGGTCCGCTGCCTGCCCGGTCTGCCCGTCGGGAACACATCACCCCGAGGACGGCCGGAGGGAGCGGCGCTCCCCGTGCCGTATAAATTTTGTGCATGGAAATATTCATATATGGTAATGATTCTATATTATACAGATAAAGCCCCCGCCCGGCAAGAAATTTTCTGTACATTTACACAAAAAATATACACTCACGGGCGGGGGGAACCCCAGGCCGTAAAAGTTCTGTTCTGTCCGAATCGTTCACTATACTAATGATTTGAGCCTGTCGACAAAGTCGACAGGCTCTCTCGCACGTGCAAGCACGTGCTCGAAGGGTTGCAGCCCGCTGCGTCGCACTCGCTTTGCTCGCACGCTTGCGGGCTGAGCAGTGTTTTTTCCGACGCACAT
>DXCX01000030.1 GCA_019115785.1 Candidatus Intestinimonas merdavium | reverse complement strand
AATCTTTGCCTTCAGAGATGGCTTTCGGGTGCGGCCCTGGGCGGTACATCCCAGATAGGTGGGGTTCTTCAGCAGCTTGGACACAGTGGAGGCCGTCCATGCGGGCCTGCCCGCACCAGGACGCCCGCCGGAGCGGTGCAGCCTGGGACAGGCCACCCCCTGACCATTGAGCCGACAGGCGATCTCTCCCGGCCCGATCCCCGACGCTGCCCAGTCGAAGATCTCTGTTACCACCTCTGCCGCCGGCGGGTCGGGCAAGAGCCGGTTCCTGTCTGCCGGGTCCTTCTTGTAACCGTAAGGAGCCAGACTGCCCACGTACCGCCCCTGGGCCCGCCGTGTAGCCAGGGCGGAGCGAATCTTCTTACTGGCATCTCGGGCATACATCTCATTGACCACATGCTGAAAGGGCGCCATTCCATTGTCTGGCCCCTGGGTATCAAAGCCATCGTTAACGGCAATATAGCGCACATGTCGGGATGGGAAATAGACTTCGGCCAATTCCCCGGTGCGGATATAGTCCCGACCCAGGCGGCTGAGGTCCTTGGTAAGGACCAGATCTACCTGGCCAGTCTCCACATCCTCCAGCAGTCGCTGGAGGCCTGGGCGCCGAAAGCTGGTCCCAGAATAGCCGTCGTCTACATACTCCCCCACCACCGTCCAGCCGTGGTCGGTAGCGAAGGCCCGCAGCATGGCTCGCTGTCCACCAATGCTGACGCTCTCTCCCGCCCCGGCGTCGTCCCGGGACAGGCGAAGATAGAGGGCCGCCCGGGTACTCATCGAATTCCCCGATACCGGCGCCATATCGCCTCCATCAGTACCGCTCTCAGGTCTGCTTTCCCGGTGTATCGAATGGTAAGCCGGTACCGTTCTGCTCCTTTTTTTCCCACTATTGTCACCCCCTTCTAACACTCTATGCAAGCCGCCCGTCCCCCTTGCAGTAGATTGACATTTCCATGCCAAAAAGCGTATAATAAAATAAAACATGTACTCAAATTTGGAGGGACGTGGAACAGATGAGCGACAACAATGATAAGATCCGCATTGTACAGGAGACAGTGGCCGGTAAGGAAATCACCTTTGCACACGTGATCGGTGGTCCTGCCCCTATTATCTATCAGAAATTGGGCCTCAATCCCTCCATTGACTACGGCTCCGCCGCTATTGGCCTGATGAATCTGACTCCTCCGGAGTCCGCTGTCATCGCCGCAGACATCGCTGTCAAGAGCGGAGACGTGTATCTGGGCTTTGCCGATCGCTTCACCGGTACCGTTATCATCACCGGTGAGCTGGCCGACGTCACCACTGCCCTCACAGAGATTGTAGACTACTTCCGGGACACCTTGGGATACGTGGTCTGCAAGATCACCAAGCGCTGAGGCTGTGTTATGGGAAGCCGTATGACGACGGAGGAGTTCCTGGAAAAGGTCTTCTCCCATAGCTATGAGGAGCTCAAGGGGAAGGATCTGCGCTTAGTTCGGGTGAAGGTGGTGGGCCGGGAGGTCTCCCTAGCCCAGCTCATTGGTGTATCTGACCGGCGTATTTATCAAAATTTGGGCCTTCATATCGGCACCCATCTGGGTGAGGATCACACCGGTGAATCCATAGGCCTGCTCCATATCACCCCTTGGGAGGCCACTGTGGCCGCCGCAGACATCGCCACGAAGAGCGGTGACATAGAACTGGGGTTTCTGGACCGGTTCAGCGGCGCGGTGATCCTGCTTGGAAATCGAGAAGAGGTAAAGAGCGCTTTGCGGCATGTCCTGGACTTCTTTCGGGACGAGCTTGGGTTCCCTGTCTGTGAGCTCACGGAGCGCTGAGGAGGTCGACGCCATGAAAAAGCTGTTCCTCATGGGTCGGAGTGAGGCGGGCAAAACCTCCCTTACCCAGATTCTTCACGGTGAGGAGCTCCACTATCACAAAACACAGTATACCAATACCGACACCGACATCATTGACTCCCCCGGCGAGTACTCCGAAACCAAACGGTGCGGCCTGGGGTTGGCCTGCTTTTCCTTTGAGGCCGATGTCCTGGCACTCCTGATCGCCGCTGATGAGCCGTTCAGCGTCTTTGAGGCCAACTGTCAGTGCTTCACCAACCGCCCCCTGATCGGCATTATCACCAAGATCGACTCCCCCTACGCCAATGTACCCATGGTACGCAACTGGATGCTCAACTCCGGCTGTGAGCGTATCTTCGAGGTGAGCAGCTTTACCAGAGAGGGCATTCAGGCGCTCATTGACTACCTGAAGGATGATCCCATCAAGCTGACCCTGGAGGAGGCCAAAGAGCGTCAACGTCAGGGGATTCCTGAGTGGCGAGATCCCGCTGAATGGAAACGGGAGATGGCAGCCCTTCATCGGGCTTGACAGAGCACAGGAAAAGCTGATACAATAGAAAAGCTTTGGACGGCCAGAAGGCCGTCTTCAGGCCTAGAAGGGTCTTTCTCCCGCGCAAATACAATTTCTTACAAATACTGCCACCTGTGCGGCGAGAACGCCGTACCGCGGCCAGAAGGCACGCCAGCTTTGGCGTGCCCTTTTTTGTGATCTCATCAATGAGGAGGATATCCCCATGACCCTAGCCGAATATTTTAAGGACCATCCCAGGGCTGCGCTGGCCTTCTCTGGAGGAGTGGATTCCGCCTACCTGCTGTGGGCGGGCAAGCATTACGGCTGTGACCTCACGGCCTACTATGTCCACACCGCCTTCCAGCCGGAATTTGAATTCCGGGACGCCAGACTGCTCTCCCAGGAGGTGGGGGTACCCATGGTGGTGGTGGAGGCTGATATTCTGTCGGTTCCCTTGGCGGCCGCCAATGGCCCTGACCGCTGCTACCACTGTAAAACCGCCCTTTTCACCAGACTCTGGGAGGCCGCTCGACAAGACGGCCATACCCTGCTGCTGGATGGCACCAATGCCTCTGATAATGCCGGGGACCGACCCGGTATGAGGGCCCTCCGGGAACTGGCTGTAGAATCCCCTCTGCGGCTATGTGGACTCACCAAGGCTGATGTCCGGGCGGCCTCTAAAGAGGCCGGACTCTTTACCTGGGACAAGCCGGCCTATGCCTGCCTGGCCACCCGGGTACCCACCGGGCAGGCCATAACACAGGAAGACCTGGAGCGGGTGGAACGGGCTGAGGACATCCTCTTTGCCCTGGGATTTACCGACTTCCGGGTGCGGCTGCTCTCTGACGCCGCTCGTATCCAGCTACCGGAGAACCAGTGGGAGAAGGGCGCTTCCAAACGCAGGGAGATTCTGGCTGCCCTGAAGCCCTGGTTTTCGGCGGTGACCCTTGATCTGGAACCACGATGAGGAGGCAACACCATGGACAACAAACATGAGATTCTGGCGCTTCTGCGGTCCGTTGCGTCGGGCCAGACTGCCCCAGAGGACGCACTGCTGGAGCTGAAAACAGAACCATTTGCCGATCTGGGCTATGCCAAGGTGGATTTTCACCGGGGAGTCCGTCAGGGCGCCGCCGAGGTCATTTACGGCGCCTCCAAGACAGCAGAACAGATTCTAGGCATCGTCCAGGCAATGGAGGCGCGTGACTGCCGCAACATCCTGATCACCCGTATGGACCGGGAGAAGGCCGAATTCGTCGCCGCCAGCGTAGCGCTGGACTACCACGCCGACGCCCGGCTGGGTATCGCCCTTCCCTCCCCCCAGCCAACCCTGGGATCCATTGTTGTGTGTACCGGCGGCACCAGTGACCAGCCGGTGGCGGAGGAGGCGGCCCTCACCGCCGAGGCCATGGGAAATCAAGTCACCCGGCTCTACGATGTGGGCGTGGCCGGACTCCACCGGCTGCTCTCCAATCTAGAGCCCCTTATGTCCGCCCGGTGTGTCATTGCCGTGGCCGGGATGGAGGGGGCCCTGGCCTCCGTGGTAGGAGGTCTGGTGGACTGTCCCGTAGTGGCCGTGCCTACCAGCGTAGGCTACGGCGCCAACTTCGGTGGGCTCTCCGCGCTGCTGGCCATGCTCAATTCCTGTGCCTCCGGGTGCAGCGTGGTCAACATTGACAACGGTTTCGGCGCCGGCTATCTGGCCAGCATGATCAATCAAATGGAAGGACTGGAGGGGAAATAATGTGAAAACACTTTACATTGAATGCGCCATGGGATGCGCCGGGGATATGCTCACTGCCGCTCTCTTCGAGCTGCTGAGTGAGGAACAGAAGGCAGACTTTTTAAAAAAAATGAACAGCCTCGGCCTCCCTGGGGTCCGCGTGTCGGCGGAACCGTCAGTGACCTGCGGCATTTCAGGCACTCATATGGCTGTGACCGTCCATGGTCAGGAGGAGAACGAAGGTCAGGAGCACCACGGCGATCATGACCATTCCCACGACCACAACCACGATCATGGTCACGAACACCACCACGAGCATGCCCCCCACATCCACGAACACGGGCACACCCACGATCACCCCCATGACCACACACACCATCATCACCACGCCTCTCCCGACCACATCCGCGCCCTCATCGATGGGATGGACCTGCCGGAGACCGTGAAGGCCAAGGCCAGGGATGTGTATGACGCCATCGCCCAGGCGGAAGCCAAGGCACATGGCTGCTCTGTAGGAGAGGTCCATTACCATGAGGTGGGGGCTCTGGACGCTGTGGCCGATGTAGTGGGTGCCTGTTACGCCCTGTGGCTCCTCTCCCCTGACCAGGTTACCGCCTCCCCGGTGCATGTGGGCAGCGGAACCGTGCGCTGCGCCCATGGGGTGATGCCGGTACCCGCCCCGGCCACCGCCAATCTTCTGACCGGGGTACCCACTTACGGCGGTGAGGTCTTGGGGGAACTGTGCACCCCCACTGGTGCCGCCCTGCTGACCTCTTTCGCCCAACAATTTGGCCCCATGCCCGTCATGTCTGCGGACCGTGTGGGCTACGGTGTAGGCCGGAAGGCCTTTGACCGGCCCAACTGCGTCCGAGTCTTTCTGGGGGAGGGCAGTGGTGGCGCAAATGGTACCATCAGTGAGCTTGTGTGCAACATCGACGACATGACCCCAGAGGCCCTGGCCTACGCTTGCGAACGTCTTCTGGCAGAAGGGGCTCTGGACGTCTACACCCTGCCCGGCACCATGAAAAAGGGCCGCTCCGGCCACCTGCTGACGGTGTTGTGTGACCCGGCCCGGGAAACCGCTCTGGCTCAGGCCGTCCTCACCCATACCACCACCATCGGCCTGCGGGTCCGCCGTTGTGAAAAGTACTTTCTTACCCCCGGCACCGAGAGCGTCTCCACCCCCTATGGAGAGATCACGGTAAAGACGGCGGAGGGCTTCGGAGTTACTAAGGTCAAGCCGGAGCATGCCTCGGTGGCCGCCGCCGCCCAGGCCTATGACGTGCCCTATCAGGCTGTCTACCAGACCGCACTGAACAAATATATGAGGAGGACTATATGAAACGACTTCTCCCCTGCCTGCTCTCTCTCGCCCTGATCAGCGGCTGCGCCTCTGGTGAGAGCCCCGCCACCGCCCCTGTGACAGAACACCCCGCTGATGAGGTAGTGGTGGTCATGGGCCCCACCTCAGAGCCCGAGGCCGGCTTTGACCCTGCCTTTGGCTGGGGCGCCGGTGAGCATGTCCATGAGCCCCTCATCCAGTCCACACTCACGGTCACCAACGCAGACCTCACCATCGGCTATGACCTGGCCACGGATATGGCTGTCAGCGACGACGGCCTCACCTGGACGGTTACCATCCGGGATGATGTCTCTTTCACCGACGGAGCGTCCCTGACAGCGGAGGACGTGGCCTTCACCTATAATACCGTCAAGGCTACCTCCTCGGTCAATGACTTCACCATGCTTTCCTCCGCCGAGGCCATAGACGACACCACAGTGGTCTTCCATATGACCAAGCCCTATTCCATCTGGCCCTATACCATGGCCATTGTGGGCATCGTCCCGGAGCACGCCTATGACAGCGCCACCTATGGCTCCAGCCCCATCGGCTCCGGCCGATACACCCTGGTCCAGTGGAACCGGGGAGAGCAGATCATCCTGGAGGCCAATCCGGACTACTATGGAGAGGCGCCGAAAATGAAGCGGGTGACCATACTCTTTATGGAGGAGGATGCCGCCTTTCTTGCGGTCCACGCGGGACAGGCCGACCTGGCATATACCTCGGCCACCTATGCCGATCAGAGCCCGGCAGGGTACGGTCTTCTCTCCTGTGAGAGCGTGGACAACCGGGGCATCAATCTGCCTACCGAGGGCAATCCCGTCACCGCCGACCTGGCCATCCGCCGGGCCATCAACATCGGGATAGACCGGGAGGAAATGATTCAAAACGTGCTCAACGGCTACGGAACCCCTGCCTACAGTGTCTGCGACAAGCTTCCCTGGTACAACGCGGCCTCTCAGGTGGCCTACGACCCGGATGAGGCCATCGGGCTGCTGGAGGAGGCGGGCTGGGTCCTGGGCGACGACGGCGTCCGGGTGAAGGACGGCGTCCGGGCTCAGCTCAACATTCTCTATTCCACCGGTGACTCAGTACGGCAGGCTCTGGCCGCAGACCTGTCCAATCAGCTTGCCGAGCTGGGTATCTCCTGCACTGTGGAGGGTGTGGGCTGGGACACCGCCTATGACCGGGCCCTCACCACTCCTCTTGTGTGGGGCTGGGGTGCCCACACCCCTATGGAACTCTACAATATCTACCACACCATGCCCGACACCGGCACCGCCCTCTACTCTCCCTACGCCAACCCTATCGTGGACACCTATATGGACCAGGCCCTGGCCTGTTCCGATCTGGATGCCTCCTATGAGCTGTGGCAGAAGGCACAGTGGGACGGCACCACCGGCGTCACCCAGAACGGCGACATTCCTTGGGTGTGGCTGGTAAACGTCAACCACCTTTACTGGGTCCGGGATGGCCTCCAGGTAGCAGAGCAGAAGATCCATCCCCATGGACACGGGTGGTCCATCGTCAACAACGTGGACCAGTGGAGCTGGGGCTGAAGCCATAGGATTTCTTTCAAAATCGGCTGTCCTCCCCAGCTTCCCCATTCCATTTCACCGAAAGGAGGTCCCCGCCCATGGGGCACCGTCTGGGCTTTGCCTGCAAGAAACTCCTGCGCATGCTTTTGCTGCTGCTAGGAGTGAGTCTGGCGGCCTTTCTCCTCATGTCGGCCTCACCGTTGGACCCCCTCCAGACCAATGTGGGGCAGGCTGCCCTAGGCACTATGAGCCAGGAGCAGATCGCCCAACTGGAGGACTACTGGGGGGTCAATGATCCGCCGCTGGAGCGGTATCTTGGGTGGCTCACCGCCGTGTTCCACGGGGATATGGGTACCTCCCTCCTCTATCGGGTCCCCGTCACCCAGGTCCTGGCGGAGCGACTCAGGAGCTCTTTGTGGCTCATGGCCGCGGCCTGGGCCCTCTCCGGCACACTGGGCCTACTGCTGGGCACCGTGGCCGCCGCCTCCCGGGGACGTTGGCCCGACAAGCTCATTCGTGGATGGTGCCTCCTCATCTCCAGCACCCCCGCCTTCTGGCTGGCCATCCTTCTTCTCATGACTTTTTCCGTATGGCTGGGCTGGCTGCCCATTGGTCTCTCCGTTCCCATAGGCGCGGAGGCCAATGCCGTCACTTTTGCCGACCGCCTTCGCCATGCCGTCCTCCCCGCACTCACCCTCAGCATCACCGGCCTTGCCAATATGACCCTCCACACCCGAGAAAAGCTCTGTGATGTGCTGGAGTCTGACTATGTCCTCTTTGCCCGGGCCCGTGGGGAGTCCATGCCATCTATCCTCTGGCACCACGGCCTGCGGAACATGGCCCTCCCCGCCATTACCCTCCAGTTCGGTTCCATCAGTGAGATCTTCGGCGGCTCGGTGCTGGTGGAACAGGTCTTCTCCTACCAAGGCCTCGGCCAGTGCGCTGTAACCGCAGGGCTAGGCAGCGACCTTCCCCTGCTGCTGGGCGTTACCGTGGTGAGCGCCGCGCTGGTCTTTGGCGGTAATCTCATCGCCGACCTCCTCTACGGTGTGGTGGACCCTAAAATCCGGGCCAGGATCAAGGCTCATCGCCAGAGAGGAGGGGCATAAGCATGGCTCACGCTCTCAACCAGCGGCAACGGGCACTCCTGCTCGCCGCTGTGGCTGTTCTGGCCCTGCTTGCCGTGACGGCGGTCGGCCTCCTCCTCCACGACAAAGCTATGGTCACTGATTTTTCCCGTAAAAACCTTCCCCCGAGTCTGGCCTACCCCTTTGGGACCGACTGGATGGGACGGGACATGCTCTCCCGCACGCTTACTGGTCTCTCCTTGAGCATCCGTATCGGAGTGCTGACGGCGGCGGTGAGCGCAGTGGTGGCCCTGGCGCTGGGTACCGCCGCCGCCACCCTTGGCCGCTGGGTAGATGCGGCTCTCTCCTGGTGCATCGATCTTGTCATGGGTATCCCCCATATTCTGTTGGTCATGCTCATCTCTCTGGCCTTCGGCAAAGGCTTCGTGGGCGTGGTGGCCGGCGTGTCACTGAGTCACTGGACCTCCCTTGCCCGGCTCCTTCGGGGAGAGGTCCTTCAGCTCCGCAATGCGCCCTATGTTTTGATGGCGGAGAAGTTGGGCCGCACCAGGCTCCAGGTGGTCCGGGACCACATGCTCCCCCATCTGCTGCCCCAGTTCCTCACCGGCCTCATCCTCCTCTTCCCCCACGCCATTCTCCATGAGGCCAGCGTCACCTTCCTGGGCTTTGGTCTCTCACCAGAGCAGCCCGCCATCGGCGTCATTCTCTCGGAAAGCATGAGCTATCTCACCACCGGCAAGTGGTGGCTGGCCCTCTTCCCTGGCCTGGCCCTGGTGGGAACGGTCGCCCTCTTTGCCCTGCTGGGGGACCGGCTCCGCCGTATTCTGGACCCGGCCACCATCCATCAATGAACAAGGAGGCTTGTCCATGCCCCCCCTCTTAATGGTGGAGCATCTCTCCATCTCTTTCACCCAATATGATCGAGGCACCCATCGTCGGGTACTCCCCGCCATTCGGGACCTGGAGCTCACCGTCGAGCGGGGGCAGGTAGCGGCCGTGGTGGGCTCCAGCGGCTCAGGCAAAAGTCTGCTGGCCCATGGCATCCTGGGCATCCTCCCTTACAATGCCCATATGGAGGGCACCCTCATCTACGACGGTACTCCCCTCACCCCGGAACGGATCGCCGCCCTTCGAGGTCGGGAGATCGTTCTTGTACCCCAATCGGTGGGCTATTTGGACCCCCTCCGCAAGGTGGGCCCTCAGGTGGGCCGCGACAAGGGTGTGGTCCGGTCCGTTCTGAACCGGTATGGCCTGGGACCGGAGACAGAGGGGCTTTATCCTTTCCAGCTCTCCGGCGGCATGGCCCGGCGGGTCCTCATCTCCACCGCTGTGGCCGCCTCCCCTGCCCTGGTCATCGCCGATGAGCCTACCCCCGGCCTGGATGCCCGGGCGGCAGGCCGCATCCTGAGCCATTTCCGAGAACTGGCCAATGCCGGCGCCGGAGTCCTCCTCATCACCCACGATCTGGAGCTGGCCCTTACCATCGCCGACAAGGTGGCCGTCTTTTATGCCGGTGAAACAATAGAGGAAGCCCCCGCCGGAGACTTTGCGCGATTGGACGACCTTCGCCACCCCTATACTCGGGCTTTGTGGCGCGCCCTCCCTCAGCACGGCTTTCACCCCATCCCTGGCACCCAGCCTTATCCCGGCTCCCTGCCGGAGGGCTGTCCCTTCGCCCCCCGGTGTCCCCGCCGGACCAGAGACTGCGGCGGTGAAGTGCCCTACCGCCCCTGGTCCGGCGGCTTCGTCCGCTGCCTCCATCCGGAGAGGGAGGGAACGGCATGACTTTGGAGGCAAAAAATCTCACCTTCCGCTACCATCCAAAGGGACCAAAGGTGATTGACGGCGTGGATCTCACCCTCCAAAGCGGGGAACACCTGGGGCTCACCGGCCCCTCCGGTCGAGGCAAGACCACCTTGTGCCGTCTTCTGGCTGGCTACGACCAGCCCGACGCCGGAGCCGTCCTCCTGGATGGAAAACCCCTCTCCTCTTACCGGGGCTATTGTCCGGTCCAGATGGTGTGGCAGCACCCTGAGATGGTGGTAGACCCCCTCCGTACCCTAGGTGCCACCCTGGCCGAGGGTTGGGCGGTGGAGGAACGGGTCCTGGCTGGGCTCCACATCGAGCCGGGTTGGCTCACCCGCTATCCCTCCGAGCTCTCCGGCGGAGAGCTCCAGCGGTTCTGCGTGGCCCGAGCCCTGGGACCTGCCACCCGGTTCCTCCTGTGTGACGAGCTCTCTGCCATGCTGGACCTCATCACCCAGGCCCAGATCTGGTCCTTTCTCCTGGAAGAGGCAGAGCGGCGGAACCTGGGCCTTCTCATCGTCAGCCACAGCGCCCCACTGATGGAGCGGCTTTGTACCAGGACACAGGCCCTTTAAGAGGATTATAAAAACGCAACACCCCGGACAACAGAGCTGTCCGGGGTGCGCTTTTGCGCCCTGCCGGGGCCGATTCACATGGTGAGGGCCTGTTTGCCGCAGGAACCCGCCTTTTGGAATGCGTGGTCCAGCAGGAATGCCACCCGAGGCAGATAGCCCAGATCCTCCAGCAGCGTAAAGAGCGGAAAGAAGATCGCCATAGGGGGCAGCATCACCGCCGTCACCCAGGCCAGGGTGCGGTAGGCCCCCAGCACCAGGGCTCCATGGAGCCAACCGGGGGCGCCCAGATACGTAAAGAGATCAGTGAGCCGATCCTGGACCCAAAAGAGGGCCTTTGACAGCAGATCAGAGGGCACCTGTGCCCCGGCAATGGTGATCCAGAACACCAATGCCAGCAGTGCCAGCATGGCAGGCGTGCCGGTGAGCCGTCCGGTGAGCAAATGGTCCAGACCCCGCCCCCACCTGGGTCCGCCTCCAGGCGTCGTCATCACCTCCCGAGCCAGCGCCGCCCCTTTGCGGATCTGGGCGGCAGCCACCGCCTCTTGAAAGACAGGACCGGTGAGCCCCGACTTCGTCAGCACCTGTTGTGCCTTTTCCAGTGCGGCGGCCACCGGCTCCTCTTCCCGCAGGTCCCGGCCCAGAGCCATCCTTAGACTCTCCATAAGACCGGGCTCCCCTTCCAGAAGCGAGAGGGCCACCCACCTGGCAGGGAGACCTGTCTCTCCCACCACAGGCTCTACCAGCGCAGTGGCTGTCTCCACCGCCGTCGGATAGTCCGCCGACACCGGATGAAGGTCCGCCCTCCCCTCAATCACGGACTCCACCGCTTCCATGAGGGGCTCCAGTCCCTCCCGTCGCCCGGCGGAGGTACCCACCACTGGAGCTCCCAACCGCTGGGCGAGGCCATTCAGATCGATCTCGACCCCGTTTTTCCGGGCCTCGTCCATCAGATTGACGCACACCACTGTTTTAGGCTGGACCTCCATGACCTGAAGCACCAGTCCCAGGCTCCGCTCCAGACTGGCGGCATCGCACACCACCACGGCGGCATCGGCTCCACCGAAGCACAGTAGGTCTCTGGCGGCCACCTCCTCGGGGGACCTGGCCAGGAGAGAGTAGGTCCCAGGCAGATCGGCAAGTAAGTAGTCCTGGCCGTGGCGGACATGGCGGCCAGTCGCTCCGGTCACAGTTTTGCCAGGCCAGTTGCCGGTATGCTGTCGTAGTCCGGTCAGCGCATTGAAGAGGGTGGATTTCCCCACATTGGGGCTGCCTGTCAGTGCCACCACCCGCTCCCCCTGCCGTCGCTCCAGGCAAAAAGCCCCGCCGGTCACAGCGCACCCTCCGGCCGCAGGGTCACGGCGGCGGCGTCCCGGGCCCGCAGGGCCACCACACATCCCCGGAAGGCGTAGGCTCCGGGGTCACCAGCGGGAGCACGCCCCCGGCAGGTCACCCAGGTGCCCGGAATGAGACCAAGGTCCAGGAGACGCCGGCGCATAGCATACTCGCCGCCCACCGCTACCACCTGGGCCCGGACACCCTCGGGCAGACGGTCCATCGAAAGCTGTTTTCCCATACTCACAGCTCCATTCCAAAAAGATAGTCGGTCGGAGACCGGACGGTCCCCGCCGTCCTATCCTATGCGGCAAGCGGCCCCACCGTCTCTTCTTCTGAGATGGTGGAGCCGCTTGACACATATCCGTTTTATCTGGTCCTTGCCTTTAGCTTAGCGTTGAGCTTGGCATAGATCCGCTCCCGGAACCAGGGCTCCGTGGAAGCCTCTACCGCCTGGGCAAGTTCAAACCAGCCCACAGCGCAGTTCTCGTCCGGTTTTACCACCAAAGACTCTTGAGCATCGGCCTCCAGCAGGTAGGTAACGTTGAGGTGCAGATGGGAAGATACGTATTGGCCCCGCTTCTCATGGCCGTCCACCGTCATGATCTCCAGGGAAAAGAGTGCCTCACTGACCGGGCGCACCGACTTTAGGCCGCTCTCCTCCCCCACCTCCCGAAGGGCCACTGCCAGCAGGTCACGGTCCCCGTCGGCGTGTCCGCCCAGCCAGGACCAGGAGTGGTAGATATTGTGGTAGCACATCAGCACCTTGGTCCGTGTGGGGTCAGTGACCCAGGCGGAGGCAGTAAAATGGGCCGTCTCATTCTTCCGGGTCCATAGGTCCCAACCCGATCTGAGCATGCTCAACAGCACCATCCGGTCCCGCTCCTCCTGCTCATTCCAGGGAGTGTATTCCTCCAACTGTCCCAACAGTGGTTTCACGCATCCACCTCGATCCAATACCGCTCCGTAAAACCATCCCCCTCGGGGATACGGTTTTCCAGAACACCTCCATTTGCCCGGATGGTACGGGCAGAGGCCTCATTCTCACTGTCACAGGTCACCAGCACCTTGGATAGCCCCAACGTTTCACACTCCAGCAGGGCCAGCCAGAGCATCTCCCCAGCATAGCCCTTCCGGCGCTCGCTGGGGCGTACGCTGTATCCAATATGCCCGCCGAATTTGAGGAGGTATTCGTTGAGGGTGTGGCGGATGTCAATCATCCCCACCAGGCGGCGATCATACCGGCGTACACCCAGCAACGTGGTGGCGGGTACCCGCCCGGGACGTACGGTGTCCGGGTTGGCATTGTCCCGGACTGCGGCCAGCCAGGGGGCAAAACCCTCCGCCCCGCCCAGATCAGCGGTGCCATCCAAGTGGTCGCCCCATTCTTTAAATTCCCTTTTGTAGTCCCAAATCGCTGCCTCCCAGTCCTCATCTGGCCGGAGCAGTTCCAGCCGATCTCCGGTTCTCATGCTTACAGCCTTTCCAGCTCCTGGCGGGCTCTGGCCAGGTCCTCCCGTATGGGCAGGCCCTGGGGACACTTCGTCTCGCACGCCCCACAGGAGACGCACAGCTGGGGACGCTTGTCATCATCCATGTCCTTCCAGCCAGATTTGCTCCTGCGCTTGTTCTGGTACATGGCCCAATCATTCCACAGGCGGAAGGTACCGGGGATGTCCACTCCCACCGGACAGGGCATGCAGTACCGGCAGGCAGTGCAGCCATTGCGGACTTTTTCACGGAAGAGAGCCGTCGCCCGGTCCACCGCCGCCTGCTCCTCCTCGTTCAATGGCTGGAACATGTTAAAGGTAGCCAGATTATCCTCCACCTGCTCCATAGTAGACATGCCGGAGAGAACGGTCATGACGTTGGGCAGGCTGGCCGCCCATCGGAGTGCCCAGGAGGAGGCCGAAGCCTCTGGGCGAAGAGTATTGAAGACCGCCATCACATCGTCAGGCGGGACCGCAAGGGAGCCGCCCTTGACCGGCTCCATGATGATGAGAGGGACACCCAGCTCCTCCGTGAGACGGTACCCCCTCAGTCCGGCCTGCTCCTCGGTGTCCATGTAGTTGAGCTGGATCTGACAGCAGTCCCAGGTCCGTGCGGTGAGAATCTCATGAAAATCCTCATAGCTGCCGTGGAAGGAGAATCCAAAATGACGAAACTCCCCCGCTGCCTGTCGCTCCAGACACCAGTCCACCACGCCGATGTCCACCATCTCACGCCATCTTGTGCCGTTTAGGTTGTGGAGGAGGAAGAAGTCCAGATAGTCCTTTTGGAGCCGCTCCCGCTGTTCGGCATAAATCCTTTTTGCATCCTCCAGGGAGTGGATCAGAGTAGTAGGCAGCTTGGAGGTGAGATAATAGCTCTCCCGTGGATAGCGTGCCAGCGCCCGACCTACAAACTCCTCGCTCTTTCCATTGTGATAAAAGTAGGCGGTATCAAAGTAGTTGACCCCGCTCTGATAGGCCCGGTCCAGCATGGCCATCGCCTGTGCCTCGTCTATGGCGCCACCCTCCAGGGTGGGAAAACGCATGCAGCCGAATCCCAGCAGGGATGGCTCCACACCCAAATGCTTCTGTGCTCTTCGCTCCATATCTGCCTCCTAGATTTCTCCCAGGGCCCTTACCCTGTAGATTTATGTTTTGTTATTTTATCACATGGTACCGACTCCGTCTACATAAGCTAGACAGAAAGGGGGTGCACCATGGGCGGATGTCAGAACGGGGGCGAGGGTGTGGTCCTTTTGGCTGCGGCGGCGGCCATGGGGCTGGCCCAGGGAAAAAACTCCGATGAGGTGGCCCTTCTGGCGGCATTTTTTACCCTTCTGGGGGACCAGTTGGCCCTTTTGTCACTGTGCGGTGGAGACAACAGGGACGGAGATGTAAAATCTTCGTAATTACATTGCGTCAGAAGCAGAAAACGAGTACAATACTCGGTAAGAATCACAAGAAAGTGGGGATCACCATGCTCTGCGGTATCGTAGACCTCGGCTCCAACACCATCCGCCTTTCCATCTACCACTGCGATAAAGACCAGTTCCGCCTGCTCATGCACAAGAAGACCATGGCAGGTCTGGCCGGATATGTCCAGGAAGGGGTGCTCTCTGACAGTGGTATTCTGGTGGCCTGCCGGACCCTAGCCGGCTACCGCGCCCTACTGGATAACTTCAACGTCTCCCACCTACACGTCTTCGCCACCGCCTCTCTGCGGAACATTTTCAACACCGCTGAAGCTGTGGAGGCCATCCGTGATGTCACCGGTATCCAGGTGGAGGTCCTTTCCGGTGATGAGGAGGCCGCACTCTCCTTCCGAGGTGCTGTTCTCCCCGGCGGAGTGAGCACCGGTGTGCTGGCCGACATCGGCGGCGGCTCCTTTGAGCTGGTGCGCTATGAGGATATGACTATTACCTCGGCCTGTTCACTGCCGGTGGGCTCTCTCTCCCTATATACCCGGTTTACTGGCGGCCTCTTCCCCACCGCCGACGAGTGCAGGCGGATGCGGCACTTCGTCCATGAGCAGCTGGAGAAAGCCGGAGCCTCCCAGATCCAGCGCAAGCACCTGTGCGGCGTGGGCGGTACGGTCCGGGCAGTGGCCAAGCTGTGTAACGATGTTTACGGCCGTGACCCAGAGCTGAGGACCATGTCGGCCCAGGAGCTCAAGGACCTTTACAAGCTTCTGAAAAAAGGGGGCAGAGATACCCTGCGCCAGCTTCTCCGCTCTGCCCCCGATCGAGTCCATACCCTGCTTCCCGGGCTGATCATCCTCAACGCGATCGTCAAGACCTGCGGCGTGGAGACAGTTGTGGCCTCTGCAGCCGGTGTTCGGGAGGGCTACCTCATGGACCATGTGCTAAAAATCTGAGAGGAACTATACCATGTCTGAACAACGATATGATTACAGCTTTACCCAGGATCGTGAACTCTCCTGGCTGCGCTTCAATGAACGGGTCATGGAGGAGGCCAGGGACGAGTCCGTTCCCCTTTTTGAGCGGCTCAAATTCGCCGCCATTTTTACCAGCAATTTGGATGAGTTTTTCATGATCCGGGTGGGCTCCATTTATGACCTCACCCTGGTGAAAAAGACACATGTGGACAACAAGAGCGGCCTTACACCTACCCAGCAGCTATCTGCCATCTTTGAGGCGGTAGGGCCCCTCTACAAGCAGCGGGACAAGCTCATGTCCCAGCTGGAGACCCGACTGCGAACCTGTAATATCTGCTCCCTGTCGCTCTCCGAGCTGGACGTGAAGGAGCGGAAACAGTGTGACCGCTATTTCCGGGACTATGTCCTGCCCATCCTCTCCCCCCAGGTGGTGGACAACCTCCACCCCTTCCCTCACCTGCCCAGCAAATCTCTGAATATCGCTGTGGAGCTGCGCCGGGGCGGTGAGGTCTCCTTTGGTGTCGTCCCCATCCCCCGAAGCCTACCTCCCTTCCTGCGGCTGAGCGAACGTGGGGTGCGGTACATCCTCACCGAACAGATCCTCCTGGCCCACGTGGAGGAAATCTTCGACCAATATCAGGTGGTGAGCCGGGCTGTCATCTCAGTGACCCGGAATGCCGACATCTCTCCTGAGGACGAGGACTATGACGTCAACGATGACTACCGCCAGCACATGCGAAAGGTGCTCAAAAAGCGTTCCCGGCTGGCACCGGTTCGTTTAGAGATCCAAGGCGGAGCCAGCAGCGCTCTGGTGGAATACCTGTGTCAGCGGCTGGGCCTCACCTCCGCCCAGGTCTTCCACGCAAAATCCCCCCTGGTCCTCAGCTATGTTTATGCTCTGGAGGGCCTTCTCCCCGAAGAGAGCCGGGCTGCCCTGTGCTATCCGCCTTTCACCCCCAAAGCCCCCTCTGGGCTCAACCGTGGGGAAAAGATCCTCCCTCAAGTTCTCCGCCACGACGTTCTCCTCTTCTATCCCTTCCACACCATGGACCCTTTTTTACGCCTGGTGAAGGAGGCAGCCAACGATCCCTCCGTGCTCTCTATCAAAATTACCATTTACCGCCTGGCCTCCAAGGCCAAGCTCATCGAGTATCTGGCCGCTGCTGCTGAAAACGGCAAGGATGTGACCGTTCTCATGGAGCTGCGAGCCCGGTTTGACGAGCAAAACAACATCCAGTGGGCCGAGCGTCTGGAGGAGGCGGGCTGCACCGTTATCTATGGCTTCGAGGACTTCAAGGTCCACTCCAAGATCTGCCTGATCACCCGCCGGGAGCGGGGACATATCCAACAAATCACCCAGGTGGGCACCGGCAACTACAACGAAAAAACCGCCAGGCTCTATACGGACCTCTCTCTCATGACGGCCAACCCCGCCATAGGCGCCGATGCGGCCGCCTTTTTCCAAAACGTCTCCACCGCAAATCTGGATGGGGAATACCGCCTCCTGCTGGTGGCGCCCCACGGCCTCAAGTCCCGGCTCGTCTCCCTCATAGATGGGGAGATCAGCAGGGCAAAGGCGGGGCAGTCCGCCCGCATCTTCGTCAAATGTAACTCCGTCACGGACAGGGAACTCATCGACAAGCTCTCCGAGGCCAGTCAGGCGGGCGTGGATGTCATCATGAACGTCCGTGGCATCTGCTGCCTCCGCCCCGGCGTCCCCGGTAAGACGGACCGCATCAAGGTTTTCTCCATCGTGGGGCGGTATCTGGAGCACCCGCGCATCTTTGTCTTCGGCACGGGCTCCGAGGCCAAGGTTTATATCGGCTCTGCGGATCTCATGACCCGAAACACGGAGCACCGGGTGGAGATCGCCTGCCCCATCCTGGACCGTGCCATCCGGGAGCAGATCCGCCACTATGTGGAGGTCCTCTGCTCCGACAATATAAAGGCCCGCATCATGGGTTCTGATGGCCACTACTTCCATGTTCCCGACCATGGAGAACCTCCGGTGGATGCTCAGGCTGTGTTTATGTCCGAAGCCACCGCCAAAGAGCCTCCTGAAGGTCCCGCTACTCCAGTACCCACTGTTCGGAAGGGTCTTTTTTCCGCCCTGGCCCAGCGGCTATGGCGGCGCTGAGCGCAAAAGGCCGACGTTTATACAAAAACGCCGGCCCTTTGGGTCTTCATTCCATGGTAACAGCTGCATCCAGGGGCACGATGTTCACATAGGTATGCCCCCGTCCCAAGGATAGCGGAGTACCGTCTTGCGTGGTGTACACCATGGGGCTCTCCCGGTCGGATTTGCTCCAGTGAATTGGGATTCCCTGCCCGCCGCAGGCGAACCAGCCGTCCCCTGCTCCTACCACCTCTACGTCCATGTGGCCCAGGCTGTCCCCGGTATAGCGGCAACGGGTGTAGACCACGATCACATTGGTCACGGTAACCTGCTCCCCGGTGTCTCCGTCCACATAGGCTGCGCCGTACTCCTCCACCCGGTAGGCCTTCCGATCGTCGTCGTAGGTGAAGACACCGGTCTTGTAGTTGGAGAAGGGCACCGTCACCACCGACGCTGGACTCCCTCCCACCGGAGTACCGTCATCGCAGAAGCTCAGCCCGGCGTCGTAACCCTCCTCATGCTCTCGCCTCAGGTCACTGGGAAGATGGTCCAAAATAGAGGTTCCGGTGGCCACCACACTGTGCTCATAGCCATTCTCCCTCCGGCGGTCGTCATCCCGCCACATCATATTGCTCTCAGGCGTCTTGCCCAGATAGGGCCCTCGGACAGCGTCAAAGTGGTCCACCTCCCACTTTCCCAGGTCGGCATAGGCGTCTTCACTGCCGCCGGCATGGATGAAGAGCGCGTCATGGCCCATCGCCAGTTCAATGTAATAGGAACGGGCGGAACGGATGGAGCCGATCATCCCCACATCCTCCACCGACTGAAATACCCCCAGCATCCGGGTGATACCGCCTTCGGCCACCACCTCATAGATGATATCAGCCTGCGATTGCCCCAGCTGCGGCAGGGCCTGCTTCAAGTTGTTTAGCATGACCGATACCGGCCGCTGAGCGGCGGTTTCGGCATCAGTGGGCATACCGCTGAGCGGATTGATCGGGCCATTGTATGGTGTGGGGGTGGGTGTTGCCGTGGCAGCAATAGGCGGCGGCGACGTCTGGGGAGGAACAGGTGCGGGGGTGGGTGTGGACGCCCCCGTCCCAACACTACAGGCGGTGAGACACAGCAGGACAATCAGACACAAAGCAGGCAGCATGGTTCCTCTCATATCGTCGCCTCCATCCAGCGTGGTATCTCCATCTTACCCCCGGTCCTTCCCCCTGTCAACCGCCGGTTCGACAGTCTTCGCTCAAATTCAACCGTCTTGAGTTAAAATTCACTCTTGTTTCATTCTGTTTTTTTCGATATAATTCATTTTTAGGGTGGGCCGTTCCGGCCTATCTCGATCCGGAGCACCTCTCCGGTTAAGCAAGGAGGTACGCCATGGCTCGCGTCGGATTTATCCACGATAAGCTGGACATTAAATTCCTGGTGCTCTATATCATGTCCCGTGTGGTGGCACCCATCGATATGCCAACCTTGACCGACCTCACCATGTGCGACGAGGGCGTGGACTATTTCGCTTTCGCCGAGGCCATCCACGAACTGGTGGACACGGAACACCTGGCACTGGAGGATGACCGCTACTCCATCACGGAAAAAGGCAGAAAGAATGGCGCCATCTGTGAGAGCAGCCTCCCCTACTCCATCCGAGTCAAGTGCGACAAAAATGTTGCCAAGCTCAACAGTCGGCTGCGCCGGGATGCTCAGGTCCGCTCTGAGCGCATCCCCCGGGGAGACGGCACCTTTACCCTGGTCATGGCCCTGGACGATGAGCACGGCAATCTTCTCACCATCGAAATGCTGGCTGCCACTGAGCAGCAATGTGACCGCCTCGCCGAACAGTTTAAGGCCCACCCTGAGCAGATCTACAATGGAGTGCTGGACGTACTGCTCACCGACTTTGATGGAAAGGAGCAGAGCTGATTGGAGGTACCCGCACTGATGGGGCAGCCCATTACCCTGCTGTTCCTCTATTTTATTTTTTATTCTTTCTGCGGCTGGTTGTGGGAAACCTGCTATTGCTCCGTCAAGGAGCGGCACTATGTTCCCCGGGGCTTTCTGTACGGTCCAGTCTGCCCCATCTACGGGGTGGGATTTTTACTGATGATCCTCTTTTTCGCCCCCTTTAAGGATAACCTGGTGGTCTTCTACTTCGTAGCAGTCATCGTCATGACCGCCTGGGAATACCTTGTAGGCTGGTTTCTGGAAACCACAACCCACATCAAATATTGGGACTACAGTGACCGCTCCTTCAATATCAAGGGCAGGGTATGTCTGGAGGTGAGCCTTTTCTGGGGCATCATGTCCTATGTGGCCGTCTTCCTCATCCATCCACCGGTGGCACGGCTCTTTGCCCGGATGCCCGACTGGCTCCAATACACCCTCTGCGGCGGGTGTTTTTCCCTGCTACTTGTGGATGCCATTACCACCATCCGGAAGCTGGCTTTGGTCACCAAAGCCATGGATCGGCTCCAGACCGCAGGCGACGAACTGCGGCTTCAGATGGCTCTGGCCCGGGCCGACCTGGGCGACAATCTGGGGGTAGTTGGAGAAGAGCTGCGAACCAGGTTGGATGATGTCCGGGAGAACCTCTCCCCTGCCTCTGCCCAGCGTCTGGACAGGCTGATGGCCGACTATGATGAGCTGCTCAAGCGTGCTGAGCGTATGGGCCGTCGGTTCCGCAAGCGCTACAGCCACATGACTTCCCGGCGCTATTCCCTGGATGATGTCCGGGCCTATGGCCGGCAGTGGAAAGCTTCTCTTCGCGCCGCCAAAGAGGCCCACAAGGAGGAAAAGGCCTCCCGCAAAACAGGAAAAGCCTGAGATATGCTATACATTGCAAAAAGGCCTAAAGATACGGCTTTCAGGCCAAGGTAGAAAATTTAATCATCAAAAAAGTTGCTGATAACCTTTAAACAAAGGTTATCAGCAACTTTTTATTTGGCATACTTTTAAAACCCGATCTTCGACAGCCCCTTTACATCAGAGGGGCGAAGACCCGAAGAACTGCCCGATAGGCCTTCCGCCACCAGGGCAGCGCGCGGCTCTCCTCCAGGGTAATGGGCTGACAATACTCCAGCGTGGCCAGAAAATCGGCCTTAATGTCCCGCACTGTGGGGTCCCCACACAGCCATACGCCGTCTTCAAAGTGGAGAAAAAGGCTGCGGTAATCCATATTCACCGTTCCAACCGTGCCGTATTTGTCGTCCACAGCAAAGTTCTTGGCGTGGACAAAGCCAGGGGTGTACTCGTAAATCTTTACTCCTGCCTCCAAAAGGGCGTCGTAATGGGCCCGGGTGACCTCAAAGACCACCTTTTTATCTGGAATATGGGGGGTCATGATTCGCACATCCACTCCGGACTTAGCCGCAATACATAAGGCGGTATTCATACTATCGTCCACGATCAGGTAGGGTGTGGTGATATAGACATAGCGCCTGGCCTTGTTGATGAGGTTGAGATAGACAGACTGGCCCACCGCCTCCCCGTCCAGAGGATTATCTGTATAGGGCTGAACATAGCCCACCCCTTTGGGCGGCCTCTCCCACTTTGGGCGGAAGACGTCATAATCTTCTGTAAAGATCTCACGGGTATAGTCCCACAGAGTCAAGAACATCACCGTCATGCTCCAGGCCGCCTCTCCCCGGACCATGATAGCGCTGTCCTTCCAATGGCCGAAGCGAACCTTCTTGTTGATGTACTCATCGGCCAGATTGATACCCCCAGTGAAGGCCACCTTTCCATCAACGACCAGAATCTTTCTATGGTCCCGATTGTTGAGCCGGAGAGACAGGATGGGCACGAAGGGATTAAACACACAGCATTGAATGCCGGTACGCTTCTCCAACTCGGCGGCATACTCCCGTGGCAGCGTAAACATGGAGCCAATGTCATCATACATCACCCGCACATCCACCCCTGCTTTCACCTTTTCGGTGAGGATATCCAGGATAGTATCCCACATAACTCCGTCCTCAATGATGAAGTATTCCAGAAAAATATACCGCTCTGCCTTCTTCAGTTCCTCCACCATTCTGGAAAAGCAGTCCTCCCCCAAAGGAAAGTACTCCGTTTCCGTGCCGCCATACACTGGACAATGTGCCATGCGTTCCAAATATCGTGCCTGGTGGACGGCATCCTCCCCAAAGGTGATGAGACTGTCCGCCTTCTTGTCCGGACCCAGTACTTCCGCCATCTTTCGGTCCATTCCCTCCATTTTCCGACGGGTCCGCTTACTCAGCCGATTACCTCCAAAAAGAAGGTAGAACAGCCCCCCAAAGATGGGAAAAATCAGAATGGGCACGATCCAGGC
Organism: Candidatus Intestinimonas merdavium; assembly: GCA_019115785.1. GTDB lineage: Bacteria > Bacillota > Clostridia > Oscillospirales > Oscillospiraceae > Intestinimonas > Intestinimonas merdavium. The sequence continues at coordinate 24,571 of DXCX01000030.1, read as the reverse complement.
GATCTTGTAGGCCGGCTCACTGCTCCGGTTTACGATCCAGAAAACCGCCACAATGCTCAACGCCACGCACACCCCATAAAAGGGCAGAAAGAATTCGTTGAACCGCAGGAGCATGAGCACCAGCACGGCAATCTGAATGAGGAGGAAAACCCCCATCAGTACCGCCCGGTGAAACAGCAGAGAAACCAATTTTTTCATAGGCGCCTCACATCACAGTGACAAGTATTTCCCCTTTATTATTTTCTCCGGTATCAGCTCGCTGGCTTGGCATGGCGCAGGACTACATTCTCCGGCCCCAGTAAATCCTCCAGCTCCTGGATCAAGGCGGGGTGAAGGACACACCCTCCCTGCCGTTTCCGGCCACTTCCGGCAAAATAGAAGATTACTTTCTCTGTGCCTGGGAACATGAGAAAGATCCTCTGGACCCGCTGCCAGATCGGCCCCTCCTCGCCTTCCAGCTTAATGTAAAGTATATCCCCTTTTATGCCCTTTTCGTTCGTTCCAGATTGGTCCGGCACCGTTCCCAAGGGGTGGACCTCATCCACCAGCAGTTGAGGCGCCTTCTCATCCCGAACGGAGAGCCGTCCGGTTACCCATATCGGGGCATTCTCCTGTATGAGCGCACCGCTGGCGCTGAGGGTTCGGGAAAAGACCAGCAGTTCCATAGAGCCGGTGTCGTCCTCCAGGGTGACATAGCACATGAGGGTGTTGTTTCGGGTGGTCTTAGTCTTGGCAGCCGCCACCACACCTGCCAGTATGACCCGTTGCTCATCCCGATAGGTATCCGGGCCACCATCCCTGGCAAAGTCGGCCAGGATGGACCCCATAGGCGCAGCGTTTACCGCTCGGGCGGCCTGTCGGTATTCGTCCATGGGGTGGCCGGTGAGGTAGAGCCCCGTAGTCTCCTTCTCCATGGCCATCCGCTCCTGCCGGGAAAACTCAGGTAGGTTGGGCATAGGTGGGTCGGTAACAGTGAAGGGTTCCTCTCCACCACCGCCAAAAAGATCAAACTGGCCCTCCAGATTCTTTTTCCGCTGCTGAGCCACTCCGTCCAATACTTGGCCATACACCGCCAGAAGTTGGGAGCGGCGGTAGCCCAGGCTATCAAAAGCGCCGCACTTGATGAGGCTCTCAGCCACCCGCCGGTTGAGATCGGCGCCCCCAAGCCGCTGACAGAAGTCAGAAAAAGAGGAAAAGGCTCCCCCCCTCTCCCGCTCGGCCAGCAGCTCCAGGATGACCCCGCGGCCCACCCCCTTTACCGCCACCAGCCCAAAGCGGAGGTTGTCCCCCTCCACGGTAAAATCGGCGCCGGAAGCATTGACATCGGGCGGTAGCAGGTCGATGCCGTTCTCCCGGCATTCACCAATATATTCGGCTACCTTCGCCTGAGAATCCAGCACCGAGGTGAGGAGAGCGGCCATATACTCCTTAGGATAGTGGTATTTGAACCAGGCCGTCTGATAGCAGACAATGGCATAGCTGACGGCATGGGCCTTATTGAACGCATAGTTGGCAAAATCGTAGATCTCATCGTAAATGTCCTGGCCGGTCTGCTCCGGAATACCCAGCGCAATGCAGCCGGGGATATTCCGTTCCTGGTCCCCATAAATAAAGGCCTGGCGCTCCTTCTCGATCTGGGCCTTCTTCTTTTTGGAGATGGCCCGGCGCACCATGTCGGCCTGGCCCAGGGAATAGCCGCCCAGCTTGCGGAAGATTTCGATCACCTGTTCCTGATAGACGATGCAGCCGTAGGTCACCGACAAAATGGGCTCCAGGGCCGGATGCTTGTAGCGGATGAGCTTGGGGTCGTGCTTACAGGCGATAAACCGGGGGATGGACTCCATTGGACCTGGACGGTAGAGGGCAATGATAGCGGTGATGTCCTCAATATCCTTGGGCTTGAGGCCAACACACACACCGGTCATACCTGGAGACTCCATCTGGAAGACACCGGAGGTCTTTCCCTCGGAGAGCATACGGAAGACATCCGGGTCGTTGTCAGGAATACTGCGGAGGTCAAACTCCGGCTGCGTCCGGTGGACCAGCTGAACGGCGTCGTCCAGTACCGTCAGGTTACGCAGACCAAGAAAGTCCATTTTTAGGAGCCCCAGCTCCTCCAGAGTAGTCATAGTGTACTGAGTGACCACCGACTCGTCGTTCTTGGCCAGTGGGACGTAGTCATCTACAGGCAGCCGTGTGATGACCACTCCGGCCGCATGAGTGGAGGCATGGCGGGGCATGCCCTCAATGCTCCGGGCGGTGTCGATGAGGGTCTTAACCCGCTCGTCCCCGTCATAGAGGTCCCGGAGTGGTTTGGAGAGCTTCAGTGCCTCATCCAGGGTAATATGGAGGGCTCCAGGACCGCTGGGCACCTGTTTGGCAATGTTGTCTACCTCAGCATAGGGAAAATTGAGGGCGCGGCCCACATCCCGGATTGCGCCCCGGGCGGCCATGGTACCAAAGGTGACGATTTGAGCCACATGGTCGCCGCCATACTTGCGGCAGACATAGTCAATGACCTCCTGCCGGCGCCGGATACAGAAGTCGATGTCGATATCGGGCATAGTGACCCGCTCCGGATTGAGGAAACGTTCAAAATAGAGGCCGTATTTGGTGGGGTCCACGTCGGTGATGTAGAGGCAGTAGGACACCATGCTTCCGGCGGCGGAGCCGCGGCCGGGTCCCACGGGGATATTGTGGTGCTTGGCGTAGCCGATGAAATCGGAAACAATGAGAAAGTAGTCCACAAAACCCATCTTGCGGATCATATTCATCTCATAGGAGAGCTGCTTCCGGTCGTCCTCCGAAGCGTTGGGGTACCGCTGGGCAAAGCCATCCAGACATAGCTTTTCAAAATAGGCGTCCCCGTCGGTCCAGCCCTGGGGCAGCTTGAATTCAGGCAAGTGATAGGTTCCGAACTGAAACTCCACATTGCACAGGTCGGCGATCCTCTGTGTGTTCTCCAGCGCCTCGGGGCAGCTCTGGAAGAGTTTCGCCATCTCCTCCTCGCTCTTTACGTAGAACTCTTCTGTCTCGAATTTCATCCGCCCAGGCTCATCTACCGTCTTCCCCATCTGGATGCACATGAGCACATCCTGGGTCCGGGCGTCCTGCCGGGTCAGGTAGTGGGCATCGTTGGTACACACCAGAGGGATCCCCGTCTCCTCATGAAGGCGCAGAAGGCCCTGAATGATCTGGGGGTCCTGGGGCAGACTGTGGTCCTGAAGCTCCAGGTAATACCCGTCATCCCCAAAGAGCGCCCGCATGGCCAAAGCCTCATTTTTGGCGTCCTCATACTGCCCATTTCGGAGAAGCCTGGGCAGCTCACCCGCCAGGCAGGCAGAAAGGGCAATGAGCCCACCTGCGTGCTGACGCAGCAACTCCTTATCGATACGGGGCTTCATATAAAAGCCCTCAGTGAAGCTTCGGGAAACCATGTGGCACAGATTGCGGTAGCCCTCCTCATTCCGGCACAGGAGAATAAGATGGCGGGGCGCGGCGTCAAACTCATGCTCCTTCTGGAACCGGGTCCGGGGCGCCACATAGACCTCACAACCAATGATGGGCTTGATCCCCGCAGCCTTACAGGCCTTATAGAAGTCCACCGCCCCGTACATGACGCCGTGGTCGGTGATGGCAACGGCGGTCTGCCCCAGCTCCTTCACCCGCTTTACCAGCTCTGGAATACGGCAGCAGCCATCCAGGAGGCTGAACTCAGTATGGACATGCAAATGGACAAAGGACATGGGGACCTCTCTTTCTCCGGGCGGTGCCAGGGTTTAAAATAGATGGAAGTGTTATGCCTCCCCCGCCAGCTCCATGAGCTTGCGAAGCCGGTGGTTGAGGCAGGATTTCGTCACTGGGGGATCGCTCAGTGCCGCCAGCTGAGCCAGGGTGAGCTCCGGGTGGTCCAGGCGCAGCTCCGCTGTGGCCCGGAGCTTGTCCGGCAGGGAGTCCAGCCCACGGCTCCGTGCGTACCGCTCAATGGCCTCCACCTGCTCCAGCGCGGCGTCCACCGCCTTGTCCAGATTGGCCGAGTCACAGTTCACCCGCCGGTTGACACTCCCCCGCAGGTGCTTTTCCAGCTTGGTATTTATAAGTTCCATGGCCGACACCGGCGCTCCCAAAGCCGTCAGGAAGTCTGCAATGGTCTCACTGGGCTTGAAATAGGTGATGTAATTGGATTTTCGGGTGGTCTGTTTGGGCTCAAAGCCCGCCTCCCGCAAAAGCGCGGCCAACTCCCGGCTCACATTGAAATGGGTGGTACACAGCTCCAGATGATAACTCTTGGACGGGTCGCTCACCGAACCACCGGCCAGAAATGCCCCCCGCAGGAAGGCGGAACGGCAGTGGTCCTCCTCCACCATGGCAAAATTGATATGGTGGGCCAGAGAGGCCTCCGGCTCGTAACCGAAGGCCTCCCGAACGGCGATGAGCTTGGCGGGATTGGTAAGAGAGAAGGTCTGTTTCCCAGCCGCTGAAGCTGTCACAGCGTCAAATTCCACCCGAAAGGCCCGGCGGAAGAGCTCCGGCAAACGCTTTGCAAAGGACGGTGAGGCGGTAACCACCCTGATCTCTTCCCGGGTAAAACGGCGGCAAAACAGCAGTGCGCCGTAGGCCTCTGCTCGGGCACAGCACCGCCGTGAAATCGCCCCACGGCACAGCTCTGTCTTGACTTGGTTGGAAAAGGACATAGGTTCACCTTTTTCTTTTTCTGAGGGGGGTCTCCGTTTCCACCACAGGTCATTCCTCCAGCCGGAACTGCGTCTCCTCGGCGCCCAGCGCGTGGGCGATGCGGATGGACCGCTCGGCGTGCAGCTCCATAACCGCTGCCGCCAGGCGCGCCACCGAGTGCCGGGCATAATCGGACGTCTCAGAGGCCAGGGGGCGCTCCACCAGCTCCACGCCAAGTGCCTCCACCCGCTCCCGATCAATGACGATGGGGGCGGCATCCTCCTCCCGATACCGCTCCACAAGTCCCGGCCGTACCTGGGCGGAGTTGGCCAGGCACACATCTACCAGCCCCGGTCCGCCGCCGTGGGAGAGGACCGCAGCCACGTGATCGGCTACCGTATAGCCCTCGGTCTCGCCGTCTTGGGTCATAATATTACAGATATAGATCTTCAGTGCATTGGAGCTGCGGATGGCCTCTCCCACGCCATTCACCAGCAGATTGGGGATGACGCTGGTATAGAGGCTCCCCGGCCCCAGTAAGATGAGGTCGGCCTCCTGGATGGCCCGCAGGGTCTCCGGCAGCGCGGGTGGGCGCTCCGGCAGCAGACGCACACGGACAATGCGGCAGTCCTGTTCCTTCTTGAAGGCGCTGATCTTAGATTCCCCCACCACACTCTTCCCGTTCTCAAAGGTGGCCTCCAGCTGTACGTCCTCATTGGTCACCGGCAGTACCCGACCTGTGATGGCCAGAACCTCGCTCATCCGGGTCACCGCCTGGTCAAAGGAGCCAGTGATCCCATTGAGCGCCGCCAGGATCAAATTCCCAAAGGATTGGCCAGTAAGGCTCCCGGAACCGCTGGGAAACCGGTAGGTCAAAAGCTGGTTCATGGTAGGCTCCGCGTTGGCCAGCGCCTCCATACAGTGGCGGATATCCCCCGGCGGCGGCATACCCAGGTCCTGCCGAAGCATACCAGATCCCCCACCGTCGTCAGCTACGGTGACAATGGCGGTCAAATTACGGGTATACTGCTTTAGTCCCCGGAGCATGGTGGAAAGTCCTGTGCCGCCGCCGATGGCAGTGATCTTTGGACCGTGCTCCCAGCGCTGGTCGCTGCGGCTGTATTGCTCGCTCATAGATCAGTCCCTCGTCATGTCACGGTGGCTCTCAGAGGCGTTGTACCCCTTCTGCCGGATAAAATCGGCCAGAGCACTGGTCACCGCCACCGACCGGTGGTGTCCCCCGGTACAGCCCACGGCAATGACCAGTGCCGTCTTCCCCTCCTCCACATAGAGGGGCAGGAGAAAGCTCAGGAGGCTCTCCAAATGGCGCATCAGATCCCGGGTCTGCTGATATCCAAAGACAAAATCCCGAACTCCGGCGTCCAAACCGGTCTGAGGACGGAGCTCGGCAATGTAATAGGGATTGGGCAGGCAGCGCACATCGAAGACCAGGTCAGCCTCCAGCGGAATACCATTTTTAAAACCAAAGGAGATCACAGACACACTCATAGCTGGCCTACCGTCCCCTTCCCCGAAGAGACGGAGCATCTCCCCCCTCAGCTTGGCGGTAGAGAGCGCCGAGGTGTCCAGGATGTACTCCGAACGCTTCCGCACCGGCTCCAGAGCAGTCCGCTCCAGAGCCACCGCCTCCTCCAGGGAACGCCCAGCCTTGGCCAGGGGATGGCTCCGGCGGGTTTCCTTGTAGCGCTTGATGATGGTCTCCAGGCTGGCCTCCACGAAGAGAATCTTATAGTCGCAGCCCATCTCCCTGAGCTGATCCAGAGCGTCAAAAAGTCCGTCAAAGGTCTGGCCTCCACGGATGTCGGTGACCAGGGCCACTTTGTCATAGTGCCCCTGACCTGCCATGCAGAGCTCGGCAAACTTGGGAATGAGGGCGGCGGGCAGATTATCTACCACATAATAGCCCATATCCTCTAAAATGGAGGCGGTTTTACTCTTTCCGGCGCCAGAGAGGCCGGATATTAAAATAAATTTCATGGCGCTCACCTTATGGATGGCTTACACCCCAAGGGTGCGCACTTCCAGCTCCAGCGCAACGCCGGTTTCTTTGAGCACAGTCTCCTGTACCTGCTCAGCCAGAGTGAGCACATCCGAGCATGTGGCGTTCCCAAGATTGACAATGAACCCGGCATGCTTTTTGGAGACCTGAGCACCACCTACCGTCAGCCCCTTAAGCTTGCACTCATCGATGAGGGAGGCGGCAAAATACCCCGCCGGGCGCTTGAAGACACTGCCGGCGCTGGGCAGATCCAGAGGCTGCTTATGTCGGCGGCGGTTTCCGAAATCGTCCATAAGGGCCTTAATGTCCCCACTGTCCCCGGGCTTGAGCTCCATTTGGGCGGAGAGGATGAGTCTGCTCTCATCCTGGAACGCGCTGTGGCGATAGGAGAAGTCCAGATCCTCCCCGGATACGGTTTCCTCCTCCCCCTGAGCGCTGAGGCAGCGCACCGACTGGACCACCGCCTTCATCTCTCCATCATAAGCGCCGGCGTTCATGGTGATGGCACCGCCCACCGAACCAGGAATGCCATGGGCAAACTCCAGTCCGCTCAGTCCCTTGTCCATGGCAAAGCTGGATAGGCGGGAGAGAAGCACCCCGCTGCCAGCCGTAATCATATTTCCGTGGCACTCCAGGCCGCCCAGGCCATCCACCGCCTTGATGATAAACCCCTCATACCCCCTGTCGGCCACCAGCAGGTCACTGCCGTTGCCCATGTAAAATGGATGAATATCGTGCTGGATGGCGGTGCGCACTGCCTTTACCGCCTCCTCCTCACTCCGGGGCAGGGCCATGAGGCGCACCGGTCCACCGATCCGAAAGGTGGTATGACGGCTCATAGGCTCCTCTGCCCGCAGCTCCAGGGCGGGACAAGTCCGGGAGAGCTCCCGAAACAAAGATGTATATCGGTCCATACTCTCTTTTCCTCCTATCAAAGACGCCGACAGCCCAGGGGCCCGGCGGTATCATTTCATTTTGGAGCGGCCCGACCAGGACATCGCCTCCAATATGAATATTATAACAGAACCAGTCCTGAATTAGAATAGTTCCGGCGAAAAAGGCCGACCTCAGCCCGGACCGAAGAGACTCTGGAACTCCTCCCGGCTCCCCCGGAAAACATTGAGGTCGATGCGTTCCTCTCCTCCGCTGTAGCCATCCAGCCGGGCGCTGTGAGAATACTGCCAAAAGGTCCATGGCTTCCAGAAGGGTGCCACTACCGGACTGGAAAACCAGAAAAGATAGTCCTCATAGCCGTCCTTCAGATAGAGGTCATAAGAGCGGTAGGTTACATACAGGATGGGCTTGACTCCGTAATATGCCTCCAGGCGGCTGAGCAGTGGGTCCAGAACCGCCTTTACATGGTCCCGATTGGGCGGTTCCTGAAGGTTGTCGCCGTAAAATTCGATGTCCACGACCGGCGGCAACGCACCTGGAGTTGCGGGCACGGCAGAGATGAAGTTGTCAGCCTGTGTCTCGCCGGGGCTATCATAGCTGAAGAAGTGGTAGGCCCCCACCCGAACTCCGGCTGCCTGCGCTGCGGCCCAGTTCTGGGCAAAGCGGACATCCTGGAGAGAGCTGCCCTCGGTGGCCTTTAAAAAGGCAAAGTCCACCCCCTGTTCAGCCAGCGCCATCCAGTCCACATCTCCCTGGTATACTGAGGCATCCACCCCAAAAATCTCCCACTGGTCCGGGTCGGCCTCCTGGGAAAACAGGATCAGTCCCCGCCAGCGGCAAAACTGAAAGACCGCATATACCAGTATCACCAGCGTGGCACCCAGCACCACCAGCCGGAACAATATACGCAGTGCACAGATGAGGAACTTCACAAAAAATCACCAAGATATATGATACGGCACTTTTGCTGGAAAGGCAACCGCCTTTTATTCACCCCCATATAAAATCAGGGACCCGCCCTATCAGAACTGCCCCAGATCGTGCCGACGGCACAATCTGGGGCAGTTCATGGCTGGTCCCTGTGGGATCAAAGGTCTGTTCGTGTACCCTGGAGCAACTTATTCCAGCGCAGTATAGCCCATGAGGGCCTGGTCCACCTCTCGGGCGGCCTCCCGGCCCTCCCGGATGGCCCACACCACCAGGGACTGGCCCCGGTGCATATCTCCAGCGGTGAAGACCCGCTGAGCACCACAGGCGGTGTAGTGGCCCTCATCTGTCTTGACACAGGAGCGGGGCGTGCGCTCCAGCCCGAAGGCCTGGGGCACATAGTCCTCCGGCCCCAGAAAGCCCGCGGCGATGAGAAGGAGCTGGCAAGGCAGTTTCTCCTCCGTCCCCGCCACCGGCTGAAGCTTTTCATCCAGCTTTACCGTCTCTACGGCGGTAAGGTGCCCCTCCGCGTCCCGGACCAGGCTGGTGACCGTAGTCTGGAAGATGCGTGGGTCATGGCCAAAGACTGCGGCGGCCTCCTGCTGTCCATAGTCGGTCTTGCACACCTTGGGCCATTCCGGCCAGGGGCAGGCATCTGTCCGGTGATCTGGGGCCTTGGGCATCATCTCTAGCTGGGTGACGCTTTTGCACCCCTGACGCAGGGCAGTACCAACACAGTCATTGCCGGTATCGCCGCCGCCCACGATGACCACATCCAGCCCACGGGCGGAGACGGTGGTGGAGGCTGGGTCCCCCGCTAGGAGGGCCACAGTGGCCGCCTTCAGGTAGTCCACGGCGAAGAGGACGCTCTCCCCCTCCCGGCCCGGCACTGCCAGATCCCGGGGACGGGCGGCTCCGCAGCAGAGGACCACGGCGTCAAATTCCTCCAAAATTGCCTGAGCGGAGAGGTCTCGGCCCACGTCCACGCTGGTGCGGAAGGTAACGCCCTCCTTTGTCATGAGGTCGATACGCCGGGCTACCACGCTCTTTTCCAGCTTCATGTTGGGGATGCCGTACATCAGCAGCCCGCCGGGCCGGTCGGCCCGCTCAAAGACAGTGACGCTGTGTCCTCGGTGGTTGAGACGGTCCGCACAGGCCAGACCAGAGGGGCCGGAGCCCACCACCGCCACCTTTTTTTCGGTACGGACCCGGGGCGGACGAGGCTGGACCAGCCCCTTCTCCCAGGCCTCCTCAATGATGCCAAGCTCATTTTCCCGGACAGTGACCGGTTCTCCATGGAGGCCACAGGTACAGGCCGCCTCACAGAGGGCGGGACATACCCGTCCGGTGAACTCAGGAAAGCTGTTGGTCTTGAGCAGCCGACGCAGCGCATGGTCGAAGCTTCCGGTATAAATGAGGTCGTTCCACTCGGGGACCAGGTTGTGAAGGGGACATCCGGAAACCATACCACCCAACACCGCTCCGGACTGGCAGAAGGGCACGCCGCAGGCCATGCACCTTCCCCCCTGCCTCCGGCGCTCTTCCCGGCTGAGTCTGGGGTGGAATTCATTAAAATGTGTGATACGCTCCAGGGGCGGCTGGGCGGGCTCCCCCTGCCGCGGATACTCCAAAAATCCAGTGGGCTTTCCCATTACCGCTTCCCTCCTCTGGTGTTGAGATAGAAGGCCTCCACCTGGGCCTGCTCCCTGTCCATGCCCCGGCCCTCCAGCGCCGCGGTGGTACGGAGCATTCGGTCATAATCCAGGGGCAGGATCTTTTTAAAGAGGGGCAGCCAGTGGTCTAGGTCTTCCAGAATGGCCTTGGCCCGAACCGATCCCGTGGCCTCAGCGTGGGCACGGAGTATCTTTTCCAGCCGTCTGACATCCTCTCCATCGGTGACCGGCTCCATAGAGACCAGGGTCTTGTTCAGGCGGAGATAGAAATCCCGCTTTTCATCCAGGACATAGGCTACACCGCCGGACATACCTGCGGCAAAGTTCCGGCCCGTGGGCCCCAGGATCACCGCACAGCCGCCAGTCATATACTCGCAGCCATGATCACCCACCCCCTCGGCCACTGCCGTGGCGCCGGAGTTGCGTACGCAGAACCGCTCCCCAGCGACACCGGCGATATAGGCCTCGCCAGAGGTGGCGCCATAAAGGGCGGCATTGCCCACAATGACATTCTCATCGGCGGCAAAGGTACTCCCCTTGGGGGGGTATAGGGCCAGACGGCCGCCGGAGAGCCCATTGCCGAAGGAGTCGTTGGCATCCCCCTCCAGCTCCAGTGCCACCCCTTTTGGCAGGAAGGCGCCGAAGGACTGTCCGCCGCCGCCTGTGCACTTCACCGTAATGGTTCCCGGCGGAAGGGCATCACCGTGTAGTCGGGTGACATCGGAACCCAGGATGGTGCCAAGGGCCCGGTCGGTGGAGGAGATAGACAGCTCCACCCTGCCGGGCGTTCCCTGCTCCAGGGGCTCCTTCAGCCGGGGCTCCAGCTCCCGCAGGTCCACCGTCTGCTCCAGCTTAAAGTCATAGACGTCAGCGGGGTCAAAGTGCCGCTTGACGCCTGCCTTGCCCCAGGGGTTCTCCAGCAATCCGGAGAGGTCCACGCCAACCGTGTTCTCCCGCTGGGAGAGCAGGTCGGTACGGCCTACAAGCTCGTCCACAGTGCGCACGCCCAGCTTGGCCATATGCTCCCGGAGCTCCTGGGCGATAAAGGTCATAAAGTTTACCACATGCTCCGGCTTACCCTGGAAGCGCTTACGCAGCTCCGGGTCTTGGGTGGCCACACCCACAGGGCATGTGTCCAGGTTGCACACCCGCATCATGACGCAGCCCATGGAGACCAGGGGGGCGGTAGCAAAGCCGAATTCCTCAGCGCCCAGCATGCAGGCGATGGCCACATCGCGGCCAGACATGAGCTTACCATCGGCCTCCACTGCCACACGGGAGCGCAGTCCATTGGCCATCAGGGTCTGGTGCGTCTCAGCCACACCCAGTTCCCAGGGGAGACCGGCTCCGTGAATGGAGGTGCGGGGGGCAGCTCCCGTGCCGCCGTCGCTGCCCGAAATGAGGACCACCTGGGCCCCCGCCTTGGCCACGCCGGAGGCGATGGTGCCCACCCCCGCCTCACTGACCAGCTTGACCGAGATCCGGGCCCGGCGATTGGCGCATTTGAGGTCGTAGATGAGCTGGGCCAGATCCTCAATGGAGTAGATATCGTGGTGGGGTGGCGGGGAAATCAGCGTGACGCCGGGGGTGGAGTGGCGGCATTTGGCGATCCAAGGATACACCTTTCCGCCGGGCAGGTGGCCGCCCTCGCCGGGCTTGGCGCCCTGAGCCATCTTGATCTGGATCTCATTGGCGCTGACCAGGTAGGCGCTGGTGACACCGAAGCGGCCGGAGGCCACCTGCTTGATGGCCGAGTTACGCTCCGTGCCCAGGCGCTCGGGCTTCTCTCCGCCTTCGCCGGAGTTGGAACGCCCGCCCAACTGGTTCATGGCCATGGCCAGGCACTCATGGGCCTCCTGGGAAATAGAGCCATAGCTCATGGCGCCGGTCTTAAAGCGCCGGACAATGGAGGATACGGACTCCACCTCCTCCAGAGGAATAGGCTGAGGGGCATAGTTGAGCTCCAGCAGTCCCCGGAGGGTTCTGGGCTTTGTCTGGTCGTCCACCAAGGCGGTGTACTTCTGGAACAGGCCATAGTCTCCCCGGCGCACCGCCTCCTGGAGGAGATGAATGGTTTCCGGGGTGTAGAGATGATCCTCCCCACCGGCCCGGGCCTTGTGGCAGCCCAAGGAGTCCAGCTCCAGGTCCACCTCCAGCCCCAGAGGGTCGAAGGCCTTGGAGTGGGTGCGCTCCACCGCCGCGCCGATCTCCTTGAGGCCGATGCCGCCCACCCGGGAGACGGTATTGGTGAAGTAGCGGTCGATGACCTCCTTGGAGATGCCCACCGCCTCAAAGATCTGCGCCGACTGGTAGGACTGGATGGAGGAGATGCCCATCTTGGAGGCCACCTTTACGATGCCGTGGAGAACAGCGTTGTCATAGTCAGCCACGGCGGCGTGAAAGTCCTTATCCAGCTGGCCGTCCTCAATGAGGGAAACGATGATCTCCTGGGCCAGATAGGGGTTCACCGCCCGGGCGCCGTAGCCTAGCAGGGCGGCGAAGTGGTGGACATCCCGTGGCTCAGCAGACTCCAGGATGATGGAAACCGCTGTGCGTTTTTTTGTGCGGACCAAATGCTGCTCTATGGCGGACACCGCCAGCAGGGACGGGATGGCCATATGGTTTTCATCCACCCCCCGGTCGGAGAGAATGACCACGTTGGCCCCGTGCCGGTAGGCCCGGTCCACCTCCAGGAAGAGCCGCTCCAGAGCCTCCTCCAGGGAGGAGCCCTTATAGTAGAGGATGGACACCGTCTCTACCTGGAAGCCTGGCCGCTTCATGGCCTTGATCTTGATAAGGTCGGTGGCGCTGAGGATGGGGTTGCGGATCTGGAGGACCCGGCAGTTCTCCGCCTTCTCCTCCAGCAGGTTGCCGTCGTCGCCCACATAGACGGCGGTATCGGTGACCAGTTCCTCACGGATGGCGTCGATGGGCGGATTGGTGACTTGGGCAAAGAGCTGACGGAAGTAGTCGAAGAGTGGCCGGTCCTGCCGGTCCAGCACCGCCAGTGGGATATCGGCGCCCATGGAGGCGGTAGGCTCAGCGCCGTCCCGAGCCATGGGCAGAATGGTATCCCGGACATCCTCATAGGTGTAGCCAAAGGCCTTCTGGAGACGTTGGAGCTCCTCTCGGCTTCTGGACTCCACCCGGCGATTGGGCAGCGACAGGTCGGCCAGACCCACCAGCTCCCGGTCCAGCCACTCGCCATAGGGCGCTTTGGCGGCCTGGCTCTCCTTGAGCTCCCAGTCCCGGATGACCCGGCCCTGTCTGGTGTCGGCCAGGATCATCCGTCCAGGGCCCAGACGTCCCTTTTCAGCTACCAGCTCCGGCGGCAGATCCAGGACCCCCACCTCGGAGGCCAGGATGAGCCGCTGATCGGTAGTGATATAATACCGGGCCGGCCGCAGGCCGTTCCGGTCCAGTACCGCCCCCAGAATATCGCCGTCGGAGAACAGGATGGCCGCGGGACCGTCCCAAGGCTCCATAAGGGTGGCATAGTAGCGGTACATGTCCCGACGGGCCCGGGACATGGTCTTGTCCTCCTGCCAAGGTTCCGGAATGGCCGCCATAACGGCCAGGGGAAGCTCCATCCCCGCCATCATCAGAAATTCCAGTGTATTGTCCAGCATGGCCGAATCGGAACCTTCCCCGTTGATGACAGGGTAGATCTTCTCCCGTTCCCCGTCAACCAGAGGCGAGGACATGGTCTCTTCCCGGGCCAGCATCCGGTCAGCGTTGCCCCGGATGGTGTTGATCTCACCATTATGGGCCAGCAGGCGGTTGGGGTGGGCCCGCTCCCAGGAAGGGTTGGTGTTGGTGGAAAACCGGGAATGGACGATGGCAATGGCGGAACAGCACTCCTCGTTCTGGAGGTCTTTGTAGAAGGCCCGCAGCTGCTTCACCAGGAACATTCCTTTATATACGATGGTCCGGCTGGACAGGGAGCAGACATAGGTGTCCTTGTCGGTGTGCTCAAAGGCCCGGCGGGCCACATAGAGCCGCCGGTCAAAGGGGAGCCCCTGCTCCACATCCTCCGGACGTTTCAGGAAAGCCTGCATAATACAGGGCATCTTGGCCAGGGCCCGCTCCCCCAGTACGGAGGGGTCCACTGGAACCTCTCGCCAGCCCAGTACCTCTAGCCCCTCGGCCGCCGCCGCCCGCTCGAAGCTCTTCTGGGCCCGCCCCCGCCGCAGGGCGTCCTGAGGCAGGAAAAACATGCCCACACCGTAGTCACGCTCCCCGCCCAGAGGAAAGGAAACCTCCTTCACAAAGAATGTGTGGGGGATCTGGAGCAGGATACCCACGCCATCTCCAGTCTTGCCCTCCGCGTCCTTGCCCGCCCGGTGCTCCAGCTTCTCCACGATCTTCAGGGCATCATCCACCGTCTGCCGGGTCTTCCGGCCCTGGATGTCCACCACGGCGCCGATACCGCAGGCGTCATGCTCCAGGGCCGGGTCATAGAGCCCGGACCGCTGAAAGCTCTCGTTTCTGGTCTTTTTCATCTTCGCATCCCCTTTCCGGGTGTTCCGGCGGCTGAGGCCATCCGGTTCCTTGCATTTTTTACCATTTCACAATGAGAAAAGGAGCGCGCCGCCGCGCCAGACAGCGCAGTCCGGCACGGCGGCACGCACCCCATTGTACGCACCCTGCAATATCAGAGAATTTTCTGAATGCGCTCTACCGCCTTGCGGGTGGCCTCGGCCCCTCCGAAGCCGGTGAGGCGGATATACCCCTCTCCACTGGGTCCGAAGCCAGCGCCAGGAGTGGTGACCACATTGGCCTCACGGAGAAGGGTATCAAAGAAAGCCCAAGACCCTACTCCATCCGGCGTTTTGGCCCACACATAGGGGGAGTCTACCCCACCAGAAACGGTGAGCCCAGCGGCGGCCAGACCCTCCCGGATCGTCTTGGCGTTCTGGAGGTAATACGCTACATTTGCCATAATCTGCTTCCGGCCCACCTCAGTGTAGGTGGCCTCCGCGCCTCGTTGAACAATATAGGGCGCGCCATTGAACTTGGTGCACTGGCGTCGGTTCCACATGTCCCGCAGGCTCATCCCCTCCCGAACAAGCTCTTTGGGAATGATGGTGGCGGCACACCGCGTACCGGTGAAGCCGGCAGTCTTGGAGAAGGACCGGAATTCGATGGCGCACGTCTTGGCCCCGGGAATTTCAAAAATAGAGTGGGGGATGTCCGGCTGGGTAATGAATGCCTCATAGGCGGCATCGAAGAGAATGACCGCCCCGCAGTCATTGGCGTAGTCCACCCAGGTCTGAAGGACCTCCCGCCCGGCTACCGCACCGGTGGGGTTATTGGGGAAACACAGGTAGATGAGGTCGGCCTTTTCCCGGGGAATTTCCGGCAGGAAGCCGTTTTCCGACGTACAGGGCATATAGATCAGTCCTGTCCACCTTCCTGTTCCGGCGTCATAGTCCCCCGCCCGGCCGGCCATGGCGTTGGAGTCCACATACACCGGATACACCGGGTCGCACACCGCCACCCGATTGCCATTTTGAAAAAGATCCACGATATTGCCGCAGTCGCTCTTGGCGCCATCACTGATAAAAATCTCCTCCGGGGAGAGCTCCACCCCACGAGCCTGGAAATCGTGCCGGGCCATGGCCTCCCGGAGAAAGGACCAGCCCTGCTCTGGGCCATAGCCCCGGAAGGTCTCGGCCTTTCCCTGCTCGTCCACGGCCTTGTGCATAGCCTCCAGAACCGCTGGTGCCAACGGCAATGTCACGTCACCAATGCCAAGTCGAATGAGATCCGCCTGTGGATGCTCCTCACTGTAAGCCGATACCCGGCGGGCAATCTCAGAAAAGAGATAGCTGCCGGGCAGCTTAGCGAAATTTTCGTTGATGTGCACGCTGTTACCTCCTTATGATTCCCCCGGCCACTCGCCTTCAAACACGGTGAACGCGGGTCCTTCCAAATAGATGGGTCCGTCTGCCGCCGGCCAGTCCAGAGAAAGCATACCGCCAGGCAGCTCCACCCTTCCCCGTCTGACCGCCAGATTTGACGACACCGCAGCGGCAAAGGCGGCACAGGCGCCGGTACCGCACGCCAGTGTCTCCCCACAGCCCCGCTCCCAGACCCGCATCCGCAGCAGGTCGGGAGCGGCGACCTCCACCACCTCCACATTGGTTCGGTCTGGAAAGGCTCTGTGGCGCTCCAGTTCCGGCCCCAATCTCTCCAGAGAGATGTTATCGAGATGGGGCACAAAGAGCACGGCGTGGGGATTGCCCATAGACACCGGGCACACCCGCCAGGTCTGCCCCGCCGCCGCCAATCTCCGGCTTTTTTCAAGGACTGGACACCCCATCTCGGCCCGGATCCCACCCGGGACCGCGGTGATGACACGCAGTCCAGCGTCTGTCTCCACCTCCAGGGGATGCCCGACCTTCGCCAGACCATGGGCCCAGGCGTAGGCCGCCAGGCAGCGAATGCCATTGCCGCACATGGCCCCCCGGGAGCCATCAGCGTTGTAGAGAAGCATCCTCAGCCGCTCCCCTTCCCCGGGGAGGACGCACAGCAATCCATCTCCCCCCACACCAAAATGGCGATCGGTGAGGGTCCGTGCCAGCTTGGAAAGCTCCTTTCCCGGACGAGCCTGGGTGAGGTCCAGGCAAACGTAGTCATTGCCCAGGGCCTGTAATTTGGTGAAATGCATCGTCAGACCTCCTATCCGGAGTCTCTCGCCTCTGGATAGGATAAGGGCGGCAGTCCAGCATCGCATTCCGAACTGCCGCCCCGGGCGGAGAGACATCCTCGTCTGACGATATGTATGCCCCTGGGAACAATCCTAAGCCATCTTTGGCCTTTGTGATCTGCCACGGCGTTTTTTCAGGGTGGTATCAGCCCATGCCCAGCACCAGCCGGGCGGTCTGGACCATCTTGACCCCGGAATCCATACTCTTCTTCTGCAAAAACCGGTGGGCCTGCTCTTCGGTCATGCCGTTGCGGTCCATAAGCAACTCCTTGGCTGACTGGATGAGTTCCTCCTCCTCCTGACTGCGTTGAGGACGGACAAACTTTTCCAACCGGTGCCCCATCTGGAGCAGCAGACGCACCGATGCCACCAGATCTCCCCGGCGGACCGGGGAAGCCAGACGGAAGATGTCGTCGTTCTGACATAGGTCCAGCATGCCCTGGACCGCCACGATCAGCATCGAGCAGGTGGGCGGAAGGTCCTCAAAGAGGGCCTCGGCTGGCTCATCAGGCAGTTTGAAGCCACAGATTACGGTGCTCACCCGCTGCTTGCTCACCGTCCGTTTTACCTCAGCGGCGGAACGGCACAGGATGCAGGCTGCGGTACCGCTGCTCTCCAGAATATCCCGGATCCGCTCACAGCTGCGCTCGCTCTCAAAGGCTACGATGACACTTTCCATCTCCAACGTTTCTCAACTCCTTCTGGCAGGAGTGACATCGCCGGCGCCAGGCCGGCATGCCTGCGGGGGTACGGAGTTTATATTAGTAGTTGATGATATATTTGTCCCGCTCCCAGGAACTGACGCGGGTGCGGTATTCATCCCACTCCTTCATCTTGCCCTCGATGAAATTGGTGGCCACATGCTCACCCAAGGTGTCCAGGATGAGCTGATCCTTCTCCAGCGCGTGAATGGCCTCCTCCAGGGAGCCGGGCAGGGACTCGATGCCGTTGGCCTCACGGGTGGCCTGATCCATGGCAAAGATGTTCTCGGTGACTTCGTCAGGGGGAGTCATGCCCTTCTCAATGCCGTCCAGACCAGCAGCCAGACACACAGCAAAGGCCAGATAGGGGTTGCAGGCCGGATCGGGAGAGCGCAGCTCCACGCGGGTGGACTGGCCTCTGGCGGCTGGAATCCGGATAAGGGCGGAGCGGTTTGAAGCGGACCAAGCCAGGTAGCAGGGGGCCTCATAGCCAGGGACCAGCCGCTTATAGGAGTTGACCAGGGGATTGGTGACAGCGGCAAAGCCCTTCACGTGGTACAGCAGGCCGGCGATAAAGCTGTAAGCCTCCTTGGAGAGTCCACGGGGATCGTTGGGATCATAGAAGACGTTCTTGCCATCCCGGAAGAGGGACATGTTGGTGTGCATACCGGAACCGTTGATGCCAAAGATGGGCTTGGGCATGAAGGTGGCATGGAGGCCGTTCTTCTGGGCGAGAGTCTTGACCGCCAGCTTAAAGGTCATGATGTTATCTGCGGTGTGGAGGGCCTCTTCATACTTGAAGTCGATCTCGTGCTGGCCCTCGGCCACCTCGTGGTGGCTGGCCTCGATCTCAAACTTCATAGCCTCCAGCGCCATACAAATCTCCCGGCGGGTGGACTCACCGTGGTCCAGAGGACCCAGATCGAAATAACCGGCCTCGTCGTTGGTCTTAGTGGTGGGCTTGCCCTCGTCATCGGTCTGGAAGAGGAAAAACTCCGCCTCAGGGCCCACGTTAAAGGCATCATAGCCCATGTCGTGGGCCTTTTGAATGGCCCGCTTGAGCACGTACCGGGGGTCGCCGGCAAAGTTGGAGCCATCGGGGTTGTGGACGTCGCAGATCAGGCGGGCCACTTTCCCATGGCTGGGCCGCCAGGGGAAAACCCGGAAGGACTTCAAATCAGGATAGAGATACTGGTCGGATTCATCGATGCGGACAAAGCCTTCGATGGAGGAGCCGTCGAACATGATCTGGTTATTGACCGCCTTTTCAATCTGGGAGGCGGTAATGGCCACATTCTTGAGCTGGCCGAAGATGTCGGTAAACTGCAGGCGGATGAACTCAATGTCCTCCTCCTTGACCATACGTATAATGTCTTCCTTGGTGTGCGCCATTGCTGGTGTCCCCTTCCTCTATTGGATTCGCCATCGGCGGTGCGGATGACCTTTGACAGCAGAGAAGGCGCTCCGCCCTTCTGGGTGGAACGCCTTCGTTCTCAACTGATGCGCTTAGTATACCGGTTCCTCTGTGCGCTGTCAAGTCCCAGCTTGTGCTTTAACGCTTTTTTGTGGTAAATGGCAGGAGGCCCCTCCTTTTCCTCCCGACGCTTTATGCACTTTTTTCAGGACAGGCTCACTTGCCCCAAAAGGCTCGGATCTCTTCTCCGCGGGAAAGGCCCTGGTCATACCCATCCTGCCATAGAGCCCTGATCTTGCCAAGGTCCCGCTCCACCCGGGAAAATCCCTGCGTGCTCTTTGGGGAAATGAGGAGCACCTTCCCCTCCTTTTCCAGCCGAAAGAGCTCCTCCCGGCAGGCATTGTACCGCTGGGCACGATGGCGCATGGTCTCACAGAAGTTGGGGTACCGGTGGTAGCGCAGGTCAATCAGGTGCTGAAGCTTCTCCGGCTGCCTCCGGTAGCTCCGCTCCCGGGTCAGTACCACCACCACCCTGTCACACCCCATGTCAAAGGCCCGCCGGTAGGGGATACCGTCCGCGGAGCCACCGTCTAGGCAGGGCTTGCCATCCAGCCAGAAAATTGGAAATAGCAAGGGCATAGCGCAGGTGGCCTGAAGAAGCAGAAACTTATCATCCCGCCGGGGCACCGACAGATATTCCGCCTGGCCGCTCTCCAGGTTGGTCACCACCGCCTCCACCTCCCCCGGAAAGGCGGCGAAGGTCTCATAGTCGAAGGGCACCAACTCGTTGGGAATGGTTTCATAAGTAAAGCGCAGTCCAAAATAGCAGCGATTGGAGGGGACCAGCAGGTTCCGCATCCCCATATAACGCTTGTCATTGGCGTACTTGGTCACGATCTCCAGGTTGCGGCCCTTCTGCCGGGAGACATAACTCACACCGTAGGCAATACCTGCTGAGACGCCAATCACGTAGTCGGGCAGAAGATCCGCCTCCAGCAGCCCATCGCAGACACCGCTGGAGAAGATGGTCCGGAGGGCGCCGCCCTCCAGCACAATGCCGGTTTTCATGGTATCACTCCTCCTGAGCATTATACGCCCTTCTTCCCAAAAATGTAAAGCCGCCCGCCTATACCCAAATACCACATGTACCGGTCGGACAGGCACCTTTTTCGGTACGGTACAAGTATGCAAAAAAGATAGATCGGTCAGCCCCTTTTGCGCCGTCCGGTCTATCTTTTTCTGGTCTCATTTTACAACGGACAAAGTCAAAGCCGCATCAAATCTTGGCTTTCCCTCCGCCCCGTCCCCCTGGACATAGAAAGTATCCTCCTGCCGACCGGCGGACAACTGGATCTTCTCTCCCGCCCGGCACTCTTTTAGGTAGCCAATCTGGACTTGGGAGATGAAGTGTCCCCGTCCCACCTCTTCCAGATGGACGGCATCACAGGCGTAGTCGGCATAGTGGACGTTGTTGACATGGCCGTTCACGTCGCAGTCACTGTACCAGAGCCGCCGCTCCGCCACCTTCTCCAGTGGGACGGGCATGCGGAGCTTGGGCAGCGTAAGGCTTTTGCATCGGTCTCCCCCGGAAGTTTGGTTGAATTCGGGCAGGTCGGAAACCCGACGCAGCTTGCGCGTCTCTATGTCCGCCAGCACCCACAGGCTGACGCCCTCTCCAATGGGTTTTCCATCCCGAAAAATATCAAAATCCCGGTATATAGAGGCTCCGTGGCTGCTTCCCCGATGCCAGGTCTGAACAGTGAGCCGGTCGTTCCAGAAGACAGGTACATCCAGTCGATACCAGATTCTGGCCAGCATCCAGAAGACGCCATAGCCCTGGAGCATCTCCTCCCGGGAGACATGCAGCTCCACCGCGGCGCCAGTGGCAGTCTCCTGCAAAAAATCCATCATGGATGAGGGGCGGCACTGGTTGAAGGGATCGGTGTCCCGGGCGCCCACCTGGAACGCTGCCTCATAGTACATGGCCTACTCCCCCTTCCCCTTGATCAGAAGGGTGTTTTTGCAGCACAGTTCCTCCAGATCGTCAGCGGTGGCGGCAGGGATACGCAGGGTCCGCCCGCATTGGCCGCAGATGAGGTCCACAGAGCTGAAGTTCACCTGGAGCCTCCATTTCCTGGAGCCGCAGGTGCAGGAGATCCCGTTCCGCTGGGCGATGTCCTTCAATTCAGAGAGGATCTCGTGCATAATAATCTCATCCAGAAAGGCGCCCCTCTCCCCGGAGGCGGCCTCCAGCTTGTCCACCGCCTCCTCCAGCCGCTCCATGGCGGCGAAGACCGGTCCCTCCTCCCCCACATAGCAGCAGTCCAGCCCGGAGGCGGCACAGGAAAACGCGAGTGCTTTCTTGTGGAGAAAGGCATGGGTGGAGCAGGCCACCGTGTGCTCCTTCTCACAGAAGAGGCAGGGCACCGTCAGCTTTACCTGGTCGCCCGCGATCTCCGTTTTGAGCTCGGACTTTCCGCAGGGGCAGGGAATCTTCCCGGGCGCCGCGGCCAGTGAAAAAACCGTCTTTTCCGCCACGACAGCCTGATGGCAGGCTGGGCAGAGGTAGGCGATGGTCCGCTTGGCTTCTTCTACCATATCATCAAACTCCAATAAGCTAAAATATAGCTTATTATATCGCATCTTCCCACATTTGACCAGCCGTTGCCTCGCCAAAATGAGTCCTGATATTTTGCGGAAATCTGTTCAAACTAATCCCGTCCGAACAAATCTTGCGGGGATTGGAGGAAGCCTGATGACCTTAAAGAAACTGGGCAGGCAAACGGTGGCCTTTGCCGCACCGCCTACCATTGCCGGGTTTGCCAGCGTAGTGGGCAAGAAGGAGGGGGAGGGCCCTCTGGCCGCCGATTTTGACCTCATTAACCAGGACGACAGCTTCGGGGAGTCCAGTTGGGAGAAAGCGGAGAGCACCATGCAGCGCCTGGCGCTTCAAAGTGCCCTGGACAAGGCCGGTCAAGCCCCCTCCAGCCTGGATACGCTCTTTGCCGGCGATCTGCTCAACCAGTGCATTGCTTCCTCCTTTGCTGTCCGAGGCCAAGATGTACCCTTCCTGGGACTCTATGGAGCCTGCTCCACGATGGCGGAGGGGCTGGTTCTGGCCTCCATGATTCTGGATGGCGGCTTTGGAAGCTGGACGGCGGCGGTGGCCTCCTCCCACTTCTGCTCCGCCGAGCGGCAATACCGCACCCCGCTGGAGTACGGCGGTCAGCGCACTCCCACCGCCCAGTGGACGGTGACCGGGGCTGGCGCGGCGGTCCTCGCCCGGGATGGTACGGGGCCCTATATTACCCACGCCACCATCGGCAAGGTGGTGGACAAGGGCATCAAAGACGCCAATAACATGGGGGCCGCCATGGCCCCGGCGGCCTACAGCACTCTGACAGCCCATTTTTCCGATACCGGGCGCAAGCCCACCGACTACGACCTCATTGTCACCGGGGACCTGGGGGAGCTGGGCAAGTCCATCGTGCTGGACCTCTTCCGCGCTGACGGTGTGGAGCTGAGCAATTATGACGATTGCGGCGTGATGATCTTTGACCTCCCCGCGCAAGACGTCCATTGCGGCGGATCGGGCTGCGGCTGTTCCGCTGTGGTGCTCAATGGGTATCTGCTCAGGGGCATGGGCGAAGGGCGCTGGCGCAAAATCCTTTTTTGCGGCACAGGGGCCCTTCTCTCTCCGATCTCTTCCCTCCAGGGGGAGAGTATTCCAGGCATCTGTCACGCCGTGGCCATCTCCACCGAGAAAGGAGTCTGAACTATGGATGGATTTCTCCCCTATCTCCGTGCCTTCCTCTGCGGCGGCACCTTCTGCCTCATCGGCCAGATCCTCATTGACCGTACCAAACTCACCCCCGCCAAGATTCTGGTGCTCTATGTTGTCTCTGGGGTGATCCTGGGCGGTCTGGGGATCTATCAGCATATTGTGGACTTCGGAGGCGCCGGCGCCACCGTCCCCCTCACCGGTTTTGGCTACCTTCTCTCCAAAGGGGTGACCAAGGCCGTGGCTGAGGATGGGCTTCTGGGCGCCTTTACTGGCGGTATCACCGCCGCGGCCGGCGGAATCGCCGCCGCAATCTTCTTTGGCTGCATCGTGGCCCTGCTGTTCAAACCGAAGCCCAAGGGATAAGAACAGCCGGCGTACGGACCATCCGTACGCCGGCTGTCTTTTCATGCGTCAGCAGATGAACATGGCATCGCCGAAGGAGAAAAATCGATATTTCTCCCGGACGGCCTCTTCATAGGCCGCCAAAATATGCTCCCGACCGGCCAGGGCCGAAACCAGCATCACCAGAGTGGATTCCGGCAGATGGAAGTTGGTGATGAGGGCATCCAACACCTTAAACCGATAGCCGGGGTAAATATAGATGCTGGTCCACCCGGCAGACTCCTTGAGCGTGCCGTCCTCCGCCGCCCAGGACTCGATGGTCCGACAGGAGGTAGTTCCCACACAGATGACCCGTCCGCCCTTCCGACGGGTTTCGTTGATGACCTCCGCCGTCTCCTTGGAGATCATGCAATATTCCGCGTGCATCTCGTGGTCGGTAATCTCCTCCTCCTTCACAGGGCGGAAGGTACCCAGGCCCACATGGAGGGTCACATAGGCCAGAGAAACCCCCATATCCTGAATCTGTGTCAGCAGTTCCTTGGTGAAGTGAAGTCCGGCCGTAGGGGCCGCCGCCGACCCCACCTCCCGGGAATACACCGTCTGATACCGCTCCGGGTCCTGGAGCTCGGCCTTGATATAAGGCGGAAGGGGCATCTTGCCCAGCTGCTCCAGCAGCTCCAGGAAAATGCCGTCGTAGTGAAAGCGGACCAGCCGGTTTCCCCCCTCAAGTGTTTCGGTGACCTCAGCGGTGAGCAGGCCGTCGCCAAATGACAGCCTTGTCCCAGGCTTCATCTTCTTTCCCGGCCGGACCAGACATTCCCAGGTCTTATCCCCCTTGTCAGTGAGCAGCAGCACTTCTGCCGCACCGCCACCGGGCTCCCGGTGTCCCAGAAGTCGGGCGGGCAGAACACGGGAGTCATTGAGCACCAAGCAGTCTCCCGGACGCAAGAGGCCAGGCAGGTCAAAAAAGTGCATGTGTTTCACCGCACCGGTGTGCTTGTCCAGAACCATCAGCCTGGATGCGTCCCGCCGGTCCAACGGCGTCTGGGCGATCAGCTCCTGAGGCAGGTCATAGTAAAAATCCGATGTCTTCAAATCAAGTTCCCGCTTTCCGTTTCGTTTGTCAACCCACCGTGATCCCGGTGAAGTAAAAGGTCAGAATATCCACGTAATCCATTCCCCGGAGGGCCATGGCCCTGGCTCCCTGCTGGCTCATCCCCACATTGTGGCCATAGCCGGAGCCGGTAAAGGTGATGCTGCTGCCAGTAGATGTGGTGTTTCCCCCTCCCAGAACCTCCGTTCCGGAAGAGGTCACCACATAGGGGGCATCTGTGATGGCGGTCATCTCGCCTGTTCCATTTATGGCATAAGCGCCGCTGATAGAGCCGATGGTATCGGAGCTGCCATTGACATAATAGCTTCCTCCCCCT